>JALGVU010000021.1 GCA_025774545.1 bacterium | reverse complement strand
CGGTCGGCGCGATCTCCTCGGCCGTGACGCTCCCGATGATCGGCGGCGCGAACGGATCGATGAGCATGGTCTCGAAGGTCTCGTCGCCGGACGCCGCAAAGACGTGCCCGGCGTCGCGCGACAGCACGCGGAAGTGGTAGAGGGTCCCGACGGAGAGCCCCGTGACCGTCACGGAGTGATCCGTCACAAGCTCGTCGTCGAAGGGGGTCAGTGATCCGTACTGCGCCGTCGTGCCGTGTTCGACCTGCGAGGTCGCCGGCCGGTCGGTCGTCCAGTCGATGACGGCCCAGGTCGTTCCCACGTCCGTCACCTCGACGTCGCTGATCAGGAGGGGCGCCAGCGACGTCTCGAACGTGTAGTCTCCCGAGAGCACGGTGACTCCGCCCTCGGACTCGCTCTCGACGCGGAAGTGATAGAGGCTCCCGGACTCGAGGCCCGAGACCCGGACGGAGTGCTCGGTCACGAGCGCGGGGTCGTGGTCCGACCAGAGGCCGTACGACTCGGTCGGGCCGTACTCGACGCGCGAATCGGCGGGCTGGTTGGTCCGCCACCGGACCGTGGCTCCGGTCGTGCTGATCTCGTCGGCCTCGACGCCAAACACGACGAGCGAGCCGTCAGCGACGAGGCAGACGGTGAGCCCGCCCGCCGGGTAGCCTGCGTCGTCGAACGAGAAGCTCGCGAAGCCGTGCTCGTCCGAGACGACGGGCCCGCCCGCGATCTCCTCTCCTTCGACGGTCACCCCGAAGCTCTCGCTGGGCGTGACCCCGATCAGGATGTGGGTCTGGACGGCGCGATCGGACTCGCCGGCCGCCTCCGCATTGAGCGCGGCGGGCGACGCAAGAACGACCGCGGCCAGCGTGACCGCCGCGGTGGCTGCTGCCGTGCGGCTGTTCGGGAACTTGGTCGGTCTCAATGGACCCCCGCTCGCACCCGAGAGACTCATTGAGATCCACGGGACCGGAGGCGGGTGCATAGGGGGTTGCCTGTACGGTGGAAAACCCGTGGGCCAGTTTCCGTGGGGGGGTACGTTCACCGGCCCGGCGCGACCGAGGCTTCTCGATGCCTCACAGCCCCGTAGGATCTCAACGATTCCCAGATTTCTGTGTCGCTCCTTGTTGCGTGGGATGCTCTCTCATAGTTCTTGTGTATGCACAAGCTGTGCCAATTAGCTTGTTACAAGAGCAGGGAATCGACCGCTGGGAGGGAGAAGGAGAAGTGCCGTGGCGGGCGGGAAGGACAGAACAACGGTCGGGTTAAGGAGAAGGGCCCGTGGCGGGCGGGAAGGACAGAACCACGGTCGGGTTAAGGAGAAGGGCCCGCTCGTAGGAACGAACGGGCCCGGGAGGATCTGCGATGCGGTGTCCGTGCTACTTCACGGTCGGCCGCGGCGTCCCCGCCATGCTGTCGGAGAGCGCCGACGCCCCGAACGAATCGACGACGGCCACCTGATACCAGTAGAGGGTCCCGCCGACCAGGGACTCGTGCGTGTAGAACGTGTCGGTCGGCACGTCGATCCGAACCAGGAGCCGCTTCCCGGCGGAGTCGGGAGGATTCGGCGGGATCTGCTCCCAGCCGATGAGCTCGTACTGCATGAAATCGTCCTCGTCGCTCTGCGACCAGGAGACCTCGATCGTGGTCGTGTCGGCCGCCCACGGCTGATAGAGCTCGACCGGGGCGGGCGGCTCGTTCGCCATCGTCGTCCCCGCAACCTCGTTGCTGACGACGGAGTGACCGATGTCGTCGAGCACGTAGACCGCGTAGTAGTACGTCGAATCGGGCTCGAGCCCGGTGTCGGTGTAGTCGGTCTGCGGCGCGCTCGTGATCTCGGCCAGAAGCTCGATCTCGCCGGACGTCTCGACGCCCGGCACATACGAACGATAGACCTTGTAGCTCGCGAAGTCCGAGTCGTTGTTCCGCGTCCATGATAGCGCGAGCGCACGCTTCGACAGCGGTATCGGGTCGCCGAGCGTCACGGGTGACGGCAGATCGGTGATCGTCACCGTTCCGGACGCCACGACGGGCTGCGCGTCGTTGCCGACCTCGTCCTGGAAGTACCCGGTCACGAACGCCTGGAAGGCCTCGACGCCGTTCTCAACGGTGTAGTCTCGCTCGTAGACGCCGTCGTCGGCCGTCGCGTCGCCCCCGGTCCCGTCGTCGTAGAGCTCGAGATCGGTCACCTGATCCCCGATGTCGACGTAGGCGGTGCCGGACGTCTCGCCCGACGTCAGCGTGAAGTGTATGCCGTCATCGACGACCATCGTGGCCCCACCGGTGTCCTCCGTGATCGACTCGATCACTGCTCGTGTATCGAGCTCGATGTCATCGCTCACGATGTTCGACTCGTTGTCCGACGCGTCGCGGAACCGGGCGTACGACGCCTTCGCCCCGTCCCCGGCCTCGAGCATCCACGAGGCCGATGCGCGGTACGGCTCCCACTGCGCGTCGCCCATGTCGGCCGCGTTCGAGATCTGCATGAGCGCGGTCCCGCCCGGTGCCGAGAGCGAGAGCGCGACGTTTCGCGAGCCGGTCCTCTCCCTGCCGCCATCGATGATCACGGAGAAGACCGACGGCGTCGCCGTCACGGCCGACGAGAGCTTCCCCTCGAGCCCGGCCGGGTTGACGGCCGACACCCTGTAGGAGTAGCCCTGTCCGTTCCGTACGTCCGCGTCGGTGTACTCCGTCGCCTCAGCCTCATCGAGAAGCTCGTGCTCCTCCTGCCCGTCCTCCTCGACCTCCCACCGATAGACCCGGTATCCTTCGACGTCCGTGGGGTCGCTCACCGACCAGGAGAGCTCGACGCTTCTGTCCGCGACGACCGCAGCGAGCGACGTAGGCTTCGGAGGCTCATCGTAGCTCGCCGACGGGCTCGAGGGATCCAGGGGATTGTCGTGCGGCGGCTCGGTCAGGTCGTCCAGACAGCCGGAGAGGCCCATCGTGACGGCGCAGGCGAGGACCGCGGCCAGTATGCCATGTCGTTTCATCGACCACCTCCAGAACGGAATCGAGATGAAGCTCACGGGCCTCAGAATCTGAACGCGACGCCTGCCGTGATCCGGTCGGGCGCGACGTGCGCGTAGAGACCGGACTCGTCGCGGGACGCGAGATCGGCGAAGGACGCCCCTCCGGGATCTTGAAGAACGAGGGCGTCCAAGATGCTCGCGGCCCAGACGGCGCCCGCGGCGTAGATCCAGTACTTCCGCCGCGTGTGCCATTCGTCGAATTCGTCGAAGGTGCGGAGAACCTCGTCGTACGCGTCCTCGATCTCCTCGATCTGCTCGGCCTCCGAGTAGACGCCCCGGGCCGCGGCGTACTCGTCCTCCGCGTCGGACCGGTTCGCATCGGCCCAGAGGAACCCGCCGACCGCCACCGCCCCCGCCACGAAGAAGAGCGTTCCCTTCCCGGGCTGGTCCCCGTAGAACTGCCCCCACCCCGGGACGACGGCCGAACGCAGACCGGCCCCGGCCTTGGTCTTCCTCGTCAGGCGGACGTGGATCGAATCGACCCGCGTCGCCGAGAGGACGGTTCGCGCGCGCGCGATCTCGTATCCGATCTTCGAGGCGCGCAACTCGTAGACGCCCTCGAGCCCTCGGTGGAGCCGCCAGGGCGTCACGCCGCTCAGGACGTAGTCGCCCGCAAGCTCGACCACGGCGCCCGGAGGTGACGTCGTGATGACCAGGCCGCCGGTCTCCCCCATCGTCTGCGCCGAGGCAGTCGAGCACGGGAAGACCGCGGTCAGGAGGACCGCCCAAACGAAGAGAGTCGTTGGCCTAAGAGACATTGCGTGCTCCTTGCGATCGTCGCATCGATCGCTCATCCAGCGTGCGTGTCGGCGACGCCTGCCCGCGGCAGGCAGACCCGATTCTAGGGACCCCCCTCTGCGCTGTCAATGTCGCTGGGCCGGGACCCGTGCCCGCGGCGCCTTCCGGCGCGCGGGGAGGAGGGATCGTCGTTCTGCGCTCGCGCGCCCCGACCCCTCCGCGCGAGGGCCTTGAAGCTCGACACATCGAGCTCGTACTTCCGAACGAGGTCGTAGACCGTCGATCGACTCACGCCGATCGCTCGGGCCGCCCGCGAGACGTTGCCCGCGGCCCGAACGAGCGCGTCGACGACGATCTCGTGCTCGAGGGCGTCCTTCGCCTCGCCGAGCGTCCGTCCGGCGAGCTCCGGCTCCCCGTCGAGACCGAGGTCCGACGCGGAGATGGTCCGCCCACCGGACATGACGACGGCCCTGCGGACGCGGTTCTCCATCTCCGGGATGTTGCCGGGCCAATCGTGGATCATCATCGCGCGCACCGCCGAGCGTGTGTACCCGGCTATCCCGCGCCCGTGCTCCTCGGCGTACCGCTCGAGGAGGTCCCTCGCAAGGATCGCGATGTCCTCGCCGCGTTCGCGGAGCGGCGGGAGCGCGATCGTCACGACGCCGAGGTCGTAGTAGAGGTCCTCGCTGAAGGTCCCGGCGCGCACGCGCGCCTCGAGGTCGTCCTCGGCCGCTGCGATCAACCGGACGTCGGCCTCGACCGAGATCCTCCGTCCGGCTCGCTCGATCCCGCGTGACGAGACGAAGGCGTGCAGCCTGGCCTGGACGTGAGGGGACAGCCGCTCCGCGGAGTGAAGGAACAGCGTGCCGCGGTGAGCCTGCTCGAGACGGCCCGGCACCGTCTCGGCGCCGCCGAACGTCCCGTTGCCGCCGCCGAAGATCTCGGCCTCGATGAACTCGTCGGGTGTCGCCCCCGGATCGACCGTCACGAAGGGAGCGTCGCAGCGGTGGCCCAGATGGTGTATCCCCCGGCCGATCAGCTCCTTGCCGGTGCCCCGCTCGCCCACGAGCATGACGCAGACGTCGGTCGACGCCACCTTGCGCGCCGCGGAGAACGCGTCACGCATCGCCGGACACGTGCCGACGAGGCTCTCGAAACGCTCGACGCCGGCGAGCCGCGTGGGCAGCGCGTCGGCCGCGTCCTCGAGCTCCTGCGCCCGGAGCGCCCGACGCGCCAGCACCGCGAAATCGTCCGGATCGACGGGCCGGCGATAGCAGTCGCACGCCCCGAGTTCGAACGCGCTGACGGCAAGATCCTCGTCATCGCGCGGCGTGATCACGATGATCTTGAGACGGAGCCGCGCCCTGCGCGCGAGTCGCAGGAGTCTGAGGGCTCCTCCCTCCGCGCCGGTGCCCCCTCCGATCGTCCCGTCGAGCGCCAGGAGATGCGGGCGCGTGCGCCGCACGGCGTCGATCGCCGCGTCGACCGAGTCGGCCACGGAGACGTCGTACTCGCCGCTGAGGGCGGCCTCGAGCCGCTCTCTCACGTTCGCGTCGTCGTCGGCGATGAGGATTCTCTTGCGTTCGGCCACGTCTCTCGCTTCCCTCGAACCGCGCAGAGGCGGCTCACCATTCAAGATCGATGCGGCGGTTCACCGTTCCAGATCGACCGCCCTCAGGACGCCGCCCGCCGCCCCGCGGGTCCCGCGGTGTCCCGGGGCGACGCCGCGTCCCTTACCTCCCAAGGGCCTCCGCTCTCCTCCCGGCCTCCTCCGCCCACGGCCCGTCGGGGTACGCTCGGATCAGGGCCTCGAGCACGCCCTGCGCGCGCGCGACGTCGTCCAGTCGCCTGCCGTAGATCTCCGACGCCTGGAGCAACATGGCGGGCGACGCCGCCGAGTCCGGGAAGAGCTCGGCCGTCTCGACGAGCATCGACGCCGCGTCGACCCACGCCTCCTGCTCGATCCGCGTGTCGATGAGGTAGGCGCGCGCCACGAGCTCGGCGCGCGTCGACGCGTGGTCGCGCACGACCCGCGAGTAGTGCTCGGCCGCGCGCTCGAGCGCACCGGCCGCCGCCTCGCTCTCCCCCATCGCCCCGTAGCGCTCGGCCACGTGGAGGTGAGCGGTCAGTCCGTAGATCGTCGTCGGGTACTTCCGCGCCAGCTCGTAGAAGGTGACTGCCGCCTTGTCCCACTCGTCGTTCATCTCGCGGGCGAGCGCGAGGTAGTGCATGGCGGTCGCCGCGACCGTCTGCTCGTCGCCGAACCTCTCCACGACGTCCTCGAGCCTCGCCGCCGCGTGCCGGGGCCTTCCGGCCGAGAGGTCGGCGCGAGCGAGCGCGATCGCCGCCGCCGCTCCCGAGAGGTCGTCCCGATACTCCTCCTCGACCCTTCCGTAGTACTGCGTCGCCAGGTCCCGCCTCGCCAGCCTCGTCTCGTAGATCTCGGCGAGGCCGAGCCAGACCGACGCCCGGTTCTCCGGATCGCCGTGGAGCCGGTCGAAGTCGAGGTAGGCGCGGGCGGCGTCGTCCCACCGCTCCTCGTGCGTGAAGCTCTCGGCCGTGAGCGACGCCGCGCGCTCGGCCGTCAACGTGCCGGGCCACCGCGAGATCCAATCCCGGTAGTAGTCGCGCGCCCTCCCGTACCAGGCGCCGGCTCGGTTCCCGTCGCCGCGGAGCTGATATCCCCCGGCGACGTAGAGAGGCGTGCGCAGAATCCGCGCATCGGGAGGCGCGTCGCTCGACTCGGCAGGGGGCCAGCGATCGAGCAGCTCCTCGTAGACCCGGACGGCCTCCTCCCACCGGTCCTTTCGCTCCTCGACCGAGGCGAGCGAGAAGCTCCCCTCGAGGACGAGCGTCCTGTCGAACGCGTAGCTGTCTCGCACCGACGCATAGAGACGCGCCGCCTCATCGAGATCGTCCTCCTTGACAGCGAGCCCAGCGAGGATGAGCCGGCTTTGACCTGCGAGGAACGCGATGTCGACGGCCTCGGTCGAGAGGCCGGCGACGTCGCCCGCGGGCGGCGGGAACGACGAGACGATCTCACGGTACTTGGCCGCGATCCCCGCGCGCATCTCGTCGGTGGCCAGATCCGGGTTGCGCCCGACGGCCTGCGACAGCTTGGCGGCCTGCCAGGCGAGCTTCTCCGCCGCGTATCGGCCCCGGATCTCATCGGCCGTCTCGCAGGCCGTCGTCGCGATCCCGACGACGATGATCAGGACGATCGTGAGAGGACGGAGGCGGCTCGACGTCATCGTGAATCGTGTCATCGGCGCACCCCCGCTGCGGCGTCGTCCTGCGTCGCGTGCATGAAGAACCTCGTGGCGGCGCCGAACGTCGCGTAGTTGACGAGCGCGATCGTCACCACCCAGATGATCATGATCACCAGCAGAAACTCCGGCGCGAACGTGTACGCGATGGTCGCGCTCTTCTTCGACAGCCAGGCCGGAATGAGCTCGAGCGCCGCGGGGACTGCCACGATGAGGTACGTCGTGACGGGCGTCGTCGCCGCGAGCGACGCGCTTCGCCCGATCGCGCGGCCGAGTCCCGCGCCCCCGATCAGGATGAAGGGGACCGCGTAGACCAGGAGCGCCTGGACGGCCATGACGACCCCGATCGTCAGCGCGCGCACGAGCCTGAAGCGGGACGCGTTCTCCTCGGCCAGCTCCCCGAAGACGGAGAAAGGAATCGCGTTCAGGAGTTGCGAGGCGACCACTACGATCGCGACGACCGCCACGATCGCCCAGTAGCGGCGCGCGCTTGCGGCCCAGGCCGCGCGGAACCTGCCTCGATCGCCGCCGTAGTGCGCGGCGAACAGAAGGACGGCCGCTCCCGTCGTCAACGCCCCGAGGAACACGGCGAGGAACGGATCGGTCTGCCCGAGCACTGTTCTGAGCGCGAAGAAGTTGTTCGGGTAATGGAGCGCGGCCTCTCCCAGCCGCCATCGGAGCGCCGGGGCCACGAACGACGTCAGGGGCCGGTACGCGAACCCGGCCACGAGCAGGAGCAGGCAGACCTGGACCGCCCCGTAGAGAACGAGGGGCAGGAGCGCGGCACGGCGCTTCGCGGCCCCGAGCATCTCGGACCAGCTCCAGATGAGAGCGTTCAGCTGTTTGAGTAGCGCCATCCAATCCCCCTCGTGCCGTCCCGGGGACCACGCCGGCTCGGCCGGCCGGGCTCCGGTCTAGCCGCCGGTGTTCTCCAAACCGAAGAGATCGGGCAGGTACGGCAGGGTCTCCTGCACGAAACGCCCGAGCAGATCCAGGGCCCCCTCTACGTCACCGCCCCGAACGACGGTCGACGCGCGAACGAATGCGCCGAACGTCACGTTCGTGGCGATTCCCGACACGGCCATCCGCGACAGGAATCGGTCGCGGTCGGCCGTCGCGAGTTCGCCCGCCGTGTACCACCAGTAGACCGCGACGCGACGCGTGCCCGCAGACTCCAGAAGGAGCCAGTTCGCGTTGAACCCTCCGTCCTTCCTCGCGACGGGAACGAGTCCGCTCTCGACGATCTCCCAGCCCTGCGACCGGTAGCAGACGACGGGATCGTGCGCCCCGTAGCGGTCGTTCTGGTGGAAGATGATGACGAACCAGATCGTCTCCCCCTCGGGGCTCGAGTAGCGGCGGACGAGCGTGTCGTCGGCCTTCAGCTCCTCGTAGACGACGTCCTCGAACTCGAGCTCGGTGCTCCGGAATCCGCCCAGGTTGGCCGGTAGCGCCGCCAGCGTCCCGGACTCGAGCACGAGCCGGGCGGGAGGATTCAGCTGAACGTAGGCCGCGGCCGCGGCCAGGAGCGCCACGGTGACGACGATGGTGACTCGCGAGCTTCCTGTCGTCCGGGTCACGCGGGCGCCTCCTCTCCCGTCTCGCACCTCAGGAGCTTCCTCACCACGACGAGCCCGATGAACGCGAACAGGAACAGGAGGACGCCGGACACGTCGTGGAAATACCCGAGCGCCGTCTCGACGCTCCACACGTGCGCGACGGCGCAGAGCGACGCGATGCGCGCGATGTTGCCGAGCACGGCCAGCGGCACCGCCGCCGCGAAGAGCAGGAGCCGCTTCCAGACCGGCCCCCTCGTGAGGTACGCGAAGAGCGCGCCCAGGGCGACGAGCGCGATGAGCGACCTCAGGCCGCTGCACGGATCGGCGATCCTGAGCGAGCCCGACGCCACGTGGATCGTGAGGCCGGACCGCGCAAGCGGTATGCCCATCCGGACGGCGACGGCGCTGCCGACGTCGGCCGCGAACTCCTTCAGACGGAAGCTCAGGACGTTCGACAGGATCGCCGGCATCGGGAGCATGAAGATGAGATAGCCGAGGGGGAACCAGACGGCGCGCGTCGCCCGCCCCCCGAACAGGATGAGCGAGAGCCCGAAGAGCAGAAGCACAAGCGAGTAGCCCTGCGTCATGAAGATCCCCGCCCGGATCGACACGACGTGCGCAATGAGGGCGAGCGCCACGAGGAGGATCCCCCACGCGGTGCCGGGGCCTGCCGCATCGACGAACCGCCTCCTCGCGTGCCAGAGGAGGAAGGCCGAGATCGGCGGAATCAGGTGCCCGTGCGAGTAGTTCGGGGAGTGCATCCACGTCCTCCAGAGCGTCGGGAAGACGCGCCAGTAGACGAGCGCCACGAGCGCCGCGACGACGATCCCGAGCGCAACGCCGCCCGCGGGCGAGCGCCGCTCCACGGCCGCTCCCGCGACCCCGATCCGCTGTCCGTCTTGCTCGTGCACGCGTTCCTCCGAACCCGTCGCCGCGGCGTGCTCCGCCGAGGCCATCCACGCAGGGCCGATCCGCGTCAGCCCTCGTCCGCTCCCCGAAGGACGGAGAACGTCCTCAACACGATCTTGAGATCGAGAAGGAGCGAGCAGTTCTGTACGTAGAACTGGTCGAGACGCACCTTCTCATCGAGCGGGATCGAGTCCCTGCCGTTGATCTGCGCCCATCCGGTCAGCCCCGGCCGCATGAGATCGGCCCGAAGCTGCCGTCTGAGATCGATCAGCTCGTGCTGGTTGTAGAGCGCCGGCCTGGGGCCGACGATGCTCATGTCTCCCTTGAGGACGTTCCAGCAGTTCGGCAGCTCGTCAGCGCTGAACTTCCGGAGCAACCGCCCGATCTTGGTCACGTAGCCGATCTTCACGGGACTCATGAGGTCGCTCGCGAGATCGGGCGTCTCGATGTGCATCGTCCTGAACTTGTAGATGGTGAACTCCTCGGAGTGGACGCCGATCCTTCGCTGCGTGAAGAGCGCACGCCCCGGCGAGTCGATCTTGATGAGAAGGGCGGCGAGCGCCATGAGCGGTGACCCGACGGCGAGCACGATCAACGCCGTCAGGGCATCGAGCGTGTACTTCGCGGCGAGGTAGCGCCGGAACGGCATGCGTCCGCCCCCCACCATGTGCTCCCCCGCGACGACCTCCTCGAGCACCTCCGTGAGCCGTCGCGCCAGCGTCTTCCTCGAATACTCCCGCGAGACGAACTCGCGCCCGCTCTTCCCGAGCTCCTCCCTGCGACCGTCGTCCATGAGGAGCGCGCGCACGGCCGCAGCCAGCGCTCGGCCGTCGCCGGGCTCCGTCACGATGCCGCCGCCGGACCGCTCGATGAGGTCCTTCGCGTCGCCGGCCACGGCGGCCACGACGGGCTTCGCGCTCGCCAGATAGTCGAAGAGCTTCACGGGAATCGTCCCCGCACTGAACTCACCCGGCCTCGTCGTGGCGAGGCAGACGTCGACCGACCGCATGACCTCCGCCAGATCGCCCGGCTGCTCGCTCGGGCGGAACTCGATGTTCGAGAGCCCCCGGCGGGACGCCTCCTCCATCAGCCCCGGCTTGGCGACTCCGTCGCCGATCAGCAGGAACGTGACGTCGGGCTCGTCGCGCAGGATCTCCGCGGCGTCGAGGATCGTGTCCATGCCGTGGACGAGCCCGTGGGTCCCGCTGTAGAGGATCGTGCCTCCGTTTCCGGTCGCGGCCGGCGACGTGACGCCCTCTCCCGGACGGAAGAGCTCGGTGTCGGCGCCGTTCGTGATGAGCACGAGGCGATGATCCCCGAGGCCGCGCTCCCTCATCAGGTGTTCCATGGCCGGCGTCACGCAGACGATGCGGGCACTCCGCCTGTAGATGAAGCGCTCGAGGGCGGTCGCCAGACGGATCACCCGGAGGCTCTTGAGCTCTCCGAGCGCCACGGCCGCGTGGGGCCAGTAGTCGCGAAGATCGAGCACGAAGGGGGTCCCTCTCGCGAGGCTCAGGAGCCACGCCGTGAGCGCCAGGAAGAGCGGCGGCGACGAAACGAGGATGACGTCGCACTCGTCAGCGGTGGAGCCCGCGAAGAGGGCGCTCGTCGCGAACGAGAGCTGGTTTAACATGCGGGTCGCGAAGGTCTTCTTCGGCGTCGCGAAGAGGTAGGAGCGCACGACCCGGACGCCGTTCAACTCCTCCCGCGCGAAGACCCTCCGGCGGTACCCGGGGTGCTTCTCCCCGCTCGGGTGGTTGGGCATACCGGTCACCACCGTCACATCGTGCCCGTTCTTCGCGAGGTTCTCGGCGAAGTGACGGGCCCGAAGCGGCGCGGCGCCGGTCTCGGGCGGGTAGTACTGAGTGAGTAGGAGAAGCCTCATCGTTCCCGCTCGTCTCCTTGAATCCTGCCCGCGCCCCGATCGCCCGATCGGTCTCGGCCGGTGAGCGAGGCGCCCCTCGATCGCGACAGCAGTTTCGAGAACGTGTCCTCGACCCTCCCGACGACCGTCGCGACGTCGTACCGTTCCTCAGCGATGGCTCTGCCCCTCCTGCCCATCGCGCGCGCCCGCCCGGGATCCTCGATGAGATCGAGCATCGCGCGACCCAACTCGCGCGCGTCGCCCGGCTCGACGAGGAGACCAGACCGGCCGTCGTCGACGATCCGCGGCAGGCCGCCGACCCGCGGCCCGACGACCGGCAGCCCGGCCGCCATGGCCTCGATCGCGGCGTTCGGCGATCCCTCCGACACCGACGACAGTGCGAAGACGTCCATCAGCTTCAGAAGTGACGGAACGTCCGAACGGGCACCGAGGAAGTGGACCCTGTCGTCGATGCCGAGCGCACCCGCCATTCCTGCGAGCTCCGCCCGCCTCGGCCCGTCTCCGATCACGAGGAACCGCGCGTCGTCCCTCGCCCGGGCGACCTCACGGGCGGCGCCGAGGAAGTGCTCGTGCCCCTTGACCGGCGAGAGCTTGGCGACGATCCCGATCACCGGACGGCCGTCGAGCTCGAGCTCCCTCGCGACGGCGACGTTCGGATCGGCCTTCGAGAGGCGGTCGAGGTCGATGCCGACTCCGACGTCGATGATCTTGTCCCCGGGCACGCCGAACTCGTCGATGAGCTCCAATGCTGCGGCCTCGCTGTTCACGAGGACCGCGTCGACGATCGCGCGATTCGCGAAACCGTAGACGGCCTTCTTCGTTCTCCCCTTGAGCCAGTACCCCAGGTTCCGCTGGTTGTTGACGACGACCGGCACCCCGGCGGCGCGGCCGACGAAGGGCCCGAAGATGGTCATGATCCCGAGAAGACAGCTCAGGATCTGCACGCCCTCGCGCCGCAGGAACGACGCGGCGCCTGCGAGCCCCCGGATCGTGGCCGGCGCGAAGAGGCTCGCCCCCGTCCGGAACTCGTGGACCGGGACCCCGAGCTCCTCGATCACTGGAAGAAGCTCGCCCGTCTTGAGGACCGAGAGCACGATCGGCTCGAAGCGTCGCCGATCGAGCCGCGCGAGGAGCTCGACCAGGAACTGCTGCGTCCCTGCCCGCTCGAACGAGCCCGCCCAGAACGCGACCTTCGCGGGCGCGCCCGCAGTTTCCGCCGTCGTTCGCATCGCCGCCCATCACCTCCCCGTCGCTTCCGCCTCGAGGGGCCGTCCGTCCTGGCCCGTCCCGGGACGGCCTGACGCCGCGCTCACTGTCTCACCGGCCGCGCACGCGCACCGCGGAGGGTCGGCGCGGCAGATCTCGTCGAGCGACGCGTTCCTCGGGCGCGCGAAGCGCGCGTACTGGATCTCTGCCCCGAGGAGCGAGAGCTCCCGATAGCGCGGCACGACGCCGAGCCTCGGCAGGCAGTACGCCGAGTAGCGCGGGCTCGCCGGTCCCGTGACCGACGTCACGGCCGACCGGAATCCCAGCCCGGCGACGACCGCCGCCGACGCGCGATCGCAGTGACGCGCCGTCCTGCCGTTCGGGTAGGCGAAGTGATCGACCGGAGCGCCGATCGCGTCCTCGAGCCGGCGCTTCGACTCGCCGATCTCCCTCGTGAGCGTCTCGCGGTCCTGGCTCGGCAGGTTGTAGTGGCGGACGGTGTGCGCGCCGATCGTCATGCCCCCCTCGTGCATCTCCCGGATCTCGTCCCAGTTCATCATGACCCGCTTCTCGTAGGCGTGAGCGTCCGCCTCCTCGACCTCCGAGAGCACCTCGCGGGCCCTCGTCTCGCCGCAGTGCTTCACGAGCCCCGTCAGGAAACGGATAGCCCTCTCCTTCGCCCGCTCGCTCGACAGGTCGATCGGCCGCGAGCCCAGGAAGCGGAACGCGATCTCCCGAGCCTCCGTCCTCCTGATCGCGTGCCGCAGCATGACCGGCCAGAGTATCGACGCGTCGTCGACGGCGCCCGTCGTGACGTAGAACGTGGCCGTCGCGCCGTGCCGCCTCAGAATTGGGAACGCCAGGCGGAAGTTGTCCTCGTAGCCGTCGTCGAAGGTGATGGCCACGGAGCGTCCGTCCGGGCGTCTGCCCGACGCCAGATCGTCGATGAGCTGGGTCAGGCTCACGATGCGGTGGTGCCTCGCGAGGTAGCCGACCTGCCGGTCGAACACGTCGGGAGGCACCGCGAGGCTCGATTGGATGTAGTCGCTCCCCCACGCGGGATCGTCGTTGATCGAGTGGTAGCGAAGGATGACCGCGCCTCCCCACGGGAGGGCGCGCAGCGTCCCGACGACCGGCGGGGAGTTCCTGATCCGACGCGCCACGCGGAAGAGCGGCCCGAGGGAGACAGACCCGCTCTCGCTCGCGAGAGCGAGGGCAGCGGCTCCGCGGCCGTTCCCGGCCGCCGCATCTGCGCGAGACCCGTTCATGCCTCCTCCGGCTCGCGCGCGGCCGCGGCGTCGACCCAGTCGATCAGGCCAGGCAGCCGCTCGGCGAGTGTCTCTTCGTAGAACGCGACCGTGTCGTCGACCATCCTCTGCACCGTGAAGCGCGAGCGCACCCGCTCGCTGCCCGCCCTGCCCATGCGGCGCGCGAGCCCCTCGTCCTCCAGGAGCTCGACGATGCGGCGCGCGATGCCGTCGGCATCGCCGGCGGGCAGGAGGAAGCCGCTCACCCCTTCCTCGAGAAGCTCCGCGTTCCCCCCGACGTCGGTCGCCACGACGGGAAGCCCGGCGGCCATCGATTCCAGCACGACGTTCGAGCACCCCTCCTTGATGGAGGTCAGCACGGAGACGTCGGCGCACGTCAAGGCTGCGCCGATGTCGTCCGATTCCCCGGCGAACCTCACCGCCTCCGCGATTCCCAGCGAAGCGGCCAGAGCCTCGAGCTCGGACCGCAGGGGGCCGCCTCCGACGATCACGAAGTGCGTGCCGGGCAGCCGCTCGAGAACCAGCCGGGCCGCCGACAGGAACGTCGCGTGGTCCTTCTTCGGTGACAGGCTCGCGATGTTCACGACGGTGCCCGAGCGCGCCGGCTCCCCCACCGCCACCGCCGAGCGAACGCCGCTTCCCGAAGCCTCGGTCGCGCTCGCGCCCCCAACGGGGCTCGTCGCGTCGGCCGCCGCAGCGTCGCTCACCGCGCTCGCCGTCTCGGCGCGAACTGCCGCCTCGACCCCGGCCCGCGCGGCCGCCTCCGCCGCATCGTGCGCCGACGCCTCCGCGGGAGCGCGTCCCCCGAGAACCCTCTCAAGCGAGATGCCGTTGTAGATGACGCGAATGCGGTCCTCGGCCACCCAGTGCCGGTCGGCCACGTAGTCCTTCACCGCCTGCGCGTTCGCGATCACGCGGTCGGTCAGCCCCGAGAGAAGCCGCTCGCCGATCGTGCCGATCGCCTTCGTGTGGATGTCGACGTTCCGTACCGAGGTGACGACGATGGGCACGCGGGCGAGCCGCCCGACCAGAAGGGCTCTCCAGTTCGCCGCGACCAGAAACGCGTGCACGATCGAAGGTCCCTCGGCGCGAATGAGGCGCAGAAGCTCGAGCGACGCGCCCGAGAGCATTCCTCTCCCCTTGCCGATCCGGACGACCCTGACGCCCGCGGCCTCGAACGCTGGAGCCAGCGGAACCCGATCGGTGAGCGAGCACACGACCGGTTCGAACCGGTCGCGCGGCAGGCGGCTGACCAGCTCGAGGAGCTGCCGCTCGGCGCCGCCGTACGTGAGTTGGCCGATAACGAAGAGGACCTTAACCCTGTCCCGCGTGGCGAAGTTCGCGCGCCCGGTGAGCGCGAGATCGTAGAGCGCCTCGGTCTGCCGGACCATCTGGCGCCCGCGGAAACGCGCCTCGTACGTCGCGCGGCCCGCCTCCCCCAATCGCGATCGGAGATCCGGGTCGCGGGCGAGCGTGAGGATGCGTTCGGCGAGCGCGGACGGATCGTTCGGGCCGACGACGAAGCCCTCGACCCCGTCCCGAACGGCCTCCTCGATTCCGCCCACACCCGTGGTCACGCACGGGAGCCCCGCCGCCATCGCCTCGAGGATC
Source organism: bacterium (assembly GCA_025774545.1). Lineage (GTDB taxonomy): Bacteria > Joyebacterota > Joyebacteria > Joyebacterales > Joyebacteraceae > JALGVU01. Next base: position 5,419 of record JALGVU010000021.1, on the reverse strand, counting down.
GTCACCGGCAGGCCCTCCCACGCGGACGAGAGCACGAAGACGTCGGCGGCCCGCAGAAGCCTCGGGACGTCGAGCCTGGGGCCCAGGAAGGCCACACGCTCGGTCACCCCGAGCTCGTCCGCGCGTGACTCGAGCCGGCACCGGCCGGGCCCGGTCCCGACGATCGCGAACGAGACGTTCGGACGCTCCGAGCCCGCGATCCGCGCCGCCTCGAGCAGCACGCGGTGTCCCTTCTGCGGAATGAGGCTCCCGATGGTCAGGCACAGGCAGGTGTCGGCGGGCACCCCAAGCTCGCGGCGCACCGCCGCTCGCTCCTCCTCGCCGGGGAGGGGGCCCAGATCGATTCCGTTCCTCACCACGGCGAGACGTGTGGCGGGGATCCGCCCGCTCCTCACGTGAGAGTCCCGGACCGCGACGGCGACGGCGATCTGCGCGTTCTCACGAAGCGCTGCCAGCCGGCTCGCGTGCCGACGCCACAGGACGGGCGTCGCGTCCACGTTGTGTTCGGTGCGGACGACCGCCTTGGCCCCGCCGAGAATCGCGGCCGGGACGCCCGCGGAGAGCGCCGTGAAGTTGTGGGTGTGGACGACGTCGTACCGGCCGCGCGCAATGAGGCGCGTGAGAGAGACGATCGGACGGAGGTCGAGTCGCCCCCGCCGCTCGAGGACGTGGACCGGGACGCCCTCGGCCGCGAGGACCTCCTCGAGCGGGCCGCCACACACGACGCAGCAGACCTCCGGGCAATACCTCGCCCGGTCGTGTCTTGCCGCGTACTCGACGACCACGCGCTCCGCGCCTCCGAGCGCAAGCGACTCAACGACGTGCAGCACTTTCCTCATCTGAGAACCCTGTGCACCCCTCGGACGGTCGCGAACGCGCCGCGTCCGCTTCCTCGCCCGTCTGGAACAGGTTGTCCGTCCTCGTGCTCCCCCACCGGAGCGGGACGGTCGATATCACGCGCCGGTACTTCCCCCTGCCGGCGAGCGGGATCTCATCGACGTACTGAATCCTCACGGCGACGTCCGGGCCGAGCCGCTCGCAGAGGTTCCGCCTGAACCGCTCCTCCACGTCGGGGGAGAGCGGTGCCCTGACCACGAGCTTCGTGGTGATCTCGTCGGGAATGTGCTGGATGATCTGGGATCTCACGATCCCGGGAATGAGCTTGAACGCCCGGGCGAGCAGAAGCGGAGGCACCATTCTCCCGCCCGGCGTCACAATGACGTCCTCGGCACGCATCGCCACACCTTCCAGGAGCGGAAGCCCGCGGCCGCACTCGCACCGACGGGTCGACATCGTCGCCGTGTCGTTGACGGCGTAGCGGATGAGCGGCATCCCGAGGTTGTGGAGACCGGTAGCGACGACCAGCCCTGCGTATCCGTCGCGCACCGGGGCGCCCTCGTCGTCGACCAGCTCAGTGATCCCGTACTCGTCGTAGACGTGGTGGCCGGTGTGTCGCTCACACTCGCTCGAGTACATCACGCGCTCCGCCTGGCCGTAGCCGTCGAAGACCCTGCACCGGAAGCGCTCCTCGATCATCTCCCGCTCGAACCCGAGCAGGGGCTCGGACGTCGTGAAGACGCACGTCAGCGGAAGGTACTCCCCCTCGGCCTCCAGGAACCGCGCCAGGAGGTAGGCCGACGTCGGATAGGCGTCGAGCGCCTCGACGCCGAACTCACGCATCGCGGAGAGATACGCGGGGGCGTTCTCCTCCTTCAGGTGCAGCGGCGACAGGAAGAGCTGGTTCCAGCTCCTGTTCACCCGCCAGAACGGCGGCCGTGTCTGCCGGAGCGGAACGACGGCCCGTCCCAGGAGCGTCGCGTAGGGTCGCCCGAACTCGAACCCGGCCCAGCGCCGTCCGCGCCACATGCACGCGTTGTTCATGACGTCGACGGCGTGGTCCCAGTAGAGGAAGAGCGACGAGCCGGTCGTCCCTGCGCTGTGGATCTTCTTGAGGTCCCGTCGGTTCGCGGTTCGCGAGATCAGCCGTTCGGCGTGCGCCCGCACCGCCTCCTTCGTGAGGATCGGCAGCTTCGGCAGATCGTCGATCGTCTCGATGTCGGACGGCCTGAGCGAGAGCGCGTCCATGATCTCCCGGTAGTACGGCACGTTCTCGTACGCGTGTCCGATGACGAGCCGGAGGCGCTCCTCCTGGCAGGCGCGGAGCTCATCGGGCGTCATCCACTGCGAGCGTTCGAGGAACGCTGCGAGCCGAGTGAAGTCGGCGCCGAACCGCTCCTTCAGAAGCCGTCGCCCGTAATCCGACATGATCAGATTCTGGATCGGGATCGGACACCTGCTGTAGATCCTCTCGGTCAGATACTCCATCGTGTCACCGTGATCCCTGCTCGTTCGGCCATCGATGTCATCGGTGAGCGCGCCCGGGCGCGGATGCCACGCCCTCGTCAGACCTCTCGTCCGCGCCGCAATACGAGCGCACCAGCTCCTCGTACGCCGCGTCGATCGTCCTCATGTTCCTCGCGAGGTTCCCGCGCTCCTCCACAATCTTCCTGTTCATCTCGGCCGCCCTCGCCCGCCAGGCGTCGTCGCGGAGCGCCCTCAGGATCGCGTCCGCGTACTCGCTGGCGCCCCCGTCGACGAGAAGGCCGTTCACGCCGTCATCGATCCAATGGCGATTCGCATCGTTCGCCCACACGATCGGGAAGCAGCCGCACGCCATCCCCTCGAGGAGCGAGGCGGAGACGCCGTCCATGGGGACCGCCGAGACGTAGATCTCGGACCTCCCGAGGTGGGCCGGCAGCTCCGCGTACGGCGTCGCCCCGCCGAACCACACGTTCTCGCGCACGCCGAGCTCCGAGGCCAGAGCCTCAAGCTCGCCGGCGGCCTCCCCCTCACCGAGGATCGCGGCCGACGCCGACGGGAACTCCTCGGCCACGATCGCGAGCGCGCCGACGATCACGTCGACCATGTATCGCCTGTGGAGGGCCCTCGTCGCGATGAGTGTATGCTCGGACTCCCCGCCGTCCCTCGGCGGGAACAGCTCGAGGTCGATCCCGCGAGGACACGTCAGGATCTTCTCGGAAGGACAACCGAGCCCGACCAGGTTCCGCGTCATGTGGGGAGCCCACGAGTTGATCATGTCGGCGGTCCGGAAGACGTGACGCACCGACAGCCGCTTCAGATGGGGGTGCGGGCGGCAGGCGACGTTCTGCCCCTGCGCCACGGCCGCGAGCGGGCGGAATCCCGTCAGCGCGCCGAGGAACCCGTAGCTCGGCACGCGGTAGCCGACCAGTAGGTCCGGCCGGATCTTCCAGACGAGACTCCTCACGCGCCAGATTTTCGTCACGTGGGCCCACACACCGGCGTGCGGGCCGGTCGCGGAGAGGTCGTGGATCGTGACGTTCGGCGACATCGCGGCCGCGGGGCTCACCGATATGACGTGGACGTCGTGAACGAAGACGTCGGCGAAGTACTCGGCCCACGATTTCGTGTTCACGCTCCCTGCGTCCGCGAGGAAACAGATCCGCATCGGTCTTCCCTCTGCCCCAGGCTCAGCCTGCGGCCTCTCGCCGGCGCCCGCCGCGCGCGGCCGGCACCGGCCGTCCACGATCGGCGGCTACTCGCCGGTCACCCAGCAGCCCTCGCCGCCGTCGCTCACACCCGACTTGGTGAAGAGCACCGTGCGTCCGGCGACGTTCACGCCGAAGTACTCGTCGGAATCGATGTACGTCACTTCCGGCATCGCCGTCATGCTCGATGGACCGGCGTGCATGACGTGCAGAAAGATGTGCTCGTTCTCGTTCGACGTCGCCTCGACCTCGATCCGCCAGGCACCCCCACCGCCCTCGTCCCCCGACCGAGGGTAGTTCACGCCGTTGACCTCGAACTCGTGGCCCGACCCTCCGATCTTGTCGATCCGGTGCTGCGTCGGGAGCACGGTCTCGATGAAGAGCTTCGAGCCTCCCTCGGAGACGACGCTCGTGTTTCCGGAGACCGCGGGCTCGTTGAGAGAGTGCAGGAGCCAACGCGTCGGGAACGACGGCGACGTTGCCCGCACGCGGTCGAGTACGACGAAGTAGTCGGGCTTGAGCCACACGAACTCGCGCGTGCAGAGCGAGACCTTCGAAGACGAGTACGCTGCCGTCATGTCGCCCTTCATGTAGACGTAGTCGTCCGTCTCGTTGCCGGGCACGATCAGTCTGCCGCGGTCGTACATCGGAAGCGACGCGTCGCCGCAGCGGATCGGGCGATCGTCCTCGAAGTTCCACGGGGCGACCTGGCCGCCGTCGTTCGAGCGGGAGCCCCACGTCGTCTCGCTCGGGTCGAACACGGTGATCGTGTTGTGCGCGACCGTGCGCGTGAAGTAGTTGCGGTGATGCGAGCTCCCCCAGGAGTCGTAGTTGCCGGAATCGATCGCGAGAATGTCACCGCCGCGCGCGATCATGAAGTGCCCCTGGTGCGCGTGCGTGTGGTACGTCGGCATCCGCTCGCAGCGGAAGACGGCGTAGATGTCGTTGCTCTGATCGGAGATGTCCCACCCCGACCGCATGTGCACGTAGCCGACCGAATCGAAGCGCGCGGCGCTCGTCTCACCGTAGACCGTCGAGGGATGAACCTGCTCGACGGTGGGGTCCCTCCAGATGATGTACCTCCAGAGATCGTAGGTGCTGATGTAGCCACCGTCCTGGCGATCGATCTCGTCGGCCATCCACTGGGCCACGCCGTCTCGATAGATCGCGGCGAGGTCGTAGAGCGCGAACCGGAAGTTCGAGCCGCCCGCGCCGTGCCCGTGCGTGTCGCCCTGCTTCGATCCGACGAAGCCCCAGCCCCTCTTGGGACCGGTCTCGTGGACCAGGAAGCGCGACATGTTCATGTAGTTGTTCGACATCTGGAACGGGGTCTCGTCGGTGCCGCTCCGCCAGACGTCCATGCCGTTCCGGTTCTGGGTGCAGAGGATCGTGTGGGTGTAGCTTCCCTCGTAGAACGAGCCGTCGCCGGACGTCTCCTGGAGCATGCAGAAGATGTGGCTCGGGCCCTGCATGTGCACCCTGTACGTGTCGATGCAGGCCGTGGCGAGCTGATCGTCGATCCCCTCGCCGTGGAGCGCCATGCCGGGGTAGACCAGGTCGGCGATCCGGCCGATCTTGCTGTGGTAGTCGTTCGTGAGCCACCAACGGGTCCCGATGCCGTCACCGCTGAGCCACCACGCCCCGCCCTCGGCGAGCGTCTCGCCGAAGAGCAGCCGCTCGGCGGGCGTCATGGCGTCGTAGCACCAGTCGAAGAAGAGCCCTCCGTTCCGAATGAACTCGCGCGAGTTCTGTCGCCCGGTGTCGCGGACGTGCTGGACGATCTCCTTCGCGCGATCCGAGTACCGGGTGTCCTGGCTCATCAGGTAGACGAAGCTGTAGGTCGGAAGGTGGAACTCCAGGTTCACCGGCAGCGACGCGTTCATGTTCTGATC
>JALGVU010000446.1 GCA_025774545.1 bacterium | reverse complement strand
AAGCCTCGGAGACGTTGACGCCGACGGCGATGTGGACCTGGTCCTCGGCTGCTTCGACGGGCAACTCCGCTTCTGCTGGAACGTGGGCAGTCCGGGGAGCGCCGTATGGCAGTATGATCCGGATGTGTTGGCGGACTACCCGGGATGTGCGGGGACCGCAGATCCCTGCTTCGCCGACTTGGATGTGGATGGGGATCTGGACATCTTGGTGACTCGTGCAGGCGGTCATCTCGGCTATCTCGAGAACGTCGGGAGTGCCACGGTCCCCACTTGGATCTACCAGGGACTTGTTGACGGGATCACGCAGTCGCCTACCGCGTATCCGATCGGCACGCTCGGCGACATAGACCTCGACGGCGCCCCGGACTACATCCGCATCGATGCCGACTATCCCGTCCAGTGCTGGGAGAACATCGGTACGCCGCCAGCGTACGAGTTCGTGGAGAACCCCCTGATGCTGATCGACGTGGACGAACCGCATGACGGAGCCAAGGGGATGGGTCTCCTAGACATCGATGCCGATGGAGACCTCGATCTCCTCTTTGCGGGCTGGCATGGGGAGAACTTCCTGTATCGGAACAATACGATCGTTGGAGGAGTGCAGGTTGAGCCCTCGAGCTGGGGGAGGATCAAGGCCCTCTACGCCCCACGCTGACTGCCCCGTGCCTCCGCGCCGTGGCGTTCCCCCGTCCTCGAGGGAGCGGTCCCGGGCACCCTTCTTCCCACGCCGAACTGAATGTGCTATCGTACCGGATGACCGTGCGGCGACTGGCGACTCGGGCCTAAGGCCGGCGTCTGTCGCCGCGTTGACGTTCCGCTCTCCTGCGCGTGAGGTGAGGCTTGTCCGGCACGGTCTGCCTTCTCGGAATCCTGGCCTTCTCCACCCTCGTTTCCTGGGCTCTGACCCGCCCGATCGCGCGCCTGGGCGTCCTGGCGAACCTCGTCGACCATCCGAGCTCGCGGCGCACGCGCGCCCGCGCGGTTCCCACGACGGGCGGGATCGTCATCTTCGTCACGGTCGCCCTCTCTCTTTTTCTTACCGAGCGCGTCTGCGCGATCGTCTCGCCCGAGGTCGCGAGCGAGATGGTGACGCTCCTGATCGGCGGCGCGATCGTGCTCTTCCTCGGGATCGTCGATGACCGCGACGGCCTGAGGCCGGTGACGAAGCTCGCCGTGCAGATCGCGGTCGCGATCGGCATGGCGGCCGGCGGCGTCGCGATCGAGCGCGTGAGGTTCCTCGCGACGCCGACGATCTGGCTCGGCTGGCTCAAGTACCCCGTGACCGTCCTCTGGCTCGTGGGGTTCATGAACGCCACGAACCTGATCGACGGCCTCGACGGTCTCGCCGGGGGGATCGCCGCGATCGGGGCCCTGGGGTTAGTCGCCGTCGGCATCCTCTCAGGCAATCCGCTCCTCGCGATCCTCGCGGCCGGGCTCTTCGGCTGCACGGTCGGGTTCCTGCTCCACAACTTCCGGAAGGGCGACGTCTACTTGGGCGACGGCGGGAGCATGCTCTTGGGCTTCTTCCTCGCCGGTGGCGCCGTCATCGGCGTCCGGCACGACGCGGCGAGCAACGCGCTCCTCGTCTCCGCGGCCTGCATGGTCGTCCCCGCGTTCGACGTCGCGACGACCATTCTGAGACGAGTGCGGAAGCGCCGCGGGATGATGACCCCCGACCGCGCCCACGTGCATCACCGGCTCATCCGCTTCGGGCTTCACCCGCGCGCGGCGGTGCTCGTCCTGTGGGGCGTCACCGTCTTCTTCGGCGGGCAGATGCTCGGGTTCTACGCGCCGCATGGGTTGATCTACATCTTCGCGAGCTACGGCGTCGCCGCGCTCGTGGCGCGGGCCCTCCTCGGCCAGCAGCGGAAGAACCTCTTGACGACCGGGCGCGAGCCCAAGCAGGAGCTCGCCTACCTCCTGGGTGCGCGCGATTCGGTCGACAGCGAGGAGGAGACCGACGAGATGACCCTCCGGCAGATGCTCGTCGCGCAGCTCAGACGCGAGGTCGCCTACCGGAAGATCGTCCGGGACGGTTCGCGGAAGCGGTCCGCCGCGGAGGTTCCGGAAGGCGAGGTCCGGTCCGGCGAGGGGCAACCCGCGGAAGCCCGT
>JALGVU010000445.1 GCA_025774545.1 bacterium | reverse complement strand
GATATCAGCCGTGAACAGCGCGTGCACCGGGAGGGTCAGGCGGTGGGCCGGCTTCCCGGCCGGCCGGCGGTACGCGACGCTCGAGGGGCGCCCCGTCATCCCGCTCGCGCAGACCAGCCCTCCCTTCTGGCGATTCAACTGGGCCTCGAATCAGCTCTTCCTCTCGACGCTCCATCTCAAGGAAGAGAACGTGCGGCATTACGTCGCGGCCCTCAGGGAGGCGCGCATCGAGGCGCTCGAGGCCTTCCCCACGTCCGCCTACGTCCTCGCGCGGCTCCTCGAACAGAAGAACGAGCACCTGCCGCTCACGTGCGTGTTCACGACGGGCGAGCCCCTCCTTCCCGCCGAGCGGGAGGTGATCGAGGAGCGCTTCCGGTGCAGGGTCTTCGACTCGTACGGACAGGCCGAGCGGGTCATGTACACGAGCGAGTGCGAGAAGCACGACGGGCATCACGTCTTCGAGGAATACGGAATCTCCGAGCTGCTCGACGACGAGGATCGGCCGACGATTCCGGAGACACCCGGCCGCGTCGTCGCCACCGGCCTCCACAACCTCGCGATGCCGCTCATCCGGTACGACTTCGGCGACACGGCGACCGCGAGCACGAGGACGTGCGCGTGCGGCAGGACGCTTCCGCTCCTCGACGGCTACGTGACGCGGGCGGACGACATCCTCGTCATGCCGGACGGGAGGCTTCTGCCGCCCCTCATGGTCATGCGCGGCTTCGAATGCGTGCCGGGCGTTGGGAGAACGCAGATCGTGCAGCGCGAGCCTTCTGAGATCACGGCGAGGATGACCCTGGACGGCGTGCTTCTCCCCGAGCACATCGCCGCACTGAGGGACTACTTCTCGAGGAGGCTCGGCCCTGACGTCGCCGTCCGCATCGAGGTCGTCGACGAGATCCCGCTCTCGAGCCGGGGGAAGTACCGCCGCGTGATCTCGACGCTGCCGCTTCCGTGGGGTCAGAAGATGGAGGCGAACTTGCACGAGGACGATCCGGTGGAGTGAAGGCGCGAAGACACCCGATGCGCGAGGCATGGCAGCCACGCCGTCGCACCGTGACTCGGCGCCGTCGCTTTCTTCTACCCTTCCCTCCTGCTCGAACGGGTGCAACCAGGCGGTCGATGGTCGCCGCGCTCACGCTCAGGAGCTGGTCTCGAACCACAGGATCGAGACAGAGATGACCACGGCGCTCGCCCCACCTGTGTTCCTGAATCACGCATCAGCATAAGCCGGAAACTGTTGACAAACTCCTCACCCTACGATATAGTGTGATTGATGTCACGATGTGACGATCCCCTGTGTCTTTGCCCGAGAAGGGGGATTCAAGCATGACCCTCCACGAACTCCAGCCACCTGCTGCCCAGCTCCTGCACCGGGCCTCGAGCGGCGTAATGTACGTCGCCGAGGAGATGTCGGGCCACCCTGCACGGGAGAAGATCCTCGAGTCGGTGCGCACGGTGAACAGAACGAAGCACTGCAGCCACCGACGGAGGAGACGTGCGTCGGCTGGATCAGGGGGGGTATGCCGTCTTCCGCGGGGTGCGTAGAGGGCGTCGACTGCGGTTCGGTGAGGGGCGTTGCGACTCGACAACCCGATTACCGCTAGCCGGCGCGAGAGGGGCATGAAGTCCGGTAGGGCTCGTGCCGACGCGTGGCCCTGGCTGAACACGCAGTGGTCAGCCACGCGGTCCACTGATGTGAAGTTATGAGCACTCCTGTCACGCTCTCGAAGGGAGGAGAGGATCATGAAGCAGCTGGTGGCAGTCTGGGGATTCGTCTGCGTGACCGTCCTGGTCCTGGGAGCGGGTGTCGCGAGTGGCCAGTGGATCCAGCCGATCGTGGCATGGGGGCACAACGACCACGGCCAGTGCGATGTCCCCCCGCCGGACGCCGGCTTTGTAGCCGTCGCTGGAGGCATGTGGCACAGCCTGGGGCTCAAATCCGACGGGACGATCGTGGCCCGGGGAGGGAATGACCACGGCCAGTCCGACGTCCCCGCGCCCAACGCCGACTTCGTTGCGGTCGCGGGGGGCTGGTCTCACAATCTGGGCCTCACGTCGGACGGGACGATCGTGGCCTGGGGACGGAACGACGACGGCCAGTGCGACGTCCCAGCGCCGAAC
>JALGVU010000444.1 GCA_025774545.1 bacterium | reverse complement strand
ACGGGTAGTCGCCCCACGCCGTGTAACGCACCACGATCCCGTAGTAGTTCGTGTCGAGGGAGGGTGACGTCGGGTCGTCCCACGACAGGATCCCCTCCTCGTGCGCCGGCGCCGCAGCGAACCCGGTCACCTTCTCCGGAGGCGTGTTGTCGACCGTGATGTCGTCGTCGTCGCTCCCGGAGTTCAGCAGACCATCGGTCGCCGTCACCGTCACGGTCTTGAGACCGTCGGCCGTCAGCGACACGTTGGCGAGCGCGATCGTCCACGTCGCCACGTTCGCCGTGTAGTCCTCGGCGACGACGGCTGAGCCGCCTGCTGCGAGCAACGTCGACAGATCCGCCTTGATGTCACCCGCGGTGAGCCCGTAGTCGTCGGTCACCGTCGCAGTGAGCTTGAGGTTATCGGTGTTCTTCGCATACTCGTTCGTGTGCAAGAGCGTCAGGTTCTCGATCGCCACGTTCGTCACCGAAGGACTCGTGATGTCGACCTGGATCTCGCCGTTGTCCTCGAAGAACCCGGACAGCGGGTTGTTCGCGTTGTCGCGGAACGCGATCAGCGTGATGTTCACCGGGCTCGTTCCGAACCCGGCACCGTCGAAGTCGATCGTGAACATCGTCCCCGGACCGGTGACTCCGGCCACGGCGCCCAAGAGCGCGCAGTCGACCGTGATCTCGTTCGCACCGGAGGAGTACCGGAAGAACGTCGTCGCCCCGGCGTCGGAGAGCAGGCTCCCCTGTGTCACGTCGCCGAACGCTGTGGTCGCAACGGCACTGTCCCAGGTGAACTTCACCGAGTAGCCGTAGACGAGACCACCACCGCCCCCCGTGTACTTCACCGCAATCTGGCCGTCGGGGTCGTTCGGCAGCGATGCCACGTTGATGATCAGAGGATCGGGATCGCAGATGACATTCTCGCTCCCGGTCTTCCCGATCCACGGGTCGTAGTCGGCGTCGGTCGACACCGGCACACCCGTACCGGGGCCTGCCCCGCTCGGGCCGCTGGCGTCGCCCCACCAGTTGAGCTCGGCATCGACGGTCGCCTTCGACGTGTCGTCGTTCTTCAGGCCGTACGACGTCCCGCTGAACGAGTTCAGGCTGAGGGTCGTCGTCGCGGACTCGTCGTAGATGTGAACGTCGATGTCGTGGCCCGTGAACACGTTGCTCGTTATCTCGATGCCATCCGACGGCAGAGGATCTGAGAGCATTACGCCGGTCGGCGTCGGAGAGCCGCCCGCGTAGTTGCTCGTGAGGATGTTGCCGATGAGCTTGAACGCGTACGTCGCGGCGGCATCGTTGACGTCGCCGGCGGCATAGATCGCGGCGTCTGCGTCTGCCGGGTTGCCGGGACCATTGAAGTCGTAGGTGTTGTTCCCGGTGATCGTGTTCCCGTCGACCGTGACGTCCGCCGGGTGCCACAGCATGACGCCCGTGTTCCAGTTGCCGTAGAGGTCGTTGTCCTCGAGCGTGTTTCCGATGCCGCCGATACTCAGGAGACCGTGCTCGAGGTTGTCGTAGCTGTCGTTGTCGTAGACCTCTGTGTCGGAGCAACCGGTTGCTCCCGTGTAGCCCGACGCGGCAAGGTAGATCCCCGACTGGATGTTGTCGTGGACGTCGTTGTCGTGGATGTCGCCGTTCGCGCCGTCCTGGAAGCGGATCCCGCGGTCGTTCTCATACACGGTGCAGTAGGCGATCTCGCTCGCGCCGGAGTTCTCTATCCGCATCGCTCCGCCGTCGTTGGCGTACGTGAGCCAGTGCGTCTTCGCCGTCGCTTCGGTTGGCGAACTCGGATACGGGGTGCCGTCGTAGCCGTTGTGGTAGAACGTGCAGTGGAGCACGTCCACGTTGCCGGCGGTCGAACGGATCCCGTACCGCCCGTTCCGGATCGTCATGTACTCGAGCGTTACGTCGTTTCCGGCGGAGTTGATCGTGAACGCATTGGAGGACGACAGCGGAGCCGCGGCCGCCTCCACGATCACTCCGGCCTCGCTCTCGCCCGTGATCGTCACGGCCTTGCTGGTGATCGAGACCGGCGCCGTGTAGGTGCCGTTCATGACGTTGACCGTGCTCGCCGTCACGAGATCGACGCCCTCCTGGATCCGACCACCACCGCCTTCCTGCGGGCTGTCGTCATCG
>JALGVU010000134.1 GCA_025774545.1 bacterium | reverse complement strand
GTTCCGCTCCATCGCCGGCACCGGCTCACCCAGGAGCATGAGGCCGGCGAGAAGGAGAAACAGGATCGCCATGAAGGAGAATGCTTCGGAGATCGGTCCCTTCATCTGAGACTTGCGCGTTCTGTTCATGCATCACCTCCCAATCGAAGCGGTCGGCCGACGCTCTGCGCTCCTGCGGTCACGCGGTCTGCGGATCAGCGATCCCGCGATCCCAAGCACGCGCGCAGCGATCGCCGGCCGCCGCTAGATCTTCCGCATGAGACCGACGACCCTGCCGAGGACCCGAAGCTCGCCGCTCCCCTTGTTGAGAACGATGTCCTTGTAGTCGGGGTTCCTCGGCTTCAGGACGACCGTTCCGTTCTGTGCCACGTAGGTCTTGACGGTCGCCTCGTCGTCCAGGAGGGCGACGACGATGTCGCCGTTCGTCGCCGTCGGCTGCGGGCTCACGATCACGACGTCCCCGTCCAGGATGCCCGCGTCCCTCATGCTGTCGCCGTTCACGCGGAGCGCGAAGCACTCCCGACTGCGCGTGATCATCTCGTCGACCGTGAGCACCCCGTCGATGTTCTCGACGGCGAGGATCGGACTGCCGGCGGCCACCCGTCCCACGAGCGGAACCTCGGTGACGCTGCCCGCGCTGTCGGTTCTGAAGTGATGCTCGCGCCGCTCGATCCCCCTCGATATCCCCTTGCTCCTCCGGATGTACCCGAGCTTCTCGAGGACCGTGAGGTGATACCGCACCCCGTTGGTCGACGAGATGTCGACCTTCTCGCCGATCTCGCGGATCGTCGGAGAGCGATCGTGCTCACGGATCGTCTCCGTGATGAAGGTGAGGATCGTCTCCTGTGTCGGCGTGAGATCGTGTCTCATCGTAGGTTCCCCCGATCGAGATCGCGTCTCATGGCTTTCGTCCTCCGGTGTCGTGCGGGACGATCGCCGCGACCGCCTTCGTGTCCGCCCCGAGCTTCTTGACCCGACGGCCGCGACGACCATCCCTGAATCCGTGGTGTCTTCGCTTCTTGGAAGCCGAGGCGGACCGCGCAAGATTTGGAGAGATCGAGCGCGCGAGCTGACCGTTTTTCGCGATGACGCCCAATGCGCGGCCCTGATACCTCGGCTGTGGTGTCCTTCCCTGCTTCCGCCGGTGGCTCCTGTGGTCCCCGAGCCCTGTGATCGCGTGTGATCGCTCGGTCCAGCTGGCCGCCCCCAGCGGCTCCGGGCAGACGATCCACCGCGAGGATCGTCACTGCCCATCTGTGCACCATGTTACTGCACGCATGTGCAGGCGTCAAGCGAAAAAGCCCGGGGGCCCCAGAAACTCGGAAACCCCCGAGAGAGTAGGCACTTCCCGCCGCGAACGACCTTGCCCCCTGGACATTACTATGTCACACTCAGGATAGGATCTGCTGCCAGGAGTAGACCATGCGATCCACGTTGATCACCTCGTCCACACGGCTCGCCCGCCTCATCCTTCTGACGCCCGTGCTCCTCGCGCTTTCCGTTGGCCCCTCTGTCGGACGCACCATCGTGGTGGACTGCGACGGTGGAGGCGACTACCTGTCGATCCAGGAGGGCATCAACGCTGCTACTGCGGGCGACACGGTTCTAGTGGCCCCGTGCGTCTACTACGAGCGGCTCACGCTCGGACCGTCGGCGGATGGTGTCGTGCTCCTCGGCGACGCGGGGCCAGACTTGACGATCGTAGACGGGCAGGGCGTGATCGGCCCACCCCTTCTCGCGTGCGTGGACGTGGGACCCGCTACTCGCGTCGAGGGATTCACGTTCATCCGCGGGAAAAGATCTCTCGGATCGGGCGCTGGCGTACGTTGTGAGCGGGCTGACGTTCGCTTGACTGGCAACGTCATCCGAGATTGCTGGGCGTCCGGTGGGTGGGGCGGAGGCATCTACGCGGAGTACAGCGAGATCGAGATTGTGGGGTGTACCATATCAGGGAACCGCAGTGACGATGGCGGTGGGATTCTCATCATGTGGGGCAGTGCGCAGATCGAGTCCAATATCATCACCGGCAACAGGGCAGACGGATTCCACGGCGGCAGCACCGGCGGCGGTGTGAACCTAGGTGAAGGTACCCACGTCGTCTCCGGCAACACCATCGCGGGGAATGAGGCCGCGGTCGGGGGGGGGCTCATTGTGGAATGGGCAACGAGTGTTCTCCTGGAGGGGAACACCATCTCGTGTAACAACGCGTGGTACTCCGGCGGGGCACTCGTGGTGTACGGCACCCCTATCATCGCGTTAAGCAACGTCGTCGTGGGAAACGAGGTGGGATACGGAGGCAGGGGGGGAGCCGCGATCATCGGGGGCGGTGGCGACCCACCATCCTCTGATCCACCGATCTTCACCGACAACGTCTTCTTTGGAAATGCCGCAGGCTCCGAGAGCGCCATCGAAGTCGTTCACGACGGGCCCCTGCCCGTATTCCAGGGCAATCACCTCGTCGACGATGCCACCTACCAGATTGTCGTTGACGACACTCCGTCGGTTGACACACTCGATTTTCGAGGCAACTGGTGGGGAACCGACGACCCGGACGCGATCGCAGAGAGGATCTACGATTCGTCGGACGACCCATCGCTCTTCTGGTCCGTCGACTTCTCCGACTGGTGCACGGACCCCTCCTGCCTGGGCCACGTCACCGGCGTCGACGGAGGTCGCGAACTCAAGAAGACCTGGAGCACCATCAAGAGCATCTATAGATAGAGGGCGTTCCTCCCTCCTCGGGATGGTACGGAGAACACTCGCAGAAACCCCTTGAGCAACAGGCCCGAGAGTCAGACTCCCCGACATGCTATCTGCGCCAAGCGAGACGGCCTCAGCGCCCCGCAGCTGTCTCCCCACCGAACCGCCCGCTCGTCCTCAAGCAGATCCGCACGAGCCCCGGAGGACTTCAGCCTGGAACCACCGAGCCGTTTTCCAGTCTCAGTTTTCGCTGCGCGTCGGTCGCCGCTTCCGCATCGTGCGTCACCACAACGACGGTCCGCCCCTGGGCGTTCACCTCTCCAAGGAACTGGAGAATCTGTCGTCCGGTCTCAGGATCCAGATTCCCCGTCGGCTCATCGGCCAGAATCACAGCCGGATCGTTTGCGAGCATGCGCGCGAGTGCCACCCTCTGCTGCTGTCCGACGCTCAGCTCGGAAGGCTTGTGCTCGAGCCGATCGCTTAACCCTACCCGGTTGAGGAGATCGGAGGCGATCTCGTTCTGCCGCTGCATCCTCGTGCCGGAGAGCATCAATGGAACCTGCACGTTCTCCAGTGCCGTCAGGTAGGGGATCAGATTGAACGTCTGGAAGACGAATCCTATCTTCTCCCGTCTCACTCCGGTCCGCCCACCAGAACCCAACTCGTAGAGCGACTCACCGTCGAGCAACACTCGACCCGCCGTCGGCGAGAGCATTCCACCCAGCATCAAAAGGAGCGTACTCTTCCCGCTTCCGCTCGCGCCAACGACAGAAACATACTCCCCGCTCTCGATCGAGAAGCTCGCGTCCTTCAAAACGTGCACGATCCCGCGTTTGTGTTGAAACTCCTTCGTGACCCCTTCTGCTCTGAGCATGTCATACCTCCCGAAGCGCGTCCGACGGATCCAGACGAGTGGCGCGCATCGCGGGGAAGTAGCTTCCCACAAGCGAGATTCCCACTGAGATTCCGAGCGCCCAGAGAGCCAGCGACGGCATCGGTAGAACAGGTATGCGGGCGAGCTTCGGCCCGAGCAGGACCGCCAGGCCCGTCCCGAGAACGTAGCCTCCCACACCACCCACGAGGCCGAGGAGCAAGGCCTTCAGGAGGAACACACCCATGACTGCCGACCTCCCAGCCCCCAGAGCCATGAGCGTTCCGATCTCCCGCCTCCGCTCGTAGACGTTCGCGAACATGTAGTTCGCGATGCTGACGCCCCCGACAATCGCGATGACCGCCACAATGAGCGCCGAGAAGCGGCTCATTATCTCGTTCATCCTGATCTGTGTGTCGACAATCTGGGCGACCGTGAGCACCTGGGCCTCGGGCAGGAGTCGGTTGACCTTCTCAACAAGCCCCTGGGAGATCTCGAGGCAGCAACCGACGATCTCGATCGCGTTGATCACGGCCCCTCTGCCGGTCATGTCCTGGACCGTGTGGAGATGAGCGAAGATGCGGGAGTCGTCCACGGTGCCGGTGCGCGGCAGAACGGCGATCACTGACAGCGTCCGATCGAGCACGACGAGCTCGCTCCCCGCCTCGACCCCAAGGAGGGCCGCCACGTCCGCGCCGACTAACGATTCGGCCGGGCCGAGGTCGTCAATGACGCGCCGGCGAACGAGGCTCTCCTGAGGCGGCGTGTCGTCAGCGCCGGGAGCCCCGGGGACGGTCCCGCATCCCTGCGGGCGAGAGAAGATGCCCGCCCCCGCCCACATGGCCTTCGCCTGGAACTCCTGCTTGGGAAGAATGCCGGTCAGGGTGAACGTCCTGCCGCCGAGACTGACAGGAACCGACAGCTTCGGTGAGAGATTGTCGAGCCCCTCGAGATCGGACATCACGAGGCGCGTGACGTACTCCTCCGGGATCTCCGCCTCCTGCATGTCCGCGCTGTAGTAATCCTGAACGGTCACAGACTTCGGAAGCACGAGCACGTTGGCACCGAGGGCATCCATCTCCCTCGCGACAGCCTTCTCCGAATAGAAGGTGATGTTCTTGACCGAGACGATCACGGCGATGCCGAGCAGGATGGCCAGAAAACTCGTCGCGACCTGTGTCCTCCGTTCAAGGAGCTCCCTCCGTACGAGGGTTCCGAGCCTCATGAAACCTCCCGCTATTTCTTGGGGCAGCATCCAGCGCTGCTCTTGGGGCCACAGCCTGAACCGGCAGTAGCGGTCTGGACTGCCTTGATGAGCTCGGCCTTGTCCGTCTTGCCCTCGAGCTTCGCGACCGCGTTTGCAGGCGGGACCATCAGGACCGTTACGGCCGTCGGCGTCCCGGGATCGACCGAGAGCTGTTCGAGCAGCGCCCTCTCATCGGAATCGGCGGGGTCGATGATCACGATGTCCGTGAGCTTCGTGTACTTGGCATCCGCTGCGAAATCCTGGACGCCTCGCAGGGCCTCGGCGTTGAGCTTCGTCGAGGCGCCCTGAACGCAGACGATGGCGAAACGGCCCTGCTGGAGCGCCGCGAGACAGTCCTCAGTGCCCTTGCTTACGAAGGCTCCCGTGAGTTCCTCCTCGGTGAATTCCAGGGGGAACCCGGCAGTGACGGCTCCGTTCGGTGCGATCGCCAGGGCGAGCGGCAGGGGAGCGCGGCTCACTTCGAACTTTTCGACCATGGCGCGCTCAGCGGGATCGCGAACGTCGACCACCACGGACTCAGCCCTGTCGCGCAGGCCGCTCATGGCGCGGTCGAACAGCTCGCGCATGGACTCGGTCTGATCGCTCTCCCCTGCATAGAAGAAGACGAAGAGGTAGCGCCCCGACTTGCTCGCTTCATCAAGCACGGCGAGACCTCGACTCGTCCGCGAGGCCGCACCGGCCTCGCCGCCAGATTTCGCGACCGGCCTTGCGGCGTCCAGTTCCCCCGCCCGTGCGACGGCAGGAGAATCCACCAGGCCGAGCAGCCCCCCAAGTTCATCGCGCGACGCGGCGAAAGAGAGGATAACCACACCGATCACGACAACGATTCCCAACAGCAGTCTCCTCGACATGTCGTTCTCCCTCCAGTCTCGAACCTGCGGACGAGCACGCGTCCAGACGGTCGCCCCGGCCTCTCTCTCAGCACGACGGAGTGAGGGAGAACCCTCGCTCCGTCTGTCTCATCTTCTCTCGTGTTTCAGTCCGCCACACCCCGCCACCCCGTTCGCGGTCTCCGGCGAGGCCGCTCCGCAGTCACCGCCGCCCGCCCGAGGGGCTTCGTCTCACACGCGCACACGCGGTTCTTGACGATCTCTTCCACTCTGGCGGCGTCATTCAGCGCAGCCCGGTCCTCCAGGAGCGACGTGCCGATCCACTCCAGAGCGGTTCGAGCCTCGGCGGTCGCGTCCGCCTCGGCCAGGCGGTAGTAGACCCACCGGCCGTCCTTCCTTCCGACGACGAGAGTCGCGTGCCTCAGGATCGACATGTGCTTGGAGATGGTCGAGGGAGCCAGCGCGAGCAGCTCCGTGATCTCGCAGACGCAGAGCTCGCGGCCGCGAAGAGCCAGGAGGATCCTGACTCGCCCCTCATCAGCCAGGGCCTTCGCTACCTCTACAAAAGCACGCATCGCATCCTCCTATGATTCGCCATATGGCGAATTGTATCTGAGCACACGCAACGTGTCAAGATAGAATCTCTGAGGGCTTCGGGGGGATGTCCGCGGCAGCGCGTCGCGCGCCCGGTCCAGCTTGGACGCGTCGGCGAACCGTGCCGCTGAGCAGGGGCAGCCTGAGCCAATGGGCTGCCGGGTGTGTGAGCGGCCTGAGCGACGGGCTTGGTTTGCCACGGGTTCAAGCTCTACGTGGTCCTCGCACTGCCGAACCACCCCGTCGTCCTGACGCAGATCCGCACGAGCATGAGCATGACCGGCACCTCGATCAAGACCCCGACGACGGTCGCGAGCGCGGCGCCCGACGAGAGCCCGAAGAGCATGACGGCTGTCGCGATCGCGACCTCGAAGTGGTTCGACGCGCCGATCATCGCCGACGGGGCCGCGTCCTCGTAGGAGAGCTTCATGAGCTTCGCAGCGCCGTACCCGATCCAGAAGATGAGGTTCGTCTGGATGAAGAGCGGGATCGCGATCCAGAGGATCGTGAGGGGATTCGCGAGGATGACGTCGCCCTTGAAGGAGAACAGCAGAACGAGCGTGATGAGGAGCGCGACGATCGTGACCGGCGTCAGGAGGTGGAGGAACTTCTCGCGGAACCACTCCTCCCCCTTCGCGGCGACGAGGAAGCGTCGGGAGAGGTCGCCCGCGACCAGGGGGAGTGCCACGTAGATCCCGATCGAAAGGAGAAGCGCCTGCCACGGCACCGGAAGGCGTCCGACGCCGAGCAGGTACCCGCCGAGCAGCCCGTAGAGCACGAGCATCGTGAGCGAGTTGATCGCGACCATGACGAGCGTGTGCCCGTCGTTCCCC
>JALGVU010000133.1 GCA_025774545.1 bacterium | reverse complement strand
GCCGTTCGCCAGCGCCCTGAGCGGCAGGTCCTTGCCCGTGTAGTAGACGAGCTCGCCGGCGATGTACTCGAACACCGCACAGTTTCCGCCCTCGTCTGCAACGAGGTATTGGCTCGTGTAGGACTGGTCCTGGACTCGTACGACCGGACTCGACTCGACGACCTCATCAACGCCGCTGCAGGTGTCGAGCATGTACTGGCACCATTGGCCGTCGTAGAGAGGCGGCCGTTCGTCAGGTCCTGGGTACTCCCCGGCTCTGAGCTCCATCGAGCTCATCACCAGCCCCGCTTCGTTCATTCCACCCCAGGCGTACTCGCGCCCGACTAGGCTGAACGTCACGCTGCCGTACTCGGAGGTCCACCTCGCCTTCTCGCCGGTCGTGCCCGTCCGCCAGCTCTCCTTCGCGATCCCGCGCCGGTTCACGAGCACGAGGCCGTCGCCGGGGATGAAGAGATCGAGGTTGGTCCCGTAGATCGGCCCGTCCGGTGTGTTCATGCAGAACGACGTGCAGGCGCGGACGGGGCCGTCCTGTGGGCAGATCAAGAGCAGACAGCAGAGCGCTGCGGTGGCGAGTACGCGAATCATCGGGGTCCCATCCTGAAGCGCGAACCGGTCACGCTCACTCTCCGTCGGTCCAAACGATGACGGTGGCGACGGTGTGGAGCTCCTCATCACTGCTCAGGAAGTCGGCGTCGCCCGAGACCGTGACAGCCCTCTGGCTGGAGGTGAGGATGAGCGCATCCCCGCCGGCAAGGCAGGCCTCCTTGATCATCTCAGGCAGCACATCCTCGAGGGAATCGGAGCCCATGCTTCCCTCGCCCTCGATGATGCCGATCTCCTCGTACGGTCGGTCGGGCGTCCTGGATGAGAAGACCTCGAGCTCGCAGTTCGCGGGCTTGGCAGGGTAGACCTTCCCCGTGGGAATGAACTCGGCCGAAGCGCATCCCGCGGCGATCGCCACCAACGGGATGAGTAGGAGGATGAGAGTCCGCCGGTCGATGTGGATCTGCACGGTCTGATCTCCCTTCAGAATGTGTACGCGAGGGACATGAAGAACGACCACACACTCTCCGTCGCCTCGTCCCGATGAAACGCGACTCTAGCACGCCCGGGCATCTACTTCCACCTTCTCGCGCTCGGCGACCACACCGCCGAACGTACGTTGGGCCGGGTGCGGCGGCGCCTCAATGCGAACCGCCCGGGCCATGCGGCCCGGGCGACTCCTCGTTGGTAGCGGGGGCCCGCTACAAGGCTATTCACGACGTGATAGGGGAGTGGCTCGTGAGGTCCTGGTCGCTCCCGCTGAGCGGTCGGCGATCAAGGCCGAGCTGCGCGCAGATGACCAGGTCGAAGGCCAGAAGAGCTCGCTGCACTCCCGGGCGACCGTGGACTCGATCCGGGACTCGCTGCTCCGGCTCTCGTGCGCGGTAGGGGTACTATCGAGCTCGGGCGTGCCAGTTGTCCGACGCACGAGGTTTCGCTCCACTCACTGCGACCGTAGTACGAGCCGCCCGGGCCACTCGCCCGGGCGGTTCCCGGCCCGTTGATTGCCCTTGACAGCACCGACGAAGACGTTATCTTCTTCAGTCTGAGCCTTAATCACCGGCGGACATCAATGAGACGTCGCTTAGTTCTGACAGTCGCGCTGCTTCATCTCCTCGGGACGTTCGGGGCGCCCGCAGTCGCGTACGGCTGTACCGAGAGCGGCGACTCGGGCGTGCTTCCTTTCCTCTCCTGGACTCTGAGATCCGGCTGCGTTGACTCCTGCTGTGCGGACGATCAGGACACGCCGAACGTCCGTGTCGAACGTGGGATCTCCTGCTGTCACATTGACCTTCAGACCGTGCCGCCGCGCAGTCGCGTGCTCCTGCCCAGCCGCGTGAGCGGGCCAGCAGAAACGTGCGAGGACGCCTCCGGGCGAGTCGACGTCGTCCAGGCGAGTGCCCTCGTTGTGACCGCACCTCCAGCGACTCAGACCCCCCAGCCTTCGATCAACACGCCGCTTCGAATCTAGACTCCATCGCCGTTCCGTGCGGTTCTTCATCTCAAGCTTGCTGATTCTGTGACCCGTCCTCGTGTCGGATGCCCGACAGTGAGCGATGGTTCTCTACGACATACGGAGCTGGATACACACATGAGGGAAGAGCGATGAAACGTCAGTGTCTAACAGGAGCAGTGCTCGCCTGCCTCGGGCTCGTGCTCGGAGGATGCGGGGGCGGGACCGAGGGTGGGACCCAGGCCGAGATCCCGGATGCCATGGACCGCACAGCGTCCCGCTCGGATGCGCAGGCGATTCAGTCAGAGGGCGAGCTGTGCCTCGCCCACGGTGCCGGCGCGAGCCAGTGCTTCATCTGCGACCCAGCGCTGCGCGATCCGGACCGCCTGTGGTGCAGAGAGCACGCGCGTTACGAGGACCGCTGCTTCGACTGCCATCCGGAGCTGCGGGACGATAGCCGGCTCTACTGCGACGAGCACGGCCTCTACGAGGACGAGTGCTTCGTCTGCCACCCCGAGCTGCAGGACGAGGAGTCTACCTCCGCTTCGCCTGGAGACGCGTGCTGTCCCCCCTCCGAGCAGTCCGACGCGGACCAGCCCGATGCCCTCTACTGTGGAGAGCACGACGTCTATGAGAGAGAGTGCGGCATATGCCAGCCGGATCTCGCCGGTGATCTAGTGCCCGGAGAGGGCCTCAAGATACGCCTGCCCTCCACGGAATCCGAGACCAAGGCGCGCATTGTTGCGGAGCACCCGCAGCGTGGCCAGGCTCGAACGAGCGTGGTCGCCGTGGGTCAGCTCGAGTTCGACCAGGATCGCCTCGCGCACATCACGCCTCTTGCCGACGGCGTCGTTCGCCGCGTCTTCGCTGAGCTCGGACAGAGTATCGGACGGGGAGAGGTCCTCGCCGAGCTCAGCTCCTCAGCGATCGCTGAGGCGAATGCCGAGCTGCTCACGGCGCTCGCCGACGAGACGGTCTCGTCCGAGGTGCTCTCGCGCGAGCGTGAGCTGTTTGATGGTGGGATGTCCTCAGAGCGGGTCCTCCAGGACGCCGAGGCCCGTCACACGACGGCCCGCGCGGGCCGTCGCGCCGCGGAGCAGATGCTGCTAGACCTCGGTCTCGGTGGACGGTCGCTCGAACGGACCGTGTCGGAACAGGAAGTGAGTTCCGTTCTGCCACTGGTGGCTCCGTTCAGTGGGACCGTCATCGAGCGCGACGCGGTCGTCGGCGACCTGGCCACGGTGGGCGACCGGATGTTCACGGTCGCGGACCTCAGCACTATGTGGGTCACCCTGGCCGTCTCCGAGAGGGACGTCGCCAGCCTCCGTGTCGGCCAGACGGTCGAGATCCGTTCCACCACGCTGGACCGCGAGATCGACGGGGAGATCACGTGGATATCCAGCCGCCTCAATGAGAGAACGCGAATGGCGGAGGTGCGCGCCGAGGTGCCGAATCCCGACGAGTCGCTCCGTGCGGGGATGTTCGTGGACGCAAGCATCGTCGTGGAGGAGAGCCCCGCGTCGCTGCTCGTGCCTCGCGATGCGGTGTTCAGCTTCGGGGGTGAGCCTTTTGTGTTCGTGCGGCTTGAGAGCGATCTCTATGAGCTGCGTCGAGTGCAAACCGGCTCGGCGTCCGGTGAACTGGCGGTTGTCACAGCCGGTCTCTCTGAAGGGGATCTCGTGGCGGTCGAGCAGAGCTACCTGCTGAAGTCCGAGTTTCAGAAGTCGCGCCTGGGCGCCGGCTGCGTCCACTAGGGAGGAGGTGCCAGCGCATGCTCCGACGACTCGTCGAAGGCGCGTTTCGGAACCGAGCGGTGGTGTCGGTGCTCTTCCTCCTCGCCGCGCTGCTTGGAGTCAGGGCGCTTCTCACACTTCCCGTGGACGCGTTCCCGGACACGACACCGGTTCAGGTCCAGATCAACACCGTCGCGCGCGCTCTCAACCCCGAGGAGATCGAGCGTCAGGTCACGTTCCCGGTCGAGGTGGCCATCTCGGGTCTTCCGGGACTCGACAACGTCAGGTCCATCAGCAAGTCCGGCTTCTCCCAGGTCGTCGCGACGTTCGACGATCGGACCTTCATCTACGACGCCCGGCAGCTCATCCTGGAACGACTCGGGACGGTGAGGCTGCCCGAGGGCGTCGACCCTCCTACGCTGGGCCCCATCGCCACTGGTCTGGGGGAGGTGTTCCACTACGTCGTCCGGTCGCCGGACTCGTCGCACTCCCTGTCCGAGCTTCGCACCATCCATGACTGGATCGTCAAGCCCGAGCTTCGACGCGTCCCCGGCGTGGCCGAGGTCAACTCGTGGGGTGGCTACGAGAAGCAGCACGAGGTGGTCGTCGAGCCAAGAGCACTCATCGCCTATCACCTCACGCTCCAGGATGTCGTCGTCGCTCTCGAGGACAACAACCGGAACGTCGGTGGTGGCAGCATCGTGGCATCGGGCGATGCGCTTCTTCTTCACGGTATCGGGCGCCTGACCACTGCGGAAGAGATCGGGAACGTCGTGATCACAAGCCACGACGGTGTTCCGGTCTGCATCCGCGAGGTTGCGGAGGTGCGCGAGGGGCACGAGATCCGACGCGGCGCCGTCACGGCCGGTGGAGAGGGTGAGTCGGTCCTGGGCCTGGCCTTCATGCTGATGGGAGAGAACAGCAAGGAGGTGACGCAAGATCTCGATCAGCGGCTGGACGAGGTGAGGTCCGCGCTCCCACCAGGTGTCGAGATCGAGGTCGTCTACAACCGGACAGAGCTCGTGGACCACGTCATCGATACCGTACAGCACAACCTGCTGCTCGGGGCGATCCTTGTTGTCGTCGTCCTCTTTCTTCTCTTCGGCAGTATGCGTACCGGTCTCATCATCGCCCTGACGATTCCCCTCTCGATGGTGCTCGCGGCCCTGGGGATGAGGGGGTTCGCCATTGCGGCCAGCCTGCTGAGCCTGGGTGCCATCGACTTCGGGATCATCGTCGACGGCTCGGTCGTGATGGCAGACAACAACATGCGGCGTCTCGCGGAGCGCGCTCAGAAG
The DNA here is from genome assembly GCA_025774545.1 of bacterium. Taxonomy (GTDB): domain Bacteria; phylum Joyebacterota; class Joyebacteria; order Joyebacterales; family Joyebacteraceae; genus JALGVU01. Next base: position 2,102 of record JALGVU010000133.1, on the reverse strand, counting down.
CTCGGGCGGGCCCTCACGGGGCCCGAGCGCGCCGCGGTCGTCGAGGAATCGAGCCAGGAAGTAGCCAGACCGGTCTTCTTCGGGGTCGCGATCATCACGCTCGTCCTCGTTCCGATCCTCGCGCTTCAGCAGACCGAGGGTAAGCTGTTCCAGCCGATGGCGCTGACGCTGATGTTCGCGTTGTTCGGCGCGCTCCTCATCGCGCTCTTCCTGACGCCCTCTCTCGCCCTGTGGATCCTCCCCGGCAGGCCCTCGATTCGCGAGACCGCGCTGATGCGCTGGCTGCTCAGGATCTACTCGCGGTCGCTCGACCAGGTGCTGCGCTATCGCCGCGCCGCTCTCGTGGCCGTCGTCGTGCTCCTCACCGGAGCCGGCCTGCTTGCCACCGGTCTAGGGTCCGAGTTCGTGCCGCGGCTCAGTGAAGGATCGATCGTGTTGAACGTTGTGCGTCTTGCGGGGATCTCCATCGAGGAGTCGGTGGCCTACAACACGGTCATGGAGGAGATGCTGCTAGACGCCTTCCCCGACGAGATCGCGTATGTGTGGAGTCGGACCGGCACCGCGGAGGTCGCTACCGACCCGATGGGCACCGAGCTGACCGACGTGTTCATCACACTGACGCCCAGGGGAGAGTGGAGGGCAGCGCGCACGCAGTCGGAGCTTGTTCGCGCAATGGAGGTCCTGGTTGCGGACCTTCCGGGACAGACTGTCGCATACACTCAGCCCATCGAGATGCGGCTGAACGAGATGGTCGCCGGCATCCGGTCCGATCTCGGCGTCAAGGTGTACGGTGACGACCTCGACGAACTGCTTCGCATATCAAATGACATCCAGCGACTTCTCACCACGGTGGAAGGTGCCGAGGACATCTCCGGCGAGCAGCTGACCGGCCAGCCGATCCTGCGTGTCCGTGTGGACCAGAGCGCTCTCGCGCGGGAGGGCATCGCGGCCGAACGGGTTCTCGAAACGGTGGACGCGGTCGGAGGGATCGGGGTCGGTGAGATCCAGGAGGATGAGAGACGGTTCCCGCTCGTCGTACGGCTGCCGGACCGGTTCCGCCGGGACCCAGACGAGCTTCCCGCGGTGCTCATTCCGACGGAGTCGGGTTCCATGCTGCCACTGGGTGCCCTTGCCTCCGTGGCGGAGACAGAGGGGCCGTCGACCATCACGCGCGAGTGGGCCAGGCGGCGGACGGTCGCGCAGTGCAACGTCCGCGGCCGCGACGTAGGCTCGTTCGTACAGGAGGTGCGCGAGAGGATACAGAGCGAGATCAGCATGCCGCCAGGGTACACCATCGAGTTCGGGGGCCAGTTCGAGCACCTTGCGCGGGCACAGGCGAGGTTCCGCGTCGTGGTGCCGCTCACGCTCCTTCTCGTCTTCTTCCTGCTCTATCTCAGCATGCGCCGTCTGGGGGACGCTCTGGTCGTCTTCACCGGGATTCCCCTGGCCGCGGTGGGTGGTGTGCTCGCGCTGTGGCTCCGGGGACTGCCCTTCAGTGTCAGCGCGATCATTGGCTTCATCGCCCTGAGCGGCATAGTGGTTCTCGACGGCCAGGTGCTGGTCAGCACGATCCGGAGACTGCTGCCCGAGGGGCAGGGGATGTTGGCGACTGTGACGGCAGCAGGACGGCTCCGTCTCCGTCCGGTTCTTGCCACCTCCATCACCGACATCGCCGGCTTCCTCCCGATGGCGGTCTCTGTCGGTGTGGGTGCCGAGGTGCAGCGGCCCCTGGCGACGGTGGTGATCGGCGGAGTCGTAACGTCTACAGTGCTCACCCTCTTCGTGCTCCCGCTCTTGTTCGTCCTCTTCGAGCGGCGACTGAGCAGGAACGCGGATACCGTGGGCTGAGAGGCGCAAGCCGCAGGTGAGGGCCACGAAAGCAAACACCCGCCTCCGAGAGAGGCGGGTGTCTGCTTGTTTGGTAGCGGGGGCCCGTTTCGTACCCGATTCGGACAACGTACCTGTGGTGACCGCACGCTGGCTCTACGCAGGGGTCAAGCAGGAGACGCGGGAGATGGTGAGGGTTGGAGTGGCGGTGTGATGGGTCGGTCGGGCAGAAGGGTCGGGGTATACCGTCACCAGCGTCACGAGCGTCAAGGCGG
>JALGVU010000132.1 GCA_025774545.1 bacterium | reverse complement strand
GGCGATCCGGTCTTCATAGCGGGGGACTTCCAGGGCTGGAATCCCGGCGACCCCGCATACCAGCTGGCGGACCTCGGTGGCTTGGTGTACGAGATCACCCTCGACCTGACCGTCGGACCCACGATCGAGTTCAAGTTCACGCGCGGTGACTGGAGCACGGTCGAGAAGGGGCCGAACGGCGAGGAGATCCCCAACCGGACCCACGCCGTCACGGGCGCCGAGACCCTCGAGTTGACGGTGGTCAACTGGGCCGACCTGCCGGCTAACAGCACCATTACCGGCGACGTGACGACTCACACGGTGCCGGGTTTCCTGAACGGGCGCCGCGTGTGGGTCTATCTGCCTCCGGGCTACCACGCGGACGCGGGGCAGCGTTATCCCGTGCTGTACATGTTCGACGGGCAGAACGTGTTCGACCAGGCAACGAGCTTCGCCGGCGAGTGGGAGGTGGACGAGAGCTGCGAGAGCCTCATCCCGGCGGAGTTGATCTCGCCGATCATCGTCGTCGCCGTGGACAACGGCGGCCTCGGCCGGATCTACGAGTACACCCCATGGTACGACCCCGACTTCGGGAACGGGGGCGGGGGCGAGGCCCACCTCCAGGAGTTCATCAACGTGTTGATGCCGTGGGTCGACGCCAACTACCGCACCCTCACGGGGCCGCACAACACCGGTCTGGCAGGGTCGTCGCTGGGCGGCCTGATGTCTCTGTACGCGGTCTACGCGCACGACGACGTCTTCGGCCTCGTCGGCGCGCTGTCCCCGTCCATCTGGTGGAACGACCACGAGCTGCTCAACTTCGCGGCGGGGCTGCCGAAGCCCCAGGCGAAGATCTACATGGACATGGGGACGATCGAGGCGGGGTACATGGTGGACGAGGACGGCAACGGGGTCGACGACTACATCGACGATCTCCGGGCCATGCGCGACGTGATGGTCGGGCAGGGGTTCATCCTGGACGACGATCTGATGGTCGTGGAGGACGAGGGCGGTGTGCACAACGAGTGGCACTGGGCGCAACGGTTCCCGGTGACCCTGCAGTACCTCTTCCCACCGCCGCCGGCGTCCGGCATGCCCGCGGGCGTGACGCCCGCGCTCCTGGTGCTGCACCCCAACATGCCCAACCCGTTCAACCCACGGACCACCCTGGGATTCGACCTCCTGGCTCCGGCCGAGGTCCGGCTCACGATCTACGACGTGGCCGGCCGGCGGGTCCGCGAACTCATGGCAGGGCCGCTCCCGGCCGGATCGCACGAGGCGGTCTGGGACGGCCGGGACGGTGGAGGACGGGCCTTACCTTCCGGCGTGTATCTGGCGGCCATCAAGGCGGGCCGGCGGATGGCGACCAGGCGCATGGTGCTCGTGCGTTGAGGGGTGTGGGAGCGTGACGTCGCTGTTCAGAGAGGATGCGCAGTCACACCCAACCCGATCACCTCTACCATCAGGTCACGGTAGCGGCTCGATCCCGGTCACCTCTTCGACGATACCCTGATCCCGCAGCAGTTCGAGAGTTCGAGGTGCGTCCGCTATCGGGAGCCATAGAAGCGGCGCTTGGCGGCAATGCCGGGCCCCCTTGTTCAGTGATGGTCCACGTAGCAGCCGTGCGCGTCCGAGCCGCCCGGTTCTGTCGTGTCTGGATGCGCTAGGACTCGATCAGGCGAGACGGGTCGTGCTCAGGTACACGATCTTCCGCATCACCAAACCGAACGTCGCAACCGTCACCCAGGCGTCGGACCCAGTTGCAGACGATTCTGGTCCGATCGGCGAGGAGTCGGCGATCGGCGGTCGGCGGCTTGCGAAGAACGTCCACGGCGTGGCACCCCGCAGCCTCCGGGTCAAAACCGTCCCCACTCGGCGGGAGCTGCCGCTTGCTCCGCCCGTGGGCCACGACCACGTTACGAGGCGCGGCCTAGCGCGCCTTCTCCAGCTTCAGGATGATCTGAGTGAGATCGCCGAGCGGCGTGAGCGTCACAGTGATCGCGCCTTCCGGCGAGTCTCGCGAGAAGTACGCGCGGGTCTCAGCGATCTCGTCGGCGTCGAGAGACGTCCCCTCGTAGAACTCGGCCACCGTGGCGAGCGGGTCGTCGGTTCGATACGCGATGGACACGACGTTGCCCATTGCCATCTCGCCGTCGAGCTCTGCTCCGGGGTACACGTACTCGCCGAGCGGGGAGTCCGCGCCGCCTTCCTCGGCCGTCTCACCGGCCGGCGCGCCGGGCTCTCCCGACCCCGGCTGCGTCGCGGGTGTGCTCTCTCCGCCGGTCGCCTGGCTCTGCTGCTGTGCGGGTGGTGTATCGGATTCGGTGTTGCTGCAGCCGCAGGCTATCAGGGCGAGGATGGCGAGAAGGCATATCGTCCTCATGGTTCATACCTCCTGCGTATGGTGAAGTCGTTGACGACGAAGCGCAGCGATACCTGCGCTCACGACTCGACTTCCCTTGACTTCGCTGTCGTTGCCGATCGTGGTAGCGTATCGTACACTGCTCCGTGGGGGTCGGTCAACACGGTGCTGACCGGCGGCCACTCCCGCCCGCCCTCGGAAGCCTGAGTGTGAAGGCGCCGCCACAGACAACAGGAGCGTGGCTGAACCGGGAGTCAGTTCGAGTCTCGTCGGCCCCGCCATTCGGAAGAGCCCGGTCCAGCCGGACCGGGCTCCCGTCAAGCGTGCCCGCAGCGCAGCACGCCGCGTGTCTCCTTGTGATCGCTACCTGTACATGCTCTTGATCGCAGCCCAGCTTGCGGGCTCGTCGGGCGCGGGCACCATCCCCGGGACGAGGATGTGATTCTCGATCGGATCGTCCTGTGGCGGGAGGTCGGGGTCCGAGTCGGGCGCGGTGAACCCCGCATTCACCGCTGTGATCCAGACGCTTTGGTACGTGCCATCCTTCGCGTAGAAATCACCCCACGTGGGTGCGCGCGCGCTGTCGAACTCCATGTCACCTACCGGGCCGGTGGCCCAGAAGTCGAATCTGATCCCGTAGAAGTCCTCGGGCAGGAATGGGTGGCCCGGCGCCGACGCGCTGTGCCATCCGATGAGCAAGTCGGCGGCGTCCCCGCCCACGCTCAGGATGTCATCGTACGTGAAGTCGCCGCTCGTCTCGAGGATGAAGAAGAGCGGCTCCCTGTCCTCGATCTCGAAAGCGTACAAGTAGTGCCACGTGTGATCCGGGTTCTCGGTCACCTCCCACGTGAGCAGCATGAAGAAGGGCACGCTCAACTCCATCTCCGCGCTGGTCAGCCATCCAGCGTACGCCGACGCATCGGTCGGCAGGGCGAAGAGCGCGGCCGCGAGCGCCGCTACCGCGACGAGTCCGAGCCTAGCCGGTCTGTGATCGCACTGTGCCATGATGTGCTCCTCCCGTTCGAGTCCATGTGCTCCGCATACGTCACGGAGCCGTTCTCGACCTTACTCCGGAGCCTTCGGAATGACCTCTCGTCGCCCCCTCTCTTCTTGCTCAGGAAGACCGTCGCATGTCCGTGACAAGTAGTAGTGTCTATGTATGTTGTCTGATGCTCAGCCTCACATGTCAAGTCGAACAGCCATCGCATGCAGCTCCGAAACGGCCGCCCGCGTCGGGCCCTCGCTTTGCCTTGGACCGGGCTGCGCCCGGTGCTACGCTCGCGCAGCGGGGCATCCCGCGTGCTGTTTCTCGTTTCAAATGAGATCCAATGATCCAGGGAGGGAGCGTGAATACAGCCACGACAGCAGTACTCGCAGTCGTGCTCCTCACCGGTGTCGCCTGCGGAGCGCAGGGAGACTCACCGACGCAGAAGGGCCAGCCTGCCGCGCCTCCGGTTCTGAGCCTCCACCTCGCCGTCCTTCAGGGCGACATCGACGCGGTACGGCAGCACATCGAGGCCGGTTCCGATCTGAACGAGAGGGACTTGTTCGGGTCCACTCCTCTCGTGATCGCGGTGACCTTCGGCAAGACCGAAGCGGCGGGGGCTCTGCTCGAGGCCGGCGCCGACCCCGAGATCAAGAGCAACGATGGATCGGCCCCGCTCCAGATCGCCTCCTTCCTCGGCCACACGGAGATCGTCAGGTCTTTGCTGGACAACGGCGCCGACGTGTATTCGAGGAACATCGCCGGATCGACCGCACACGACATCGCCGCGGCTTCTCTCGACTCCGACAGAGCCATCTACGACCAGCTCGCAGCGGCCCTGGTGCCGCTGGGATTCAAGCCGGACTACGAGCGGGTCGAGGCGGCTCGCCCGGCGATCGCGGAGATGCTGCGACCTAGGATTGAGGACCTCGAAGCGGTAGTCTACGCGCCGCTTCCGGGGGACGACTGGAAGGTGTCGACGCCGGCGGAGCAGGGGCTGGACCCGATGCTCGTCACGGAGCTCTTCCTCGATGCGTCGCGGCTGGAGACGCTCTATGGACTCTTGGTCATCAAGAACGGTCATCTGGTCGCCGAGGGCTACTTCAACGGAGGAGCGGTCGACCAGAAGGGCCTACTCCAGTCAGCGTCCAAGAGCTTCGTCTCGGCGCTGGTCGGGATCGCGCTCGATCGGGGCTGCCTCACGAGCGTGGACCAGAAGATGATGGACTTCTTCCCGGAGTTCGCCGATCAGGTGACAGATCCCAGGAAGGAGCAGATCACGATCCGCGACCTGCTTCAGATGCGGGCCGGGTATCCCTGGGAAGAGAGCAACGATGCTCTCTGGGAGGCACTCCTGTCGGGCGACTACCTGCGGCGCACGGTGGACTTCGAGCTCATCAACGACCCGGGCGCCGAGTTCAACTACAGCAATCTGTCGTCTCACTTCCTCGGAGTCATCGTGGCACGGGCGTGCAAGACCGATCTCAAGTCGTTCGGACAGGAGCACCTCTTCTCGGCGATCGGCGCTGAGATAGGCGACTGGAGGCAGGACAGAGACGGCTATCGCATCGGAGGAGGGGAGATTCACACCACGGCGCGCGACGCGGCCAAGTTCGGGCTGCTGTATCTCAACGGCGGGGAATGGGAGGGGAACCAGGTGGTCTCGGCCGACTGGGTTGCGGAGTCGCTGCAATCCTATTCGCCGGATGCCTGGATAGCCGACGCCAGACTGCGGAGGCTGGGCCGCTACTTCGTCGATCTCGGGTATGGCTATCAGTGGTGGTCAGCCACCGTCGGCGACTCTCGTGTCGACTACGCGGCGGGACACGGCGGGCAGTACATCGTCCTGGTGCACGATCACGACATGGTCGTCGTCGTTACCGGCGATCCGTTCTACATCGTGCACACCTCGGAGTCGTGGAAGCACGAACAGGCGAACATGAATCTCGTGGGCAAGTTCATCACGTCCCTGCCCAGGGAGTAAGGAGTGACGGGCAGGGAGGCTGGCGGCGCGGTCTGGATGTCGGCGACTCCGAGGAGGACACGAGCGTGAAGGCAATCGTCCACGACGGCTACGGTTCGCCGGACATTCTCAGGTTGGAGGAGATCCCGAAGCCGACCCCAGGCGACGCTGACGTCCTCGTGAAGATCCGCGCGTCGTCCGTGAACGCGGTCGACCTCGAGTACCTGAGCGGTGTGCCGTACATGACACGCATCGCGTCCGGGCTTCTCAAACCGAAGAGCAACGTTCCGGGATTGGATGTGGCAGGGTACGTCGAGTCAGTCGGCAAGAGCGTGACGCGGTTCCGGCCCGGTGACGAGGTGTTCGGGGACATGACCGAGCACGGCTTCGGCGCCTTCGCCGAGTACGTGTGCGCTCCCGAAAGTGCGTTCGCGCTGAAGCCGGCCAAGTTGACGTTCGAGGAAGCGGCGTGCGTGCCTCAAGCGGGGATCCTGGCCGTGCAGGGGCTTCGCGGCGGCGGGCAGATCCATCCAGGAGAGAGGATCCTGATCAACGGCGCGGGGGGCAACGTCGGCCCGTTTGCGCTGCAGATCGCCAAGTCACACGGGGCACACGTGACCGGCGTAGACAGCGCGACGAAGCTCGAGATGCTGCGTTCGATCGGTGCAGACGAGGTCATCGACTACGCCCAGGAGGACTTCACCAAGACCGGTGAGCGGTACGACCTGATTCTCGATGTGGCTGCATACCACGCGCTCTCGGACAGCAGACGGGCTCTGAATCCCACAGGAGTCTACGTGATGGTTGGAGGTCCCACTGCTCGGTTCCTCCAGGTCTTCCTGCTGTGGCCGTGGAATGCGGTGAAGGGAAGCCGGAAGATGCGCATCCCGATGTGGAAGCCGTTCAGAGAGGACGATGTGGTCTACTTGAAGGAGCTCATCGAGGCTGGGACGATCGCGCCGGTCATCGACAGGACCTACACGTTGAGCGAGGTCCCCGAGGCACTTCAGCACCAGAAGGAAGGTCTCGTCCGAGGGAAGGTCGTCATCACCGTGTGACGAGTCGACCGAGAGGCAGAGGGTCGACGCCCGCCGTCGCGCTCCTTCAGGATCACCTGAACATCGCCTTGATCGCCCCCCAGCTGGCCGGTTCCACGACCGATGCATCGCAGCCGAGGCCCAACGCGCCGATGAGCTCGTTCCACGCGTTGTTGGGCGGCAGGCACGGCGAGTCTGCGTGCAGGCTCAGGTCGCCGCCCTCGGCATCGCAGAACGAGGGGTCGACGAAGAGGTTGTCGTAGTACGTGCCGCAGAGGCTGTCGCCCGCGGCGCCGGTGTTTCCGTAGATGCAACTCCGCGTGATCTCGGGGACCGTGCTTCCCACGCACGCGAGGGCTCCCCCGGCGGGACTGAAGGACACGATGGTGTTGGTGATCGCCGGCGAGGCGTCGTCGCTGTACACGCCACCCCCCAGTCCGCCGGCAGTGTTGCCGAAGAAGGTGCAGCCTGTCACGGTCATCCAGTACCACACGCAGCACAATCCACCGCCGTTCTCGCCGGCGCTGTTGCCGGCGAAGATGCAGCCTGCGACAGTCGGCTCGAAGCCGAAGGAGAACATCCCGCCCCCGGAGGAGCTCGCGCTGTTCCCTGAGAAGACGCAGTCCGTGATCGTTGGGTAGGAATCCTCGCAGAAGAGCCACAGACCGCCGCCGTTGTGCTCGGCAGTGTTCTCGGAGAACGTGCAGTCCGCGATCGAGAGCGAGCACTCGTCGCCGTTCACCCCGCCGCCGCTGGAGGCGCTGTTCCCCGAGAAGGTGCAGCCGGTGATCGCAGCCGAGCAGAAGCTGGCGAATCGCAT
>JALGVU010000443.1 GCA_025774545.1 bacterium | reverse complement strand
CGAACCTGGGAAGGTCCGGCCCCCGGCAACCCCCATCGAATGCGACCGCGTGCCGCTACTTCAGCAGAATCATCGTCTTCCTGACCGCCTCGCCGTTCGCCTCGAGCCTGTAGAAGTAGACCCCGGAGGCGACCTTCCGCCCCTGCCCGTCCCGGCCGTCCCAGATGACCGACCGGTACCCGCCCTCCTCCATCTCGCCGTCCACGAGGGTCCGCACCAGGCGACCCGAGACGGCGTAGATTGCGAGGTTCACGCGTGCCTCCGCCGGCAGGTCGTACCGGATGACCGTCGTCGGGTTGAACGGGTTCGGGAAGTTCCCGCGGAGCGCAAGCTCCCTGGGGAGCGTGTCGTCCTCGGGGATCCCCGTCCCGAGGATCGTCAGCGTGACCGGTACGACCACCTCGGGATCGTCGATGTCGTTGCTCGCGATCACGAGGCTGTAGAGGTACGTTCCGATCTCGAGCCCCTCGGCGTCGATGCATACGTCGACCCCCTCCGTCCCGATGCCGGACAGCACCCCGCCGGGGGGATCCTCGGTGAGGCGCGGCACGGCGTCCTCGATCAGGACGGTCAGGCTGTCGTGCACGTACGCGGCGTTGAAGACCACCTCGAGTCCGATCGACGCGTCGACGTTCTCGATCCCGACCGTCGCGATGTCCGTGTCGCCCTGCATGTCCAGGTATCGGAACAGGATCGATCCGTTCGAGTAGAGAGCGACCTGGAACGTCTTCGGCCCCGTCCCCCAGTAGTCGTCGATGCCCGTGTACTGGACGCCGAAGCGGTCGTTGGGCTCGTCGTAGTAGTAGTGAATCGTCCCGCCCGCTTCAGGATCTAGGTCGGTCCAGAACGGAGCGATGAGGTCATCGGGATCGACGGTGTGCGGAACCGGATCGTTGCTGTAGTCCGACGCCGGCGACCCGAACGTCAGGAACCCGTTCGAGCTGATCCTGACCCAGTCGTGGGGCGCCCCGTAAAACGGGAACGTGAAGGGAAGTGGAACCTCCTCGAAATCGTCGTCCGTGAGTGAGATCTCCGTCCCCACGGAGGTGATGTCCTGCCAGTCGAACGCAGGTCCGCTGGGCTCGTCGCTGTCGATCCACGTGTACCCGAAGGCGTCGGGACCCCCTGCGCCCCGCTCTGGCGGCGTGCCGGCCCTGGGATCGCGCTCGCCCTTCGCGCAGTCGTAGTGCTCGATCTCGGAGGCACCGGCGCGGAGATTCGCAACGTCGAGGATCGGGGCTCCGACATCAAGGAGCGGAAGCCTCCCCGCGAGCGCCATTCCGCCCTCCTGCTCGCGGATGCTCCACACGAGAGGGGCTCGACCGCTGTTCACAAGCGTCAGCGGCAGGCAGCCGATCCCACCCGGCTCAAGGAGGAACTCGAGGGAGTCGGGAATCACCGCGATCTGGGCGTCTCCGATGCAGCCCACCGCGAGAGCGCCGACGACGCCGCAGCCGGGTGCTGCCGCGCAGGGCGAGTCCACCGTCACGTGGTAGTCCCCTCCGGCGGCGTCGCAGTACTGCGGGTCGAGCGAGAAGTTGCCGTCGACGCCGTTCTGGCCTGCGAGGCACTCGACGTAGTCCCCTCCGGCGTTCCCGTAGACGTCCGAGCACGTCAGCGTGACCGAGGCGCCCACGACGCAGTACACGGCCTCGCTGACCGCGCCGAACGAGATGATCGTCCGGTCGAGCGTCACCGACACGCCGCTTCCCGCGAGGATCGATCCACCCACAGGAGCGCCATTGCCCGAGAACGTGCAGCTCTCGAAGAGGGGCGTGGAGCTGGTCTGACACGCCGCGCCGCCGCCGCCCGCGGTCCCGATGTTGTTCGTGAAGAGGCACCTCGTGAGCGTGGGCGACGAGAGGTTCTCGCACCACATGCCGGCACCGTTGGCAGCGATGTTGCTCGTCAGCACGCAGTCCTCGATGCGAGGAGACGACGCCGTGAGGAACATCGCCCCGCCGGCTATCCCCACGTCCACGCCCGTGATGGTGATACCACGGACGACCGTCGACGTGTCGACGCCGGTGAAGACGAGGCCGCGACCGGCGCGCCCAGACGCGTCGATCACGACGCAGTCGGGGTCGCCCGTCTCGCTCGTGAGGATGACCCCCGACGGTACGGCGATGTCGGTCTCGTAGTAGGTCCCGCA
>JALGVU010000020.1 GCA_025774545.1 bacterium | reverse complement strand
AGCGCCAGGTGGTGGTGTTCGCCTGCGACGACGAGGGCGCCGGCCTCGCCGACAGCGTGGTCGTGCTGCCGCCGCTTGCGGGAGGTGACGCGTGACACGGGGTCGCTGCCCCCGCTGCGGGGGGCGGACCGAGATCGAGAGCGAGAGCTGGCACCGCGGGGATCGTCGCGTCGTCAGAACGCACGGCTGCGTCTCGTGCGGCAGTCGCTTCGAAACAAGCGTCGACTGGCCGGACGACGAAGTCCTGTGGGTGCTTCTCAGGACGCTCCCGTTCGGTGAGCGGGCCGCGCTCTACGGCGCGATCACCTCAGCGGTCGAGGGGTTCCTCAAGCCCGTGTGGATGGCCGCGCTCGCCGTCGCCGCCGTCCTGCTTGCCGCAGCGTCGCTCAGGCGGCCGAGGAGGCGCGCGGACGCTCTCCCGGCCACCCTCGCGCCCGACGTCCATCTCCGCGCCGAGCCAGAGGGGAAGCTCACGATCGTCGTGTCGGACACGCGCGCCGCCGCCGTCCGCGACTTCGTCGTCGATCGCGTTCCCGAGGAAGAGGAGAGGCTCCTGTCGGAGTTCGCCGATCTGGCCCGAAGGAGCGTCTCGTTCGGCGAGGATCGCGGCGCGAAGGCTGGGACGCTCCACGCCGGGCGCGAGGAGATCGACGCCTCCCGTCGCGCCGTCTACTCACTGGGGTTGGCGATCGGGGAGCGTCTTCTCGGGCCCGCGCCCGACGCGCGCGCTCGCATCGCGGACCTCCATGGCGATCACCTGCTCCTCCGCGTGCAACCCGAGCTTCTCGGCATCCCGTGGGAGCTCCTCGTCCCGAGACGCGGCGGTCAGTTCCTGTGGCAGCTCTTCGACGTGTCGCGCCAGATCCGCGGCTGCGAGGGGGCGCCGAGGAGCCCGCGACGCGCCGAGGGACCGCTGCGCGTCCTCCTTCTGGCCAACCTCGAGGCGGGACGGGAGGGACGCGACCTGCCGGACGCCGAGCGTGAGGCGGCCCTTCTGCTTGATCTGGCCGCCGCGCGGCCCGACGTCTTCCGGGTGGAGCGCAAGTCGCCCGCGTCGGCGCGCGAGCTCGGCCTCCTGATCGGGCAGGGCTACGACGTCGTTCACTTCGCGGGACATTCGTCGCGCGAGGGCGGCGAGGCCGCGTGGGTCCTCGGCAACGGGGAGCCCGCGGGCCCCATTGACCAGGCGCTCGGTGAGGGGAGCCCCCCCGTCCTGGTCTTCGCGAACGCGTGCTCTTCGGGTCCCGAGCGTGTCTGGGGAGGTGGGGAGAGCCCGGCCCGTCGCTTCCTCGAGGCGGGCGTCGCCGCGTACGTCGGCACGAACTGGGACCTGCACGACGCCGGTAGCGCCGCCTTCGCGGACGCCTTCTACCGCGCGCTCGTGGGCGGGAGCACCCTCGCGCAGGCGGTGAGCGCCGCCAGGTCCGCCCTCTTCGGCGCGCATCCGCTGGCGTGGGCCAACTACGTGCTCTACGGCGATCCGACGCTCCGCCTCGTTCCCGGGCGGCCGCGCTGACCCTGCGGCCGGACCACCTGACCGCGAACTTCCGCGAAGAACCAGGACCCCCGAGACGACCGTTGGAGTGAGCGAGGAGATCTCCTTCGTGGCCACGAGGAAGAACATCGATCGCGACGTCATCGAACTGGTCGAGCGACTCACGGCCGGCGACTCCGACGCCTGGGCAGAGTTCATCGAGCGTTACCGCCGGCTCATCTACAGTGCGATCGTGAGAGCCAACGCCCGCTTCCACGCCCAGTGGGACGAGACGACGATGGAGGAGATCTTCGAGGAGGCGCTCTTCAAGCTCGTCCGACGACGGGGGAAGGCGCTCGCCTCGTGGAAGGGCGAGTGCAAACTCGAGACATGGATCTATCGGATCGCGCGCAATGTCTGCGTCGACACGCTCAGGAAGCAGGTCCACCGGCGCGAGTGCGACGAGCCGGGGCAGCAAGACGGCGAGCCGGACCGCTCCACGGCCCTGTCGACCGCGAGCGACGTCGGACGCCGGGACCTCCGGATGTCGCTCGATCAGGCGATCGAGCGAACGCTCTCGCCGAAGGAGGCGCTGGTCGTGAGGCTCATCTACTTCGAGGGATTCACGTACCGCGAGGTGGCCGATCGACTGGGCATGACGGTGGGAGCGATGAGCGGCTTCGTCTACCGGGCGCTCGCTAAGCTCCGGCGGGACGGCGGCGTCGCCAGGCACTGGGAAGAGAGGTGAGCGGCATGCGCAGCACGTGTCCCTCCGAGGGCGAGCTCCTCCGGTTGGTGGAGGGAACGCTCGGGGGATCGGATCGGGAGAGGGTAGAGAGTCACGTCGCGACGTGCGAGGACTGCGGCGCGCGCGTGCGCGCGCTCGAACGCCTCACGGAGGCGCTCCGCGGGGCGGTCCGGGGCGCGCCCGAGGAGGCCGCGTCGTGTCGTGAATCGGAGCGGGTGTCCGGGTACGCCGACGGGACCCTCGCTGCGGGGGAGGCGTCGCAGGTCGAGGCCCACCTCGCGCGATGCCCGTCGTGCTCCGCCCTCCTCGCCGATCTCTGGCGCTCACCCGACGGCGCGGCGGAGCGGGGACCCGACCGCGCGGTCGATCGGGTGCTCGGCCGTCTCGAGAGGGAGGGACGGAGCGCCGTCGTCCGTATCGCCGAGCGGACCCTCACGGTCGTGACGGACTTCGCGCGCTCGGGGGCGGCGGCGCTCGGCGCCGGCCTGCTCCCTGTGTCCGAGACGCCGCTCGCCGCCGCGGCCAGGGCGGAGCCCGGCGAGATCCGTCTCTCGTGGGTGGGGAGCGGCGGTATCGCCCTCGAGGGCCGCGTGCGGCTCCGGGAAGGGGCGCCGACCCTGATCGCCCGAGTGACGGCGGACGGGAAGCCGGCGCGGGCGATCTCGGTCGCACTCCGCACGCCCGGATCCACCAGGGGACCGGAGTCGCCGGACCCGGAGGGCCGGATAGGCCCGTGGCCGCTCGAGATCGGGAGGAACACGGTCGTCCTGTCGGGCATCGACCTTGACGGTGGCCGTCTCGAACTCGAGCTGGAGCTCGTGACGCACGACCGACCAGACGGCGAGTGAAGCTCTACCTCTTGACGGCCCTGAGGATCAGGGGCCTCCCGAGGTCCGCATCGCGGCGGTCCGCCGGCCGTCCTACGAGCGCGGCTCCGTCGCGAAAACCATGCCCGACGCCTGTCGGCATCCTGCAGGTACGACCTTCCGGAACGCCGTCATCGTGGCACAGGACTTGCATTTAGGGCCCGCAGCGAGGGTTCTCGTCGGACCTCGACGGGGTGCGTCGCCGTCGGCGAAGCACACCCGTCCAAGGAACCGGCGGCGGCTCGGTGTGCGGTGCCCGTGGGCGCCGCTCGAGGAGTTGCGCGATGCACGCCCAGGAATTGGCGAGGAATCAGACGGTCTGCGAGCGCCCGGCCGGCGGCCGGGCTTGGATCCGGGGCGCGGCGGCGGCCGCGCTCTTCCTGGCGCTCGCGGTGCTCCAGACGGACTGGATGGACTGGGGCGCGATCGGCATCATGAGCGCGCTCGGTCTGGCGACCGGGCTCTTCGCGTTTCCGATAGGCAAGAAGAGAGTTCACCTGCTTCAAGGGGATGAGCCGGCGGGCGGTCGTCGAGGTCAGCACGCAGGTGCTCGCGGTCTTCGCCGCGGGCACGTTCTACGTCCTGACCGGTGGGCTGCCGCTCAGCGGCGACCTCACTTTGGCCGACGCGCTCCGCTTCCTCGGGATGTTCGGAACCTACAGCGCGGCCGGCGTCGTGGCGCACTGGATCATGGCGTCGGAGCGCCGGAAGACGGTCGGCGGCTACGCTCGGTGGCTCAAGGGACGCGGGGTCGTCGTGGAGATCGCGCTTCTGCCACTGTCGCTCCTGCTTGCGGCCGCGTACATGCCGAGCGGCTCTGCGACGTTCCCGCTCCTTGTGGTCGTGCTGCTCGTCTCGAGCGCCGCCGGCAAGACGCTCTGGAGCACGAAACAGACACTCGAGCGCCACGTCCGCGACCTCGACACGATCAACGCCACGGCGCAGGCCGTCTCCTCGACGCTCAGACTCGACGAACTGGTTGTGCGTCTCGAGGAGAGCACGCGCGAGCTCTTCGGCTCGACCATGGTCACGGTCTGCCTCTACGACGAGGAGAAGGGCGACCTGGACTACCGGGTCTGCATCGAGGGGACGAAGCGCATCCCGGCGTGGCGCAGCAAGCCCGGCAACACCTTCGCCGGGTGGGTCATCGCGCACCGGCGCAGCAAGCCCGGCAACACCTTCGCCGGGTGGGTCATCGCGCACCGCGAGACACTGCTCGTCGCCGACATCGCCGACGAGACGGAGACGCGCGAGCTCGACAGCCGGCTCGCAAGCATGGCGAAGTCGAGAGGAGTCGAGCCGCGCGCGTGGGCCGGAATCCCCCTGCTCGCGCGCGACAGGCTGGTCGGGGTGCTCGCGATCGAGAGCCGCGAGCCGAAGGCGTTCGGGGAGCAGGACGTCGAACTCCTCGTCACCATCGGCGGCCAGGTCGCGCACGCGCTCGAGAACGCGCGGCTCTACGAGAACGTCGACGAGGCGAAGACGAAGGTGGAAAGCTGGGGCAAGACCCTGGAGCAGAAGGTGGAGGAAC
The DNA here is from genome assembly GCA_025774545.1 of bacterium. GTDB lineage: Bacteria > Joyebacterota > Joyebacteria > Joyebacterales > Joyebacteraceae > JALGVU01. The sequence continues at coordinate 34,668 of JALGVU010000020.1, read as the reverse complement.
GAACGGCCGAGCTGCAGAAGGCCCGGGCCGACCTCGAGGCACTGAATCAGGATCTGGAACAGCGTGTCGAGGAGAGAACCCGCGACCTCCAGAGGATGCAGGAGAAGGTCGTTCAGTCCGGACGACTCGCGGCGGTCGGCGAGCTGGCCGCCGGGGTGGCGCACGAGCTCAACAACCCGCTCGGCGGGATTCTGGGATACGCGCAGTACGATCTCGAGCGGATCATCTCGAGGGGCAAGGGCGGACTGAGCCCCGAGGAGGTCGAGAAGCTCGTCAAGCACCTGGGCTCGATCGAGCAGGCGTCGCAGCGGTGCCGCAGCATCGTCCAGAGCCTTCTGACGTTCTCTCGGTCGTCGCAGGGCTCGTTCACCGAGATCAGCGTGAGCGACGTCCTCGTCGAAGCGATCCACATCACGGAGCACCAGCTCGGGATGAGGGGCATCAAACTCGAGCAGCGTGTCGACGAGGCCCTGCCGGAGGTCACGGGCGACCAGTATCAGCTGCGGCAGGTGTTCGCGAACATCATCCTGAACGCCCGCGACGCGATGCCGAGCGGAGGGACGCTGACGATCTGCGCCGCAAGGGCGGTCGACGCCCGGGGCAACGCGAGCGTCGAGATCGTCTTCACCGACAGCGGCTGCGGCATTTCCGCGGAGGATCTCGGCAGGGTCTTCGAGCCCTTCTTCACGACGCACGACACCGGAGACGGTAGCGGGCTTGGGCTCGCGGTCAGCTACGGCATCGTCAAGGACCACGGCGGACAGATCGAGGTCGAGAGCCAGCCGGGTGAGGGATCGGTGTTCACGGTTCGGCTTCCGCACGCCGGCGCCGAGGCACGGCTTCACGAAAGCAGAGGGGCGTAGGTGATCACACCGGAGGAGACCACTCACGGCATCGAGGAGACCGAGGAGACTCGGGTCGCGCGTCTCCTGATCGTCGACGACGAGGAGATCATGCGGGAGTTCCTGCGTGAGGTCCTCACCGACGAGGGGTACGTCATCGATCTGGCGAGCTCCGGCCGTGAGGCCGTCGACAAGATGCGGGGTCACACCTACGACATCGTGATCACCGACGTCGTGATGCCCGGGCTGGACGGGCTCGGGGTCGTCTCGGCGGCGAAGGAGCTCCCGTACGAGGTCGCGGTCATCGTGATGACCGGGTACGCGTCGATGGAGACGGCGGTCGAGTCGATGAAGCTCGGAGCCACCGACTACATCACGAAGCCGTTCAACATCGATCAGATCCGGATCATCGTGAAGAACGCGCTCGAGGCACGAGCCCTCAAGCGGCGCGCCGCCGAGGGCGAGTTCTACAAGGAGCTTTCACGGAAGGACGGGCTGACCGAACTGTACAATCACCGGTTCTTCCATCAGCTCCTCGACACGGAGGTGTCGCGCGCGGAACGGTACAACCGGGTCGTGAGCCTTCTCATGATCGACATCGACGACTTCAAGAGCTACAACGACTCGCACGGCCACCCGTCGGGCGACCTCGTGCTCAGACGTCTCGCGAGGCTCCTCAAGCGCTCGTCGCGGAACTGCGACTTCGTGGCGCGCTACGGCGGGGAGGAGTTCGCCGTCATCGCCCCTGAGGTTTCGGCGGAATCGGCGCGGCGCATGGCCGAGAGGATCCGCAGCCTCATCGACGAGTCGGACTTCGAGGGTGAGGAGACGATGTCGGGAGGCCGGCTCACCATCAGCATCGGACTCGCGACGTACCCGATACAGGCCGACAGCAAGAGCGCGCTTCTCGAGAACGCCGACCGCGCGCTCTACCGGGCGAAGGGCAACGGCAAGAACCAGGTGGTCGTCTGGGGCGAGGAGAAGCTGAACTAGGCGCTCGGCACGAGCCGCCTCGGAATCCGACGGCCCCCGGCGCGGACGACGACGCCGGGGGCGCTCGCTTTCGGGGGAGGCTCGCACCGACCGTCCTCCCGGGTTGACAGGCCCTCGAGCCGCTGCTAGGTTGGTGATCGCTCGTGCCGGGGCACCTGTGCCGGAGGTGAGGAACGCTTGAGGGCCCGCGAGGAGGACGAGAGGTGGATGGGGCTTGCCCTCGATGAGGCCCGCCGCGCCTACGACGAGGGCGAGGTGCCGATCGGAGCGGTCGTCGTCGACGACGGGCGGGTTGTCGGTCGCGGGCACAATCAGGTGGAAACGCTCTGCGATCCCACCGCACACGCCGAGATCATCGCGATCGGGGCCGCCTGCCGCTCGCTCGAGCTGCCGCGCTTGACCGAGGCCATCATCTACGTTACGATGGAGCCCTGCGCGATGTGCGCGGGTGCGATCGTAGAGACGCGGTTCAGACGACTCGTCTACGGGTGCACCGATCCGAAGGCGGGATACGCGGGGAGCGTCGGCAACGTCGTCGATGACCCGGGGCTCAATCACAGAGTCCCCGTGACGTCAGGCGTGTCGGCCCAAGCCTGCTCGGATCTTCTGTCGAGCTTCTTCGACGCGCTCAGGGCGAGGCGCTGACACCCGGGCTCTTGTCTCTCGCGGACTCCGGTGGGGTGGCGGAGCTGGTCGATCGTGGCGGTCTCGAAAACCGTTGTACCCTCTGGGTACCGTGGGTTCGAATCCCACCCCCACCGCCATCTACGTCGCCGGAGAGGTGACTGAGTGGTTTAAGGTGCGCGATTGGAAATCGCGTGTACGTGATGAGCGTACCGAGGGTTCGAATCCCTCCCTCTCCGCCAGAAGGACCTCGCACACGAACATACCATCATGGGGATGTAGCTCAGTTGGGAGAGCGCTGCCTTCGCAAGGCAGAGGTCGGCGGTTCGAGCCCGCTCATCTCCACCAGCTCTTTCCGGGGCCCGCGTCGCACGAGGTGTGCCCCGGGAGCGGAAGCCGTCGAGGCTCCTCGCTCTGGCACGCTAGACGGGGAACTAGCGGTGCCTTGTGACCCGCAATCCGCTACAGCGGGGTCGAACATCCTCTCGAGGCCCCTTGCAGCCGACCGGGACCGCGAAGAAGTAGCGTCGAAGGCCAGGTCCCGCGCAATCGAGCCCGGTGAATCCGGTCAGGGCCGGAAGGCAGCAGCCGTAAGCCGGTCACTCGATGTGCCGTGGGGGAGCTTGGCTGGAGCCAACTGATCGAGGGCTCGACGGCCGCGGGGGTCGACGGGGACGCGTGCCAGAGCGAAGACCCTCAATCAGGTCCCGCTGGGATTCCGTTCCCGCACGATCCGGCCGGGGGATTCCATGTCCTATCTAGTTCTCGCGCGGAAGTGGCGCCCCGAGTCGTTCTCGGAGGTCGTCGGCCAGAAGCACGTCGTCCTGACGCTCGCCGCCGCCGTGCGGAGCGACAGGATCGCGCACGCCTACCTGTTCACGGGACCCCGAGGCGTCGGCAAGACGACCGTCGCGCGGATCCTCGCCAAAGCGCTGAACTGCGAGAAGGGTCCCACGGACGAACCCTGCGGCACGTGCGACTCCTGTACCGAGATCGGCCGCGGCAAGAGCCTCGACGTGATCGAGATCGACGGGGCGTCGAACCGGCGGATCGAGGACGCCCGCGGCATCAGGGAGACGGTTCAGTACGCGCCGCTCTCAGGCAGGATGAAGGTCTACATCATCGACGAGGCGCACATGCTCACGCGCGAGGCCTTCAACGCGCTCCTCAAGACCCTCGAGGAGCCCCCGCCTCACGTGGTCTTCGTGCTCGCGACGACCGAGCCCGGCAAGATCCCCGACACGATCGCGTCGCGGTGCCAGAGGTTCGACTTCCACCGAATCTCGTCCGCCGAGCTCGAGGAGCGCCTCCGCGTGATCGCCGCCGCCGAGAAGATCGACGTCGACGACGACGCCCTCAGGCTCGTCGCCGCTCGCGCCGACGGGAGCATGCGCGACGCGGAGAGCCTTCTTGATCAGCTGATGTCGGTCGGGAAGGGTGGCGTCTCGGTCGACGACGTCGTCGCCGTACTGGGCATCCCGGACATCGACGTGTTCTTCCGGATCTCCGACGCCATCGCGTCCCACGACACGAGCGCCGTGCTCGAGGCTCTCGAGACGGCCCTCGGGACGGGGTTCGACGCCAGGGATCTGCTCGACGGACTGGTCGAGCACATGAGAAACCTCCTCCTCATCGCGGTCGCGCCGGCTCCGGAGCGGCTCGTCGGTCGGATCGCGGACTACCGCGCGCACGAGGGCTCGAGCGCGGACCTCGGTGAGGACGATCTCGTGCGCCTCGTCCGGATCGGCGTCGACGCACAGGCGTCGGCGAAGTGGAGCACCCAGCCCACGCTCATCGCCGAGTTGGCGCTCCTCCGGATGGCGAAGCTCGAGAGCGCGGTCGCGCTCGAGGAGGTCGTCCGCGCGCTCCGCGAACAGGGCTCCGGGTCCGCAACGCGCGCTGGGGGGGACACGGGCGGAGGGTCGCGCGAGGGCGCGCGCGGTGGGACGCGGGCGGGATCGGCGGCGGAGGGTGGCGGTGAGCCGGCCGCGGGCTCGGGAGGAGCGGGAACCTCGACCGCGAGGAAGGCGGTCCGGAGCGAGGCGCCGCAGAAGGCCGCGGGCGTGGCCGTCGTGGAGCCGGCGCCCGTAGGAAGCGCCGGGACGGCCGGAACGGTCGTGGCGGTCGCAGATCTCGATCCGGCGCTCTGGTGTGACGTCGTCGAGCGAGTCAGAGCTGAGAAACCGGCCCTGGCAGCGTTCCTGAACGGTGCGGTACCGACCTTCCCTGCGGACGGCGCCGTCTCGCTTGAGGTGCCGAACGGATCGAACTTTCACCGCGACCAGCTCCGGGACCGCGGCAACATGAGGATCATGGAGCGGGCGGCGAGCGAGATCTACGGGGGGCGGATGAGCCTCGGGTTCACGTTCGGCGCACCGGAGGTCCCGGCGGCGCCCGGAGCCGGGACGCCGGCGAGCCGCAACGCTGTCTCGCGCGGCGCGCTCGACGGAGGCCCCGGGACGGCTGGCGCCGACGCCGATCCGATGGTCAGGAAGGTACTCGAGATCTTCGACGGTGAGATCAAACGGTAGATCCAGGGCGGGGAGATCAAGCGGCGGATCTCCGTCCGTGAGATCAGACGGTAGATCGCAGACGCCCGAGACCGAGCGGTTCGAGAGGGAGGAGCGAGAGACGGAATGGCGAAGGGCTTGGCCAAAATGATGAAGGAAGCGCAGAAGCTCGAGAAGCGCTTCGCGGCCGTCAGAGAGACCCTGGCGGAGATGGAGGTCGAGGGAACCGCGGGAGGAGGCGCCGTGCGCGTGACCATGAACGGCCAGCGCGACGTCACGGGGCTCACGATCGATCCCGAGGCGCTCGAGGGCGGAGATCGCGAGATGCTCGAGGATCTGATCCTCTCGGCGCTGCGCGACGCGAAGACGCGCTCGGACGAGCTGGCGGCGCGCGAGATGGCGAAGGTGACCGGCATGGCTTCAACGCCGGGATCCTCCTAGCAGAGAAGGCGCCATGATCTCCCTACCCCCGGCGCTCGAGCGGCTCGTGCAGATGCTCTCGCGCCTCCCCGGAATCGGCAGGAAGTCGGCGACGCGGATCGCGCTCAGGCTGCTGGATGGCTCGGAGGCCGAGTGCCGCGAGCTCGCCCGGTCGATCGTCGAGGCGCGCGAGCGAACGCGGCGCTGCTCGATCTGCGGCGGGCTGACCGAGGACGACCCCTGTGCCATCTGCACCGACGTCCGGCGCGACGAACGACTCGTCTGCGCCGTCGAGCGATCGAGCGACATCCTCGCCCTCGAGAGGACCGGCCGCTTCCGCGGCCGCTACCACGTGCTCGGAGGCCTCCTGTCGCCTCTCGACGGGATCGGTCCTGAGAACCTGAGGATCGACCTCCTCCTCGAACGCACGAGGAGCGGGAACCTCTCGGAGATCATCCTCGCCCTGAATCCCACGGCGGAGGGGGAGGCGACCGCGCTCTACGTGGCCAAGCTCCTTGCGCCGCTCGGCGTGCAGGTCACACGTCTCGCGAGCGGTCTCCCCGTTGGCGGGGATCTCGACCTCGCCGACGAGCTGACGCTCGGGACCGCCATCGAGGAGCGCCGCGAGCTCTAGGGCGCGGCGCCGTGGAGCGCCGCCGGACGTTGTGGTCCCACCCCGATCCCGGGTCACTCCGCCTTCATCTGCTTTCTGCTTGACCCCCCTGAAACAGGGTGCTAAGTTTCGTGTTTGATTTGCTTCGAGACGGTGCTACCTGTGCGTTTTCCCAGGAGGATTCCACATGGCGGACATCATGGAGATCCGGTGGCACGCGCGAGGAGGACAGGGCGCCAAGACGGCGTCGCTCCTTCTCGCGGAGGCCGCCGCCATGGAGGGGAAGTACAGTCAGGGTTTCCCGGACTACGGGCCGGAGCGGATGGGCGCGCCGATGCGCGGCTTCACCCGAATCAGCGACGAGCCGATCAAGGTCCACTGCGCGATCTACTCGCCCGCGATCGTGATCGTCCTCGACGACACGCTCTTGACGACGGTCGACGTGGCCAGCGGGACGCCGGACGACGGGGTCATCATCATCAACACGATCCAGCCGGCGGACGCCGTGCGGAAGAAGCTCAAGCTCGACGGCCGGAAGCTCTTCACGGTCGACGCCACCGGGATCGCGATCGACGAGATCGGTCGCCCGATTCCGAACGCGCCGATGCTGGGGGCGCTGATCAAGGCGGTCGGCCTCCTGTCGCTCGATACCGTTGTCGATCAGATCAAGAAGAAGTTTTCCCACGGCTTCAGGCCGGAGGTGCTGGATGGTAACGTCCGCGCGATCCGGAGAGCCTACGAGGAGGTCAAGGCGGAATGAAGGAGAGAGCGTGGACCGAGATTCCCATCGGGGGCGTCATCGAGGACGCCGGGAACGCACACAGTTACGAGACCGGTTCCTGGCGGACCTACCGCCCCATCTGGAACGAGGAGACCTGCATTCACTGCCTGCGCTGCTGGGTCGCGTGCCCCGACTCGTCCATCCTCCTCGAGGACGGGAAGCTCACGGGGATCGACTACGAGCACTGCAAGGGATGCGGCATCTGCGCCTTCGAGTGTCCCGTCGACCCGAAGGCGATCGAGATGAAGCTCGAGACCGACGTGTCGGAGCGCTGACCGTCGGCGCGGGCGCCCTCCCGGGCCTCAGGCCCTACGCCATATGAACGAGAAGGGAGACACAGAGTGGGCAGGAGATTGATCCTAACCGGCAACGACGCGGCCGCGGAGGCGATGCGGCAGATCGACCCCGACGTGGTCGCGGCGTTCCCGATCACTCCGCAAACGGAGCTGATGCACAAGTTCGCCCAGCACGTCGCGGACGGCGACGTCAAAGCGGAGTTCGTGCTGGTCGAGTCCGAGCACAGCGCCATGAGCGCCACGGTGGGGGCGGCGGCGGCGGGTGCGAGAGCGATGACCGCCACGTCGGCGAACGGGCTCGCGCTCATGTGGGAGATCGTCTACATCGCGGCATCATCCAGGCTCCCGATCGTGATGCCGGTCGTCAACCGCGCGCTGTCCGGACCGATCAACATCCACTGCGACCACAGCGACACGATGGGCTGCCGCGACAGCGGCTGGCTCCAGATCTACTCCGAGAACGCTCAGGAGGTGTACGACAACGTCCTCCAGGCGATCCGGATCGCGGAGCACCCCGACGTGCTGCTTCCCGTGATGGTCACGTTCGACGGGTTCATCCTCAGCCACACGGCCGAGATCCTCGAGGGCCTGGAGGATCCCGTCGTGCGGAAGTGGGTCGGCGACTACGAGTCGAAGTACACGCTCCTGAACACCGACGAGCCCGTGACGTACGGGCCGCTCGATCTTCAGGATTACTACTTTGAGCACAAGCGTCAGCAGATCGAGGCGATGCGGAACGCGCCGAAGGTTGTCAGGGACGTCGGGAAGGCGTACGGCGAGATCTCCGGACGCTCGTACGACCTGCTCGAGGCGTACGAGCTCGAGGGGGCCACGCGCGTCATCGTGGCGCTGGGCTCCACGGCGGGCACGGCCAAGGCCGTCGTCGACGAGATGCGCGCGGCGGGGGAGGCGGTCGGCCTTCTGAAGATCCGCTGCTTTCGCCCGTTCCCCGAGGCCGAGATCGCCGAGAAGCTCTCACGCGCGAAGGCAGTGGCGGTCCTCGACCGATCGGTGTCGTTCGGCGCTCCGGGCGGGCCGGTTCACAAGGAGATCAAGGCCGCCCTCTACGGGACGGGATGCGACATCGGGCTCGTGAACTACATCTACGGCCTCGGCGGACGGGACGTCTCCATGGATCACATCCGGCAGGCCTTCACGGACCTCACGACCATCGCTCGGGAGGGGACACCGTCCGACGGCGTCCGCTTCCTCGGGCTGAGAGACTAAGGAGGGGACGAGATGCCAGGCTTGAAGCAACTGGCGCAACGTGAGGAGCTGATGGCCGGAGGGCACCGCGCCTGCGCGGGCTGCTTGCCCATGACGGCGATGCGGCAGATGCTCCTGACGGCGGGGCGTGACACGGTCTGCGGGTGCGCGACGGGATGCGTGGAGGTGGTGACGACGATCTACCCGTACACCGCGTGGCGGACGCCCTTCATTCATAACGCGTTCGAGAACTCCGCGGCGACGATCTCGGGCGCGGAGGCGGCCTACCGGTCGCTCCGGCGCCAGGGGAAGATCGACAGGAAGATCAACTTCATCGCCTTGGGCGGCGACGGCGGGACGTACGACATCGGGCTCCAGTCGCTCTCAGGCGCGATGGAGCGCGGCCACAACATGCTCTACCTGTGCTACGACAACGAGGCGTACATGAACACCGGCATCCAGAGGTCGGGAGGAACGCCGAAGGGCACCGCGACCTCGACGACGCCGGTCGGCAAGGTGATCCCGGGGAAGAAGCAGTTCCCGAAGCCCCTCACCGAGATCATGATTGCCCACAACATCCCGTACGTTGCGCAGGCCACGCCGGGGTTCCCGAAGGACCTCTCGGACAAGGTGGAGAAGGCGCTCGAGATCGAGGGCCCGGCCTTCATGAACGTCCTGACCCCGTGCACGAGGGGATGGCGCTATCCGATGGAGGAGTCGATGGAGATCGCGAGGCTTGCCGTCGACACGTGCTTCTGGCCCGTCTTCGAGGTCGAGCACGGCAAGCTCCGGATCACCAGGAAGCCGAAGGAGAAGCAGCCGGTCGAGGAGTGGCTCAAGCGGCAGGGCAGGTTCCGCCATCTCTTCGAGGATCAGAACAGGCACATCATCGACGAGATACAGGCGGACGTCGACCGCAACTGGGCGTGGCTCCTCAAGCGCGAGGAGCTGGCCCAGTCGTAGCGTAGCGCAGCGCTTCCCGAGGCCGCTCGACCTGCGGCGTGAGGGACCATGAACTGGCCGAACGGACTGACCGTCGGGCGAATGATCCTGGGGCCCGTGGTGCTCGCGTGCCTCATCGCGGGGGCCGTGAGGCTCGCCTTCTACCTCTTTGTGGTCGCCATGCTGACGGATCTCTACGACGGTTACCTCGCGCGTCTCTCCGACAACGTCACCGAGTTCGGGAAGCTGATGGATCCCCTGGCCGACAAGGTCCTCGTGTCGCTGGTCCTCGTCGGCTTTCTCTTTCTCGGTCTGACCTACGTTCCGCTTTGGATGGTCGCGGCGATCGTCGGGCGCGAGCTCCTCATCCTGGGCTGCCGCACCGGCGCCTTCAAGAGCGGCGAGGGCTTCGTCACGAGCCGCATCGCCAAGTGGAAGACGGCCGCTCAGATGGCGTGGCTCGCCACGGTTCTTCTCTACCTCACCATCGTCTCGCGCGCGGCCCCGTCGTTCTCGTCGCCGGGATCCGCCGGAGTCGAGCGATTCCTCTGGGTTCTGGGCACCGCCGCGGTCGTTCTGACGCTCGTCTCGGGCGCGGAGTACCTTCTCAATGGCCGCAGCTTCGCCCGGTCGGGCGAGGCGCCACCCGAGCGCGACCTCCGGGAAGGGGGCTAGACAGATGGCCGAGCCGTCCTCGCGCGGGCTTCACCCGATCGCCAGGCTTCTCGCGACCGGAGGCTACCTCGGATACGCGCCGGTGGCGCCGGGGACCGTCGGCGCGTTCGGCTGCGCCGTCGTCGTGTGGTTCCTCGCCCCCGAGGTCACGCTCGCAAGTCCCCCGGGGACGATCGCCGTCACCCTGATCACGGTCGCCGCCTTCGTGGCCATGTCCATCTGGGCCGCCGACGTCGCCGAGAAGACCTTCGGGAAGGACGCCTCCAAGATCGTGATCGACGAGTGGAGCGGGTTCATCCTCTCCGTCCTCTTTCTTCCCAAGTCGATCTTCGTGTTCGTCGCCGCCTTTCTGCTCTTCCGAGCCATCGACATCCTGAAGCCGTTCCCGGCCGGCCGCGCTGAGTCGGTGAGGGGTGGACTCGGGATCGTGCTCGACGACCTTGTGGCCGGCGTCTACGCGAACATCCTCGTCAGACTGATGCTGCACGTTCGAGGCTGGTAGCCCTTGTCGCCCCCGTGGAGTCCCCGTGAACGCAGAGATCGTCACGATAGGCCGTGAGCTCCTGGACGGGAGCCGGTCCGACACGAACACGGTCTACCTCGGGTCGCGCCTGTGGGCGCTCGGGACGGAGGTCGTGCGCTCGACAACGGTGCCGGACGAGCCGGCGGCGATCGAGGACGCGGTCGGGCGCGCGCTCGAGGCGGCCGACATCGTGATCACCACGGGCGGCCTCGGACCGACGAGCGACGACCGCACCAAGCACGTCGTCGCGCGGCTCTTCGCGCGCAAGCTGGTGCTCGACGAGGACGTGCTCGCGAGGCTCTACGCCTACTTCGAGGAGTTGGGGCGGGAGATGCCTGAGATCAACATGTCGCAGGCGATGATCCCCGAGGGCGCGAGGGTGATCATGAACACGCGCGGCACCGCTCCCGGGCTCGTGCTCGAGAAGGACGACGCCGTCCTCTTCTCGCTCCCGGGCGTGCCCTCTGAGATGCGGGCCATGGTCGAGAACTACGTGGTGCCGTTCCTCGAGGGCCGCGGGCTCGTGCGATTGGTGCAGGAACGCGTCATCAGAACGACCGGGATTCCCGAGTCGACCGTCGCCGAGCGCACTGGCGACCTCGCCAGGAAGCTCATCCGGACCGAGGTTGCCTACCTCCCGTCGATGACGGGAGTCGACCTCAAGGTCGTGGCGAGGGGCGACACCCCAGCGGAGGCGGCCAGGACGGCCGATCGGTCGGCCGAGCGCCTGGCGGACAGGCTGGGGTCGTACGTCTACGCGCGCGGTGGGGAGTCGATCGAGAAGGTCGTCGGCTATCTCCTCGCCATGGGGGAAGCGACGCTCGCGGTCGCCGAGTCGTGCACCGGAGGAAGGCTCGGGTGGCGCGTCACGAAGGTCCCGGGGAGCTCAGACTACTTCCTCGGCGGCGTCGTCGCATACGCGGACGAACTCAAGAAGAGGCTCCTCGGCGTGAAGGCAGGAACCCTCAAGCGGCACGGGGCCGTGTCGGCCGAAGTGGCATCGGAGATGGCGGCGGGCGTTCGCAAGAAGACCGGCGCCTCGTACGCGCTCTCGATCACGGGCACGGCGGGACCCGGGGGCGGCACGGCCGAGAAGCCGGTCGGCCTCGTCTACGTCGGGGTCGCGTGGGAGCGAGGCGAGCGCGTGAGCGAATTCCGATTCCCGGGAGGCCGCGGCCAGGTGCGCGAGCGCGCAGCACAAGCGGCCCTCGACTCCCTGAGACGCGTTCTCCTCAACATCGAGGCCCCCTGATGCCCGTCCGGACCTTCGTCGCTTTGGAGTTGTCGAGGCCGGTGAAAGAAGGCATACTCGATCTGATCGAGACGCTGCGCCGCCGGGGCGTCCGTGCGAGCTGGTCGGGAGAGGCGACGCTTCACCTGACGCTCAAGTTCCTGGGCGACGTCGATGAGGAGCTGTTGCCCGACGTGATCGGGGCCGTGCGCCGGGCGTCCGCCCGCGTGCCGTCGTTCGCGTTCGAACTCGGCTCGCTCGGGGCCTTCCCGTCGCCGCGGCGCCCGCGCGTGCTCTGGGTCGGAATCGACGCCCCGGACGCGCTCTGGGATCTCGTCATCAGGAATCCCCGGGACGCCGAAGGTGCGAACGAGCACCTCGCGACCCTGTCCGCCCCGAACGGAAGGGTGGTGATCCGGGAGACGAGGATCATGAAGAGCACGCTCAGGCCCGCGGGCGCGATCCACGAGGTCGTCGCCGCCGTGGCGCTGGGCGGGGAAGAGGAAGGCGTAAGCGCCTGACGCGCCGCTCGAGCGGGACCCCCGCGCGCGGGACGCCCCAAGCTGACATCGGCTGAAGAGACTTCCGACTCGGAGGACACGATGACTCAGGAGAAGGAGAAGAGGAAGGCCCTGGATCTGGCGGTTTCCCAGATCGAGAAGCAGTTCGGCAAGGGTTCGATCATGAAGCTCGGGACCCAGGACGTCGGTCAGGGTATCGAGGCGATTCCCACGGGCTCGCTCGCGCTCGACTTGGCGCTCGGGATCGGAGGCGTGCCGAGGGGGGAGGCGTCAGGGAAGACGACGCTCTCGCTCTCGATCGCGGCCAACGCGCAGAGGCTCGGCGGAGTGGCGGCGTTCATCGACGCCGAGCACGCGCTCGATCCCGGCTACGCGCGGAACCTCGGCGTCGACACCGACAACCTCCTGATTTCTCAGCCCGACACCGGCGAACAGGCCCTCGAGATCACGGAGATGCTCGTGAGAAGCGGGGCCGTCGACGTGATCGTGATCGACTCGGTCGCCGCCCTCGTCCCTCGCGCCGAGATCGAGGGCGAGATGGGGGATTCCCACGTCGGGCTCCAGGCGCGCCTCATGTCGCAGGCGCTCAGGAAGCTGGCGGGCGCGATCAGTCGTTCCAAGACCTGCGTCGTCTTCATCAATCAGATTCGCATGAAGATCGGCGTCATGTTCGGGAACCCTGAGACAACCTCGGGCGGACGGGCGCTCAAGTTCTACGCGACCGTGCGACTCGACATTCGGCGAATCGGGGCCCTGAAGGTCGGCGACACGATGGTGGGGAATCGGACGAGGGTCAAGGTCGTGAAGAACAAGGTGGCTCCGCCGTTCAGGCAGGCGGAGTTCGACATCATCTACGGCAAGGGCATCTCGTTCGAGGGCGGGCACGTGGTTCAGCTACGGCGACAAGCAGCTGGGCCAGGGCAGAGAGAAGACGAGGAGCTACCTCGAGGAGAACGCGGAGGTTCGCGACAGTCTCGAGCGGGACGTCCGCGAGGCTCTCGATCTGTCGACGCCTGGAGACGCCCCGAGCGAGAACGCGTCTGACGGGAGCGAGACAGACCCGAAGGAGGCGGCAGGCGAGGGCGTCGAGTCGGGGAAGGTCAAGAGCTCCGAGCCCGAGAAGGTCGGGTCCGGCGCGAAGAAACGGTAGACGCGCGTCCAGGGGCGCGATGGCGAAGAGGCGATCGACCGCGTGCTCAGGGGCGCAACGTCGGGGAAGCGCACGACGCGCGCCCACGCGGCGCGACGACGAGGAAACGGTGGGCGGTAGAATCAGAGGCCTTCACCGTGTCCGAGGAGACGGCCGCGCGGCTCGGCCTCGCGATCGGACTCGACGTCGGCTCGGAGGAGGTCGAGGAGGCCCGCGACGATGACGAACGGGGGCGGGCGAGGGAGCGGGCCCTGCGCCTGCTCGCCGTCCGCGCCCGTTCGAGATCCGAGCTCGTCGACCGTCTGAGGCGTTTGGGATTCGACGCGGAGACGGTGGCGATCACGGTCGAGCGTCTGGCCGGCGCCGGCCTCGTCGACGACCGCGCGTTCGCTGAAGCCTGGGTCGACGAGCGCACGAGGCTCCGTCCCATGGGGAGGCTGCGCCTCTCGAGCGAGCTCCGCGCGAAGGGCGTCAGACCCGAGGTGATTGCGGAGGTGCTCGATGAGGCGCTCGACGAAGCGACCGAGCTTGCCCTCGCGAGGCGCGCGGCCGGCAAGAGAACGCGCACCGTGGGGAAGAGCGAGCGAGGCGCACCCCGCGCGAGCGATCGGGCGAAGCTCCGCTCGCGACTCCAGTCGTTCCTGACGAGACGGGGCTTCTCGTACGACGTCGTGTCGCGGGTGGTGAGAGAGCTCGAGGGAGACGCGGATGACTAGCGGCATGTCTTCGAAGGATCTCAGGAAGAGCTACATCGACTACTTCACGGAACGCTCCCACGAGCTCGTTCCGAGCGCGCCGCTCATCCCCAAGGACGATCCGACGCTCCTCTTCACGTCGGCCGGGATGGTGCCCTTCAAACGCTACTACCTCCAGGACGAGCCCCGGTTCCGGAGAGCCGTCTCGGTCCAGCGGTGTCTCAGGCTGTCCGACCTCGAGGAGGTCGGACGATCACCCTGGCACTGTACGTTCTTCGAGATGCTCGGCAACTTCTCCTTCGGGGACTACTTCAAGCGCGAGGCGATCGAGTGGGGTTGGGAGTTTCTGACCGAGGTGTTGGGACTCCCGGGCGAACGCCTCTGGATCACGGTCCACCGGGACGACGAGGAGGCGGCCGAGCTCTGGAGGACGGTCATCGGGATCCCGAGCGTGAGGATCGTGCCGCTCGGAGACGAGGACAACTTCTGGGGACCCGCGGGCGACAGCGGCCCGTGCGGGCCGTGCTCGGAGATCCACTTCGACATGGGGCTCGAGCTTGGATGCGGCCGGCCGGACTGCAACCCGGCATGCGACTGCGATCGTTTCTTCGAGGTGTGGAACCTCGTGTTCCCGCAGTTCCTTCAGAGGCCGGACACGACGCGCGAGCCGCTCGCCCGTCCGGGCATCGACACGGGGATGGGGTTCGAACGCGTCTGCTCCGTGCTCCAGGGCGCTCGGACCATCTACGAGACCGACGTGCTGGCACCGATCGTCGCGGCGGCGCGGCGCGAGATCGCCGCCGCGGGCGGAACCGCCCCCGGCGGGGCCGATCTCGATCCGGGGCTCGCGATCATCGTCGATCACGCCAGGGCCGCGACCTTCGCCGTCGCCGAGAACATCAACCCGTCGAACGAGGCGCAGGGCTACGTCGTGCGCAGGCTCGTTCGCCGCGCCGTTCGGCGCGGGCACGCGTTCGGCGTTACGGAGCCCTTCCTCTACCGTGTCGCCGGCGAAGTCATCGCGACCACGGCGGACGCTCACCCGCACCTCACGGAGCGACGCGAGCACATCGCGCTCGTGCTCAAGTCCGAGGAGGAGCGCTTCCGGGAGACGCTGGCGTCCGGAACGCAGGTCTTCGAAGGGATCCTCGGACGTCTCGACTCCGCCGGATCCACGGTGATGCCCGGTGGTGATGCCTTCCGCCTCTACGACACCTACGGCTTCCCCGTCGATCTCACGTCCGAGATGGCCGCAGAGCGAGGCGTGACCGTCGACCTCGACGGGTTCGCCGCCGCCATGGACGAGCAGAGGGAGAGGGGCAGGAAGGCCTCGAGCTTCGCGGGGGGCGGTCGCGAGGCGTGGTCCGGAGAGCCCGCCGACGCTGTGGGAGAGTCGGGCTTCGTCGGCCACGAGATCGAGACAGAAGACGTCGCCGAGGCCGAGCGGGCCCACGATGGCGTCTACGCAGCGCCGGTCGCGACCTCGATCGTCCGCGTGCGCCCGGGCCGCTCCGAGGGCGAGTGGGAGGTCACCCTCTCGCGCACTCCGTTCTACGCCGAGGCGGGTGGCCAGGTGGCCGACACCGGCGCCCTTCGCGGCGACGGCCTTGAAGCCGTGATCGTGAACGTCTATGTCGAGGAGGGGCACGCCGTGCACGTCGCGCGCGTGGCGAGCGGGGCTCCCGAGCCCGGGGCCGCCGTCCAGGCCCTCGTCGACGTTGCCAGGAGGAGGAGGGTCGAGAAGAACCACACCGCGACCCACCTCCTGCAGGCCGCGCTGCGCGAGATCGTGGGCGACCACGTGCACCAGTCGGGGTCGTGGGTCGGCCCGGACCGTCTGCGGTTCGACTTCACGCACTTCGCCGAGCTCACGGACGACGTCCTGTCGGCGGTCGAGGAGCGCGTCAACGCGTGGATCCGCGCGGGCGTGCCCGTCTGCCCGGAGGTCACGACTCTCGACGTCGCGCTCGAGCGCGGAGCCATGGCGCTCTTCGGGGAGAAATACGACGAGGACGTTCGAGCCGTCTCGATCCCCGGCGTGAGCCTCGAGCTCTGCGGCGGGACGCACGTCGGTGGCACGGGCGAGATCGGCGCCTTCTCGATCGTCTCTGAATCGGGCATCGCGGCCGGCGTCAGGCGCATCGAGGCCGTCACGGGTGCTGTGGCCACCGAGCGCGCCCGCGAGCATGCCACGGTCGTGAGGGACGTTTCCTCGGTCCTCCGCTGCGCAACACCTGAGGTGCTCGAGCGGACCCGCGCCGTCGTGGCCGACCACGCGCAGCTCAGGAAGGACCTCGCGAGGGAGCGGCGGAAGAGCGCCGACGACACGATCGGCGCGCTCGCCGATCGCGCACGCGACGTCGCGGGGATCAAGGTGATCTCCCTCAGGACCGAGGCGGCCGACGTGCCGGAGCTCCGGACCCAGGCCGACCGGTTGCGGGAGACCCTCGGAAGCGGCGCCGGCGTGCTCGGCACCGAGATCGACGGGCGAAGCACGCTGCTCGCCGTGGTGACCGACGACCTCGCTCAAGCGGGACGCATCAAGGCCGGCGACCTCGTGCGAGAGGTCGCGTCGGTCATGGGCGGACGCGGCGGGGGCAAGCCGCACCTCGCCCAGGGCGGAGGCGGTGACCCGGCCAAGCTCGACCAGGCGCTCGAGGCCGTGTACGGCATCGTCGAGCGGCTCGCCTCGAGCTAGAGAACTGAGGCGGCGGAGGGACGGAACGACGATGGAGAGCGTGACGGGACCGGTCTACCGTCGGATGATAGAGACGATCGGACGAGTGGGGGCGCTCTACATGGTCCTGCTCGATCCCGATCGGCTCACGCCCGACGAGAACGTGCATCTGGCCGCGCTTGCGGCCGCGGGCGGCGTCGACGTTCTCCTGGTGGGCGGCAGCCTGTCGCTCGAGGGACGATGTTCGGAGACGATCGCCGCCATCAAACGCGAGGTCGATCTCCCCGTGGTCATCTTCCCGGGCAACGTGGGGTTCGTGGCGCCCGAGGCCGACGCGATCCTCTTCCTGTCGCTCGTGAGCGGGAGGAATCCGCAGTTCCTGATCGGGGAGCACGTCCAGGCGGCGCCGCGTCTCAAGCGGATCGGCCTCGAGCCGATCCCGACGGCCTACATGCTCGTCGAGGGCGGGGCGACCACCTCGGTCGAGTTCATGAGCGGGACCAGGCCCATCCCTCGGACGAAACCCGACATCGCGATGGCGCACGCCCTGGCGGCGCAGTACCTGGGGTTGCGGATCGCGTTCTTCGACGCGGGGAGCGGGGCGAAGGCGCCGGTTCCCGAGGAGATCGTTTCAGCGGTCGCGGGCTACGTGGACATCCCGGTCATGGTGGGCGGCGGCATCCGCGACCCTGAGACCGCCGCGCGGATCGTCAGGGCGGGTGCGAAGCTCATCGTCACGGGCGACGTCGTCGAACGCACGAGGGACGGAGGTCTCGTCCGCGCGTTCGCGGACGCCGTGCACGGCGCGTGAGACCGGAGACCCACTCGAAAGGCTGGTGAGGCCCATCAAGGCACTCGTACTGGCAGGGGGGAAGGGGACGAGGCTCCGCCCCATCACACACACGAGCGCGAAGCAGCTCGTGCCGATCGCCAACAAGCCGATCCTCTTCTACGGGCTCGAAGCGATCCGCGACGCCGGCATCGTGGACGTCGGCATGGTCGTCGGCGACACACACCGCGAGATCGAGGCGGCCGTCGGCGACGGCTCGAGCTTCGGTCTCAAGGTCACCTACATCCGGCAGGACGCTCCTCTCGGGCTGGCGCACGCGGTCATGGTCGCCGGCGACTTCATGGGGAAGGAACCGTTCGTCATGTACCTCGGCGACAACCTCATCATGGGAGGCATATCGGACTTCGTCGGCGAGTTCCAGAAGAACAAGCCGAACTCGCAGATCCTCCTGGCGCGCGTGGACAACCCGAGCGACTTCGGAGTCGCGGAGCTCGCGGACGGGCGCGTGGTGAGGCTCGAGGAGAAGCCCGAGGCGCCGCGCTCCAACCTGGCGCTGGTCGGCGTCTACATGTTCGACGCGGAGATCTTCGAGGCCGTCGGGAGCATCGAGCCCTCGGGGAGGGGCGAGCTCGAGATCACCGACGCGATCCAGTACCTGATCGATGCGGGCAGGGACGTCCGCGCGCACGAGGTGACGGGGTGGTGGAAGGACACCGGGAAGCTCGACGACATCCTCGAGGCCAACCGGATGATCCTCGAGACGATCGATCGCGACATCAGGGGCGAGGTCGACGCGAGATCGCGGGTCGACGGGAAGGTCGTCGTGGAGGAGGGGGCCGTCGTGGAGGGAAGCGTTCTCCGCGGTCCGCTCGTCATCGGCCGCGACAGCCGGATCGTGAGATCGTACGTCGGCCCGTTCACGTCGATCTACTTCGATGTGACCGTCCAGAACTCCGAGATCGAGCACAGCATCATCCTCGAGGGTTCGACCGTGAGCAACCTGGGCCAGAGAATGGAGCGGAGCCTGATCGGCAAGGACGTGGAGATCACGAAGAGCGCGACCATGCCGAAGGCGTATCGTTTCATGGTCGGGGACGCGAGTCGCATCGAGGTGCCGTAGGCCGGCGGCGCGGGAGCCGCATCTGGAGGGAGCGCGTCATGAGGACGGTACTGGTCACCGGCGCGCGCGGCATGCTCGGCACCGAGGTCGTGGAGGCGCTCACGGGAACGGCCGAGGTCGTGGCGGCCGACCTCAAGGAGTTCGACGTCACCGACCGGGACGCCGTGGACTACGCCGTCCGCAGAATCGCGCCCGACGTGATCGTCAACTGCGCCGCGTACACCGACGTGGACGGAGCCGAGGCGGAGCGCGAGCTGGCGTTCTCGGTCAACGCAGACGCGGCAGGAAACCTGGCCCGGGCGGCGCTGGCCGCGGAGGCCCTTCTGGTGCACGTGAGCACCGACTACGTGTTCGACGGATCGAAGGACGGGGCCTACCTCGAGGACGACGAACCGTGTCCGGCGAACGTCTACGGCGAGTCGAAGCTCGCCGGTGAGCGGTTCATTCGGTCCGCGGGCGGGCGTCACCTGATCGTGAGAACCGCGTGGCTCTACGGACACGCGGGACGTAACTTCGTCGAAACGATCCTGTCGCTCGCGGAGAAGGAGCAGCGGCTTCGCATCGTCGACGATCAGATCGGCGCCCCGACGAACGCGAGGGACCTGGCGGTGATGCTGAAGGAGCTCGTTCCGACGGGGGCGACGGGCATCCTGAACGCGACGAATTCGGGCTCCTGCTCCTGGTACGAATTCGGACGGGAGATCCTGAGGGCGGCCGGCCTCGAGAGCGTGGCGGCAGAGCCGGTCGGGACGGACACGTTCCCTCGCCCGGCGCGTCGGCCGACGAACTCGGTCCTCTCACTCGAGCGGCTCTGCTCGCTCTTGGGGTGGGTTCCCCGTCACTGGACCGACGCCGTCTCGGAGTACATCGGCGAAAGGTAGGCGAACGTGAGCGGGAACAGGGACACCGAACGGGCGATCGAGCGTATCTTCAGGGAATCCTCTGACGCGCTCGCGCGGGCGGCGGACTCGATCCCGGCCCAGGCGGCGGAGGCGGCCTCGATCGTCGTCCGAGCGATGCGGGCCGGCGCCAAGGTCCTTCTCTGCGGAAACGGCGGGAGCGCGGCCGACGCGCAGCACATCGCTGCAGAGCTCGCCGGTCGCCTGCGACGCGAACGCCGGGGACTGCCCGCGCTCGCTCTGACCGTGAACGCCTCGGTGCTGACGGCCGTCTCGAACGACTACGGGTACGAGGCCGTTTTCGCGAGGCAGGTCGAGGCCGTGGGGAGCGAGGGAGACGTGCTGATCGGGATCTCCACGAGCGGCTCCTCGCCCAACGTCGTCCGAGCGCTCGAGGAGGCAAGGACGCGCGGTCTCGCGACGATCGGCCTCATGGGGGAGCTCGGGGGACCGATGGAGGACCACTGCGACGTCGCCATCAAGGCGCCGTCTCGCGACACGCAGCGCATCCAGGAGATCCACATCGCGGTGGGACACGCGGTGTGCGAAACGGTAGAATCGGAGCTCTTCGGCGACTGACGGATGAGAGGTGGGGCCTTGGATCCGATCATCATCGGTATCGGCGGCGGGACCGGGTCGGGAAAGACGACGGTGGCGAAGGAGGTGCTCAAGCACTTCCCCGAGGAGAGCGTGGTCATCCTGCACCACGACTCCTACTACCTCGACAGGAGCGGCATGCGTCCCGAGGAACGCGAGCAGATCAACTACGATCACCCCGACTCGTTCGACAACGCGCTTCTGATCGCGCACCTGAGCGACCTCAAGGGCAACCGGGCCATCGAGAAGCCGATCTACGATTTCGAGACGCACACCCGCCTCGCCGAGACGATCAGGGTGCGGTCAGCGCGCATCATCCTGCTCGAGGGCATTCTCGTGCTCGCCTCGGCGCAGCTCAGGGGACTCATGGACATCAAGCTGTACGTCGACACCGACGCCGACGAACGCTTCATCAGGAGGCTCAGGCGCGACATCGGCCAGCGAGGAAGGAGCGTCGACCAGGTGATCGAGCAGTATCTCAAGACCGTCCGGCCGATGCACCTGCAGTTCGTGGAGCCGAGCAAACGCTACGCCAACGTCATTATTCCCGAGGGAGGCCTGAACGTGGTCGCGGTCGACCTCATCACGACGAAGATCCGCGACATCCTCGCCCAGCACGGCGAGGACCACGCGGCCTAGGGAGCCACCAGGTATGTTCCGAAACCTGATTCTGACGATCCGTCCCGACCAGTGGACCAAGAACCTGGTCCTCTTCGCGGGGCTGCTCTTCGCGGGAGGCATGGGAGACGGCGAGTTGACCCTGCTGGCCGTCTCGGGGTTCGTCGTGTTCTGCATGCTGTCCGGCGCGACCTACCTTCTGAACGACCTCATCGACATGCCGCGCGATCGCCTCCACCCGGAGAAGAGACTCCGGCCGCTCGCCGCGGGAGATCTTCCCATCGGCGTCGCGGTCGCGACCGCCGTCGTTCTGGCCGGCGCGGGAGTCTCGTGGGCCTACAGCCTCCACGCGAGCTTCGGACACGTGGCCGTCGCCTACCTGGCCCTGAACGTCATCTACAGCTTAGCACTCAGGAAGATGGTCATCCTCGACGTCATGGCAATCTCGATCGGGTTCGTCCTGCGAGCGGTGGGAAGCGTCGAGGTCCTCCGCGGGACGGCCCCCGAGACGGAGCTCTCGCCGTGGCTCCTCGTGTGCACGTTCTTCCTGGCGCTCTTCCTCGGACTCGGCAAGCGGCGCCACGAGGTCCGGCTCCTTGGAGACGACGCGCGCCGCCACCGTTCGACGCTCGGCCACTACCCGCCGGAGCTCGTCGACGCCCTCATCGGGGTGGTGACCGCGTCGACCGTCGTCTCGTATGCGATCTACACGATCTGGCCGGGAACCGTCGAGAAGGTGGGCGGACCGGAGCTCGTCTACACGGTGCCGTTCGTCGTCTACGGCGTGCTGCGCTACCTCTATCTGATGTTCGCCGCGGGGGGCGGCGGCAAGCCGTCGAAGGCCCTCGTCTCCGACACACCGCTCGCCGTCAACATCGTGCTCTGGATCGTCGTCGCCGCCGCCATCATCTACTTCTGACGCGAGGCGGCTTGAGGACCCAGCGCAGACGCGCCCGGAGGCCAATCCCGCATGAGGACCGTCGAGATCGAGGCGCGCGCGAAAGTCAACCTGGGCCTCGAGGTCCTCGCGAAGCGGGACGACGGCTACCACGACATCGACACCATCTTCCAGACCATCTCTCTCTCCGACACGTTGCGGCTCTCGCCGTCGCCAGACGGGACGATCTCGCTCGAGACGAGCGGCATTCCCGTGCCGGGCGGGCCCGCGAACCTGGCCGTTCGTGCGGCCGAGGCGATCGTCGCGGCGTCCGGATGCCGCGGCCCCGCCATCTCCCTCGAGAAGCGCATTCCCGTCGGCGCGGGGCTCGGAGGCGGCAGCGCGGACGCGGCGGCCGTCCTGGTCGGGATGGACGCGCTCTTCGGGCTCGGGCTCCCCGCACACGCGCTCTTGGGCCTCGCGCTCTCGATCGGCTCCGACGTGCCCTTCCTCATCCGAGGGGGAACGTCCCGAGGGCGAGGACGGGGCGAGATCCTCGAGAGGCTCTCGCCGCTCGCCGGGCTCTGGTTCGTCCTCGTGACCCCGCCCTTCGAGGTCTCGGCGGGGGAGGCATACCGGCGAGCGAGAATCAGGTTGACAGGGCGGAGCCCGTTCATTAGACTCAACTGTTCAGCTATCCAGAATGGCGACCCCGAAGCCCTGGCTCGGGGACTCGAAAACGATCTGGAAGCTGGCGTCGTTTCATCGTACCCGGAGGTCGGGCAGGCGAAGGCCCGGCTCCTGGAGTCCGGCGCGATGGCGGCGGTCATGAGTGGCAGCGGATCGACCGTCGTGGGAATCGCTAGGACGGAGGAGGACGCGCACAACATAGAGTCGCGCCTCGCCGGGCGGGACTGGCTAATACACGTCGCAGAGCCGATCGATGCCGGGTGCACGATCAGACACGAAGGGGCCGCCTCGGAGCGTGCCAGCAGCTAGCAGCGGGACCCGGAGAACGATCTACTCCCCTTACCAGGCAAAGGGCGGTGAGTGCAATGCAGATCACTGAGGTCAGGCTGACGCTGCGTCACGAGGATAGGCTCAAGGCATTTGTTAGCATCACGTTCGACAACGCCTTCGTGGTCCGGGGTTTGAAGGTCATCGACGGGAACACCGGGCTCTTCGTGGCGATGCCGAGCCGGCGGCGAAAGGACGGTGAGTTCCGAGACATAGCGCACCCGATCAACAACGAGACGCGCGAGATGATCGAGCAGGCGGTGCTCTCGGAGTACGACCGCCAGTTTGCGCTGGGTGGCGACACCGCCGATCACGAGCGACCGACACCGGATCAAGAGCAGACGATGTCAGATTCTGAGCGACCGTTGTCAGACCGACAGCTCATCCACGCTGAAGAGGTCTGCGACTAGGGAGGAGGTCGCTGGGGCGTCGTCTAGTGGCAAGACACGGGACTTTGGATCCCGCATCGGAGGTTCGAATCCTCCCGCCCCAGCCAGCTTGCCTGCTGGGGCGGCGCGGCTATTGCGACACGATCACGTGGTGACGCGAACTGGAGGCGCTTCATGCCGAACGAGCTGGGGCTGTTCAGCGGCAATGCGAACCACGCCCTCGCGGAGGACATCGCCACGTACCTCAATCGGCGACTCGGCGAGACCGAGGTCAGCAGATTCGCGGACGGCGAAATCAGGATCAGCATCTCCGAGAACGTGCGGGGAGTGGACGCCTTTGTTGTTCAGCCGACGGCGCCTCCCGCGGAGAACCTGTTCGAGCTTCTGATCATGATCGACGCGCTCAAGCGGGCCTCGGCCCGCCGGATCACGGCCGTCATTCCGTACTTCGGCTACGCCCGCCAGGATCGGAAGGACCGTCCCCGCGTCGCCATCACAGCGAAGCTCGTCGCGAACCTCCTGACGGTCGCCGGCGCGGACAGGGTGCTCACGATGGACCTGCACGCTCCGCAGATCCAGGGGTTCTTCGACATCCCGCTCGATCACATCTACGCGGCGCCGGTGCTGCTCCGGTACTTCGATCAGCACTCGGCCGAGGGACTCGTCGTGATGGCGCCTGACATCGGGAGCATCAAGATGGCCCGGGCCTTCGCGAAGCGTCTCGGGGGCTCACTCGGGTTCGTCGACAAGCGGAGACCGAAACCCGACGCGGCCGAAGTGATGAACGTGGTCGGCGAGGTCGAGGGCAGGCACGTGATCATGGTCGACGACATCATCAACACGGGGAACTCGATGATGCAGGCGGCCACGGCTCTTCGGAAGCTGGGCGCTGCGAAGATCACGGCAGGCGCCACGCACGCGCTCTTCTCGGAAGGCGCGATCGGCCGCCTGGTGGAGTCGAACATCGAGGAGATAGTGATCACCAACACGCTTCCCCACACGGGACTCCCGGAGCCCACGATCAAGGTGCTCTCGGTCGCGGAGCTCCTCGGGGAAGCGATCGATAGGATCCACGAGGAGAAGTCGGTGAGTTCGCTGTTCGTCTAGCGGCTCGCAGTCCGCCGGCGTTCGGCCCCCTGCGGTGCGGACGCGCGCGGGGCCACACACGAGAGCACGGAGAGAACTCCATGGCAACGATACGACTGAAGGTCATCTCGAGAAGCGACCTGGGAAAGCAGGGCGCGAAGCGTATCCGGGCAGAGGGACTGATCCCGGCGATCCTCTACGGCGAGAACGAGGGGACCGTCACGCTCACCATCGACAAGCACGATCTGCACGTCGCGCTGTCGACACCCGCGGGGCGCAACGTCATCATCCAGCTCGGGGTCGACGGGAAGGACGAGGCGACGCGGGCCGTGATCCGACAGATGGATCGCGATCCGGTGTCGCGGCAGATTCTGCACGTCGACCTGCAGCGAATCTCCGAGAACAAGCCGGTGACGATGCACGTCCCGCTCACGCTGACCGGGGAGTCGCTCGCCGTCAAGGAGGGGAGAGGCATCCTCGACCACACGATGCGCGAGCTCGAGGTCAAGTGCCTTCCACGGCACATCCCCGAGCGCATCGAGGTCGACATCTCCGAGCTCGAGGTGAAGCACGCGATCCACGTGTACGACATCCAGATCCCGGACGTCGAGATCCTGGACCACGAGGATCGTCCCGTGGTCGAGGTGCTGCAGCCTACGATCTACCGCGAGGAGGAAGAGGAGGCTGCCGCCGCCGAGGGCGAGGAGGCTCCGGACGAGGAGGCCTCGGCCGAGGCTCCGGCGGATGGCGAGGTCGCGGAGACCGACGCTGGGGAGAAGAAGTCGTAGCAGTGAGAATGGTCGCTGGGCTCGGGAACCCCGGGAGCGAATACGCGGGGACCCGTCACAACCTTGGGTACGACGTGATCGCCCGGCTCGCCCGCGAGTTCAGGATCGGGCTCGGGGCCGGCCGGGGCGATTTCTTGAGCGGCCGCGGCAGGATCGGCGGGAAACCGGCGCTCTTGCTTGTGCCCCTCACGTTCATGAACGAGAGCGGACGGGCCATCGAACAGGCGCTCGATCTGCACCACGTCGCGCCCGCCGATCTCATCGTCGTCTGTGACGACGTGAACCTCCCGCTCGGGCAGTTGAGGGTCAGGCGCTGCGGCAGCGAGGGCGGCCACAACGGGCTCTCGTCGATCATCGAACGCCTCGGGAGCGAGGGTTTTCCAAGGCTGAGGCTCGGCATCGGACGGCCGCCTTCCGGGGTCGACCGGGCCGACTACGTGCTGACGCGATTCCGCGCGGACGAGACTCCCGAGGTGGAGACGATGCTCGACGATGCCGTCGACGCCATCGTTCGCATCACGCGCGACGGATTCGAGAGGACGATGAGCATCGTGAACCAGAGGAGGGTCCCAGCGGACTCGCCTGATTCCGAGGAGGCGTGATGGGCGCAGTTGCCACTCCGCTCCTGGCCAGTGTCATCGGTCTCATCTTCGTCGTGGTCCTCGCCCTCGATGTCCTGAGGAAGGACCCCGGGAACGAAACGATGGTGCGCATCTCGAGGGCGATTCAAGAGGGCGCTCGCGCGTTCCTCAAGCGCGAGTACGCCACCGTCTCGATCCTGGTGCTTCTTGTCGCGATCCTGATCGCTCTGGCCCCGACGCTGACGAGGAACCCGGATCTCGTGCTCGGCTGGAGAACGTCGGTCGCGTTCGTCGTGGGCGCCGTCGTGTCCGCGCTCGCCGGCTACATCGGCATGAGCATCGCGACGCGTGCCAACTCCAGAACCACGCAGGCTGCCGCGGACGACGGTGTGAGGGGCGCCCTCGGGGTCGCCATCTCGGCGGGTTCCGTCATGGGGCTCTCCGTCGTGAGCCTCGCTCTCTTGGGGCTCGCCGTCGTCTACTGGGTCTTCCGCGTGCCCGTCATCGTCAACGGGTACGCCATGGGAGCGAGCCTGGTTGCGCTCTTCGCGCGCTCGGGCGGAGGCCTCTTCACGAAGGGCGCCGACATGGCGGCCGACCTCGTCGGGAAGGTCGAGGCGAACATCCCCGAGGACGATCCGAGGAACCCCGCGGTCATCGCGGACAACGTCGGGGACAACGTCGGAGACGTCGCGGGACTTGGCGCCGACCTTCTCGAGTCGTACGTCGAGTCGATCATCGCGAGCATGGCGCTCGCCGCTGCGCTCCTCGGGATCGGGTCGATGGCCTCCGAGAGGCTCATGACTCTCCCGTTCTACATCGCGGCCGCCGGGATCATAGCCTCGATCCTCGGGATCCTCTTCGTGAAGGCCGTCGGGAGGAAGAACCCGCAGGCCGCCCTGATGGGCGGGACGTACGTCGCGGCGATCCTGACCGCCGTCGCGAGCTACTTCATCATCGGCAATCTCGGCACGGCGTTCACGATCGGCGGGAAGACGTACGGCGTGCTGGGGCCGTTCTACGCAACGCTCGCGGGCATCGCGTCCGGCGTGATCATCGGGCTCGTGAGCGAGTACTTCACGTCGACCAAGTACGCGCCGGTCAAGCGCCTCGCCGAGGCGTCGCAGACGGGCCCTGCCATCACCGTGACGGCCGGCACGGCCGTCGGGATGGAGAGCACGGCGGTGCCGGTGCTCGTTCTCGGCATCTCGATCATCGTCGCGCACCACTTCGCGGGCATGTACGGGGTCGCCATGGCGGCCTTCGGCATGCTCGCGACGACGGGCATGGTCGTGGCGGTCGATTCGTACGGACCGGTCGCCGACAACGCCGGTGGGATCGCGGAGATGGCCGGACTCGATCCGTCGGTCCGCGAGATCACGGACAACCTCGACGCGGTCGGCAACACCACCGCCGCGATCGGCAAGGGCTTCGCGATCGGTTCGGCGGCGTTCGCCGCGATCGGCCTCCTCTCCGCCTACCTGGCGTCCGCCTCGATCGAGATCGCCGATGTGTCCGATCCGAAGGTGATGGCCGGGCTGCTGGTGGGAGGAATGCTGCCGTTCTTCTTCTCGTCGATGCTCTTCGGCGCGGTCTCGAAGGTCGCGTTCGAGATGATCGACGAGGTGCGGAGGCAGTTCAGGGAGATCCCCGGCCTCCTGAAGGGCGAGGTGATGCCCGACTCCACCACGTGCGTCGACATCAGCACGCGCGGGGCGATCCGAGGTATGATGAAGCCTGGGATCATGGCGATCGTCGTCCCCGTGATCGTCGGACTCTACGACGAGCGGGCGCTCGCCGGGCTCCTGATCGGAGCCGTGGTGACCGGGGTCGTCCTGGGAATCCAGACGGCGAACTCCGGAGGCGCCATGGACAACGCGAAGAAGTACATCGAGGAGGGGCACTTCGGCGGAAAGGGCTCGGAGGCCCACAAGGCCGCCGTGGTGGGCGACACCGTGGGGGACCCACTCAAGGACACGGTCGGCCCGTCGATCAACATCCTGATCAAGCTGATGTCGGTCATCTCGCTCGTGCTTGCGCCTCTCTTCGTGAAGTGACGGTGGCCTCTCGCGCCGCGCCGGGGCGCCGTTCGTGTCCGGGCCGCGCGATGCGTCGTAGGTCCTGAGCACTCGGATGATCGGCAGCGGGCCGCGGGGACACCATGGCGCTCGAACTCGGCATCATCGGTCTCCCGAACGTTGGGAAGTCGACGCTCTTCAACGCTCTGGCCGGAACGAGCGTGCCGTGCAGCAACTACGCGTTCTGCACGGTCGAGGCGAACGTCGGCGTGGTTCCGGTGCCCGACGAGCGACTGACGCGACTGGGGACGTTGCTCGAGCCCGAGAAGCTCACGCCCGCGACGATTCGGTTCGTCGACATCGCTGGCCTCGTGAAAGGCGCGAGCCACGGCGAGGGGCTCGGGAACAAGTTCCTCGCCAACATCCGCGACGTTCACGCGGTCGTGCACGTCGTGCGGTGCTTCGAGGACGCGAGCGTCAGCCACGTCGAGGGCAACGTCGATCCCGGCCGCGACGTCGGGATCATCGACACGGAGCTCCTTCTTGCCGACCTCGATACGGTCGACCGAGCCCTGGCCAAGAGGCGCAAGGAGTTCGCTCGCGGCGACAAGGAAGCAGGCACCGCGATCCCGGCGCTCGAGAAGGTCCGCGCGGGCCTCGACGCCGGAACGCCGGTTCGGAGAATGGACCTCGGCGAGGCGGATCTCGAGCAGATCGAGTCCATGAGGCTCCTCTCCACGAAGGAGATGCTCTACGTCGCCAACATCGCAGAAGGTGACGTCGGCGACGGTGAACAGAACTGGATCGAGCGGATTGCCCAGGTGACGGGGGGACCCGACTGGCGGGTGCTCCCGATGGCGGCGTCGCTCGAATCGGAGCTCACGAGGCTCCCTGAGGAGGATCGGGCCGGCTTCGAGCAGGGGCTCGGGTTGTCCGAGGCGGGACTCACCCGACTGATCCGGGCGGGCTACCGGCTCCTCGGACTCGTGTCCTTCTTCACGATCAAGGGCGCGGAGGTGAGGGCGTGGGCCGTGCCCGGCGGCACGACCGCTGAGAAGGCCGCCGGCAAGATCCACACGGATCTTGAGAAGGGCTTCATCAGGGCGGAGGTCGTCTCGTTCGACGACCTTCTGGACGGAGGTTCGATGCACGCGGCCCGCGAGAAGGGCGACGTGCGAACGGAAGGGCGGGACTACGTCGTCACGGACGGCGACGTCATGCTCGTTCACTTCCATCAGTGAGGTAGGCGGAGGGTACGTCCCGACGCATCATGAGCGACCGCTCCGGCGGCGCCCGAGCGACGGGACCTCCTCACCCCGCCCACGTGGCGGGGTCGAGACGGAAGACCGAGAGGAGGATCTTCGGGAGATGGCACGCAACTACGAGGGAACGTTCATCTTTTCGAGCGCCCTCGACGAGACCGGCCTGTCGCGGGAGATGGCCGGCGTCGAGGAGGTCGTGCAGCGAGAGGGCGGCACGATCAAGGAGTGGAACAAGTGGGGCAGGCGGCGCTTGGCCTACGAGATCAAAGGTCAGACTGACGGGTTCTACGCGTTCCTCACCTTCGAGGCTGATCCATCGATCATCGAGAGTCTGGGACAGGCGTATCGCCTCAACGAGAACATCCTGAGGGTCCTGCACATCAACCTCGACGAGTAGGCGACCTCACGGAACGGCTATTCGACATCGATGGAGGCACGACATGGGGAGAAGAGAACAGCACGGCAAGTTCTGCCGATTCTGCCAGGACAAGGTCGTGAAGATCGACTACAAGGACGAGAAGCGGATGATGCGCTTCATCACCGAGCACGGGAAGATCATCCCCCGACGGGTCACCGGCACGTGCGCCAGGCACCAGCGGCAGCTCGCGGTGGCGGTGAAGCGCGCCCGCCAGATCGCACTTCTGCCCTACGTAGGCAGGCACCACAGACACGGCTAGGGACGCGCACACGTTGGAGGTGGAAGAGCGATGAAACTCATACTCACACAGGACGTCCCCCGCCTGGGCTCCCAGGGCGACCTGGTCACGGTCAAGGACGGCCACGGAAGGAACTACCTGATCCCGAGGGGGATCGGGCTTCCCGCCACGCCTGCGAACCTCGCGAAGCTCGAGGGGCGCATCCGCCTTGAGGAACAGCGGGTCAAGAAGGACCGGCGCCAGGCGGAACAGATGGCGGAGCGACTGAGCGGGGTCTCCTGCACCGTTCGGGTCCAGGCGGACGAGAACGACAAGCTCTACGGGGCCGTGCATGAGCGCGAGATCCTCCAGGCGCTCGAGGATCAGGGAGTCGAGATCGAAGCGTCGTCGGTCGTTCTCGAGGAGCCGATCAAGATGCTGGGTGTCTACCCGGTGAAGATCGAGCTTTTCAAGGACGTCTTCGGCGAGATCAAGGTGTGGATCATCAGGGAGTAGCGGACCCGCGCCGCCGCGTCGACCTGAGTCGTCGCGGGGCGGGCGCGGACGGAAGGAACTCCCGGGAGGAGCGTATGCGAAGGCAGGTTCTCACGGCGCTCCTGATCATCGCCTGCGCGGCGAGCGTTTTCGTCGCCGGCTGCGGGAAGGATCAGGGAGACGCGGTGGTCGCCCGAATCGGGCGTGTCAACATCACCGAATCGGAGTTGCGGGCGAAGCTCGCCGAGCTGCCGCCTTTCACGCAGCAGCAGTTCGGGGGGCCGGAGGGGATGATCGACTTCCTCGAGAAGCTCGTCGAGGAGGAGGTTCTCTACCAGGCCGCGGAGAACGCGGGCTACGAGAAGAACCCGGACGTCGTGCGGTCGCTCAACGCCGTGCGCCGGAGGTCGATGATCCAGGCCTACTACAAGGAGCAGATCGAGGCGAACGTCGAGGTTCCTGAGGAAGAGGTCGAAGCGTATTACAGCGAGCACGACGAGCAGTTCCAGCGCCGCTCGCGGATCAAGTTCCGCCACATCATGACGGCCACGCGCTCGCAGGCGGCCGAGGTGAAGCGCAGGATCCTCGCGGGCGAGGACTTCGCGTCCGTGGCTCGGGAGGTGTCGACCGACGCCGGCACGAGGGAGGCCGGCGGTCTCATGCGTTCGATCCACGGGGGCGATGAGCTGCCGAACATCGGCATGGACTCCGCGTTCATCGAGGCGCTCTTCGAGTGGAAGGTCGGAGAGGTCACCGAGCCGCTCCAGTCGAGCAAGGGCTGGCACGTGCTCCGGCTCGAGGAGAAGGAGGAGGGGGGAACGAGGCCGCTCGGCGACGTGCGCGACCAGATCGTCCAGAGCCTGAGACCCGCCAAGGTGAGGGAGCGCTACGAGAGCACCCTCGAGGAGCTCAAGCGGCGCATGAACGCCGAGATCAACGAGTCGGTGTTCCGCTCGCGCCCGCACACCGAGGAGGAGCTCTTCACGATGGCACAGGAGACCGACGATCCGCTCAAGCGACTGAACTTCTACACGGAGCTCGTGTTCAGCTACCCGGAGGGCGAGCACGCCGCCGAGGCCCAGTTCATGATCGGGTTCATCCACTCGGAGGAGCTCAACAACGAGCCGGCCGCCATGAACGCGTTCCGGCGGGTACTCGAGAAGTACCCGGACTCCGATCTCACCGAGTCGGCGCAGTGGATGATCGACAACATGGGCAACGAGAATCCTGACTTCGACGAGCCCGGCGCGCCCTCGCCGGAGTAGCCGTGGGAAGGTAGAGAGGCCGATCGATGTATCAGGTCATCGCCGTGACGGCGATCTTCCTGATCACTTACTTCTTCATCGTCACCGAACGGCTGCATCGGACAACGATCGCCCTGGCGGGAGCGCTTGCGGTGCTGCTCCTGCCAGGGTTTTCTTTGTCCCAGGACGAGGCGATCGCGCACATCGACTGGAACACGCTCGGACTCCTCGTCGGGATGATGCTGATCGTGGCGGTCCTGAAGCGTACGGGCGTGTTCCGCTACCTCGCCCTCAAGGTGGCGAAGGAGGGGAAGGGGAGGATCTTCCTCATCTTCGTTGGATTCGGCGCGATCACGGCCGTCGCGTCGGCCTTCATCGACAACGTCACGACCGTGATCATGATCGTCCCGGTCATCTACCTCGTCTCGGACCTCCTGGGCAAGAGCGCGGTGCCCTTCCTCATCATGGAGATCATGACCGCCAACATCGGAGGCATGGCGACCCTCATCGGTGATCCACCGAACATCCTGGTAGGAAGCCGCGCGTCGATCCCGCCGGCCGGCGACTCCCTCTCGTTCCTCGATTTCCTCCTCAACCTCGGTCCGCTGGCCGTCGTCTGCCTCGTGGTCTGTCTCCTCGTCCTGAGGCGCAGAACGGGCGGGCGGTTCTTCGAGGCCCCGAAGGAAGACAAGATGAAGACGCTCGCGTCGCTCGACGCGAAGCAGGCGATCAAGGACCCCGGACTCCTCAGACGGTCGCTCCTCGTCCTCGGCCTCGTGCTGGTCGGGTTCCTGCTTCACCACGAGCTCGGACTCGAGCCTGCCACGGTCGCCCTCGCGGGCGCGGCGCTCCTTCTGGTCGTCACACGCATCGATCCCGAGGAGGTCCTCAAGGACGTCGAGTGGGGCGTGCTCTTCTTCTTCATAGGGCTCTTCGTCCTCGTGGGGGCGCTCGAGCGGGTCGGCGTCATCGAGGTTCTCGCGCACGGCTTCCTCTCGGTCTCCGAGAACCCGGTCGTGCTCGTCCTCATCCTGCTCTGGGGCACGGCCGTGATCGGGGCGTTCCTCTCCGCCGTCCCGACCGTGACCGTCCTCATCCCGCTCGTCCAGGTCCTGGTGAACCACTTCGCGGACGCGGGGACTCCCGAGGTGTCGCTGGCGTTCTGGTGGGCGCTCGCGGCGGGCGCGTGCCTGGGCGGCAACGCCACCGTCGTGGGGGCCGCCGCCAACATGGCCGTCGTGTCAAGCTCGGCCAAGGCGCGGGAGCCTCTCACCTTCGCCGCATTCTCGCGCGACGGGATCCCCGTAACGGCGATCTGTCTCGCGATCACGAGCGGCTACATCGTTCTCAGGTACCTCTGATCCGATTCGTGGCTCTCGGGGACGACGCCGCGGGCACGCGCGGCCGCGCCCCGCTCACTCGCAATCCCGTTCTCGCGGCTCGAGGGCTCGAGCCTCACCCGCGCGCCGCTCACGCCTCAGGCCTCACCGACGCAAGGACGGGCAGCGGAATCACCGCTGCCCGTCTCGAGCATTCGGACGTCCTTCTGAGCCGGCGCGTCTACCGGTAAAGGGCCTTGACCCTGCCCCAGGTCGTCTCTTCCACGGCGGACCCCGTCCAGTCCTCGACCCACAGATCGTCGAGCATGATGCCCGCGCCGCCGGCCTCGCCCGGCCCGCAGCCATTGTCGGTCGTGTGGAGCGTCAGCCTGAATTGGAAGGCGCTGCCCGGCAGGTACTGGCTGAGATCGACGCCGTTGATCCCGTGCGTGCCCCAGCCGCTGCACTGGGCGAAGTCGCCCCACCAGGCACCGGTCTGGTGCCACGTCTGGCCGCCGTCGAGGCTGACCTCGTCGGTCCAGTAGTCGTTGTCGACGGTCGGGACCTCGGCGTGGAGCATGAACCTGAGGGAGCAGTTCGTCGCTCCGCTGAGATTGACGATCGGGGAGAGGAGGGCGTTGGAGAGACCGCCCGGGATCTTGCTCGTGTCACCGCTATCGCCCGCCCACCAGCAGTGGGGGTCGCTGAACGCGGCGCACGCCCTGGAGGTGATGTGCCACCAATCGCCGGACGCGTCCGGGACGCTCGGAGTGCACCGGCCGCGATCCTCGCAGTCGTCGAGGAAGTACACCTCTCCGCCGTAGTAGTCGAAGATCTTCACGTTGTCGCAGTGGAAGGCGCCGCCATCTGAGTCGTAGAGACCGTCTTCGTCCGACCAGGCGCCGTCCGAAACAAAGCGGAATCGAACGTTCGCCGGATCGTCGTACTCGGCGAGCAGGAAGCCGTACTCGCCGAGATCGTTCCAGCCGGCGCTCGAGCCGTCGTAGCCTCGGTTGAGGTTCACGTAGACCCCGGCACTCTCGGCCTGCACGTAGGTGAAGTCGTAGCCGGTCTCGGAATCGTAGCGGAACGCGTAGGTCAGAACCGGCATGGACGCGTCGGTCACACGGGTCGGCGGAACGGACAGGCGCATGTCCCATCCGTTCGCGTAGCCGCCTCCGCCCGAGAAGGCCGGATTCAGCTCTCCGCACCACCACGAGTACGTTCCCTCGTACGCGTAGTACGTGTCGAGGTGGAACTTGGGAACCGACGTCGCCGTCTCATCGGTGTGGGTCCATCCGCCCTCCCCACTCTCCATGTCGTCGAAGAAGAGGACACTGGGGGTGCGGGACCTCCGGGGCATCGTGCCGTCCGACATGACGGCCTCGGTCTTCCTGGCGAAGCCGGGCGTGGACGCTGTCAGGGCAAGAGCCGCCACAAGAACCAACGCTAGCACTCTCTTCATAGTTGTCTCTCCTCCCTGCTGGTGCCTGTACGCTCTGCCGCGAGCCCTCGCTGTCTCGCGCGTCGTCGGAGCGGTCCCTCGCTCGGCCGCACGCGGGACGATTCCCCGGTGTCCCGGTGAGAGACCTCCCGTGCTTCTCTCTGCAAGTGACGTGCCAGAGGCCGTCTGCAACGTTCGTAACTCATTGCGAAAGACAGAGTTACAGGGCGATGACACACGAGCAACGCCGCCCCTGGACGCGCCGGGCTCGTTCCGCACGCGCGGCAAGCGGGGAGGCCCAGGAGACGGAATCGACGAGCGGTCGGCGTCCGCCGGAGCGACGTTCCCCGCAGGCAGTCGCGGAGGCCGGAGGCGCGGCCTCAGCCGCCGATCTCCACCCGAGCCGGACCCGGCCGCACGCGCCGCCCCCCCAGGAGTCTCGAGGCACCTCGACGTCGGCCGCCGACTCAGGCCGTGTGCTCCCTACGCGCCCGACGGGTGTCGGCTCTGTTCGACCTCGCCCGGAGCACCGCCGGGACACCCGCGCGACCTCCTCGAGCCGGAAAGGCCCTGCGCGTCGGGCGAAACCCCTTGACCACCGCTCGAATCGCGGGCTATCCTGTCGGGGCTCGCGGCCGCGGCGGCTCACCCGCCGCGCGGCCGTCGACCACCGACCCCGAGAGGCTTCGCGGCGGGGCCGCGTGGAGCCAAGACGATCGGCCCGAGCGAGGCCGCCCCGACGGCGCGCCCGGAGGATCAGTCTCCGACGCGATCGATGCACAGGACGGAA
>JALGVU010000442.1 GCA_025774545.1 bacterium | reverse complement strand
GGCAGCGCTGCGCCACTCGTCCTGGAGTTCCGAACCCCGTGATCGACGAGGTCGTCGTGCTCGGGGTCACGAGGGTCGATCCGCGGATCGTCACGGAGGTCATTCGCACGACGGTCGGCGCGCCTCTCGATCCGGCCGTCCTGCGTGACGACCTCGATCGGATCTACCAGCTTGGTGATTTCGAGCGCGTCGATTTCCGAATCGCGGGCGAAGGAGGAGTTCACCGGCTTCTGATCGACGTGAGGGAGAAGTCCTGGGGGCCCACGATCGTCCGAGTCGGCCTTCAGGCGGAGGCGGACTTCCGCGGCCGGAACGACTTCAACGCGCTCACGTACGTCGTTACCCCGCGAATGAACCGGCTCGGCGGCGAGTGGAAGGCCCTTCTGCAGTTCGGGAGGGACAACGAGCTTCTCACTGAGCTGTACCAGCCGCTCGGCTATTCCGGGAGCTTCTTCGTGTCGCCTCGGGTCCGCTTCGCGCAGAGCCGCGTCGAGACGTTCGAGGATCTGAGGGCGACGGACGAGTACGAGCTTCGCACGATCGAGGGGCGACTCGACGTCGGGATCCAGTTGCGCAACCACGGCGAGGTCAGAGGAGGATTGCTCATCGGGAACAGGAGGGCCGATCCTCGCCGGGCGAGGCGAGTGGAGACCGAGAGGATCGCGGGGTACGTCTTCAGCGCCACCGTGGACCAGCTGGACGATCTGAGCTTCCCCCGGTCGGGCACGCTCGTGCGGCTCACCGCTTCGCTCTATCGGGACGACCTCGGCTCGAGTCGCGAGTACGCGAAGCTCGGAGCGCTCGTGCGCTCCGCGACGAGCCTCGGCGACCACACGGTCGCGGTCGCCGTCGAGGGGAGGACGAGTCTCGTTTCGAGTCCTCCGGTCTACGACCGGTTCGAACTGGGCGGATTCCTGGCGCTCTCCGGATACGAGCGCGGAGCGCTCCAGGGCAACCACTCGTTTCTGGGCGAGATCGTCTACTACTATCGAGCGGTTCACCTGCCCGGGCCCCTGGGTACCGGCGTCTACATCGGTGGCTCCGTCGAGGCCGGAAACGTCTGGGACGACGGCAAGCAGGTCTCCTGGGGCGGTCTCAGGATCGCGGGATCGCTCTTCGCCGGGGCGGACACCATGCTGGTGCCGGTGATCCTCGCGCTCGGGCTCGCCGAGGGAGGAGAGACGAGTGTCACGCTGTCGGTCGGAGGAGCGCTGAGACGGGAGTGAGGCAGGTCGCCACGAGGAGGTTCCCGTGAAGCGTGCGGTGCTGATCGGCGCGGCCGTGTTCGCGATGAGCGCATGCGCCGGGCCCGCCGGAGCCCAGGACGCTGCGGACAGCGCGTCCCGGTTCGATCGGTTCGACCGGAACTACCCCCGAAACTTCCTTGCGCCGACGGCGAGGACGCTCGAACAAGGCGCCGGCTACCTCTGCAGCAGGGAGCTCCTGCTCCAGGGAGTCGCGTACGGCGTCACGGATCGGATCAGCGTCGAGGTCGGAGGAGTGCTGATCCCGCCCCACGTGGATCAGGCGGTCGGCTACGGCGGTCTGAAGATCGGGCTGACCTCATCCGAGAGGTTCTCGACGGCAGTCGGCGGACTCTTCGCGACGGGACCCGAGCTCGGTGGCTTCGGGCTGGGGTTCGCCATGGCGACCTTCGGGAGCCGCGACAGGAACGTGACGGTCGGTCTCGGCGGCGGAGGCTGGAGCCTCGTCGGCCTCGGCTTCGCCGGCTACGTCCCTCTCGGCTTCCTCGGAACGAACTACCGGCTCTCCGAGAGCCTCGCGATCGTGGGCGAGGTTTGGTCGGCTCCGCTCTGGCTCGAAGGACTGCGCTATTCACCGGTGCTTCTGAGCCTCCGTTGGATCGGAGAGCGCTGGGCCTTCGACGCGGGGCTCATCACGAGCTCCGCGGCGTGGGGCGAGGGAGAGGGTGCCGTGTTTCCTGTCGTGAGCCTCGCGTACAACTTCTAGCTCGCAGGGCCGCCCGGCGGTGCGCTCGACCGCCCCGCGGGGCTTGACCGAGAGCGCCCTGCTCACTACCTTCTAGTCGAAGGTGTTGGCCAAGGCCCGCGATCGCCGAGGTCCGTCGGGCGGTGGTCGGTGGCCGCTCGTCCTGAGGCGATCCCACGAGGGAGCGAGGTACTCCGTGAAGCACGCCGGTTCCACCGATCGACACAC
>JALGVU010000441.1 GCA_025774545.1 bacterium | reverse complement strand
GGTGACGTTCCGGCCAAGGATGTCTGACGCAGTATCTGCGTCGGTCGCGCGGCGCGCATGATCCCGAGTCAGGTCGGATCGGGGCGGTTGACAAGCGAGGCTGCCCCCCTGACGGCGGGCAGCCTCTTTGCGCCGGCGGGGCATACGGGACTCGAACTCCCTCAGCGCGCCGTCCACGGATGGCCGAAGCGGCCGCCTCGGGACGAGAACGGCCGCCTAGCTTCTGGGGTACCCCATATGCGACACGTTTCGAACTCTCTGCCTGGTTCCTGACGGCGGGGTTAGAGACCTGTTTGCGGTCGCCAACGAGCTCGTGGGCGCAGTGTGACCACGTGCCCCTGCGCGGCGTATCACCAAGTCGCCGCCGCGCTACGTTCCATCACCGATCAGCATGAAAGCCGACCAGTAGTAGGGATGCTCGTAGGGCTTGTGGCCTGACTCGTCAGTGTAGTTCTTGAGCCAGTACTTCGCTTCCCGCAGCGCGTCCGCCTTGGTCATCGGCTCGCCCGTGCGGCCGTTCCGTTCGTCCCCGTACTTCCCAATCCAGTTCTCGTAGAACCTGCGCATGAGGAGCGCCGTGGCGGTGTCCTCGACCTTCCAGAGGCTGACGAGTAGACTGCGTGCGCCCGCCTGAAGGAACGCGTGCGCGAACCCGACGTAACCCTCACCCATCACCTTCTTGCCCAGCCCCGTCTCACACGCACTCAGCGTCACCAGGTCGGCATTGAGGGCCCACTCCCGGACGATCTCCTTCGCGGTCACAAGACCGTCGTAGATCCGGGTGCCTGCCATTGCAGCTTCCAGTGGATCAGGGAGATCGACTTGGGAAAGCACCAGAGCAGAACGCTCAGGGCGCTCGTCGTCGACAAGGGCGTGTGTCGCTATGTGGATCGTCCCGAACTCACCCAACTCGCCGGACTCCGCCAGCCGCACAAGCTCCTGCTCCGTGGCCTCAGGACCCAAGAGCAGAGAGGACGGCTCGGATACCGCCGCGACCGCTGCGACCTCGTCCCGCGTGCCGTGGAGACGTGGAAGCGCTCTCAGGGCGTCGGTGTTGCCCGCGAGTGCGCTTCGGAGCACTTCAGCCCCCGGCGACAACTCGGCTGACGCCAGAAGCACGTCCTCCTCACGCTCCATTGCTGCAAGATGGGCTGGATTGCAGGGTGGATCACCCACCAGGAGTGTCCCGCTGCCCACGTCACGGTCCGCCCGTTCCGACAGCCACGTATAGAGCGTCGCGGAGGGAACATACGACACGGCGTACGTCTCTCCCACGAACACCCCTCTGTTGTCCACAAGTACCTCGACAGGCACGCCCAGCATCGCCCCCGATGGCACCACGATCAGGTTCTCCACGCCCTTGAGCGCTCCCAGGAGAGGCCCGATCCGCTCTCCCCACAGTTCACGTGACTCGCGAGTGACGACCGCATCCGGAGATGCCGGGCTCGCGAGGCGGTCCCTGAACGAGCGAGCGCGGTCGAATGGGGATCGGGAGTCACCCTCCGTGAATGGGGAGCCCACCCGCTCCCATGCCACCGGCCCCGAGCTCCGGATTGCGTAGGACCATGACTCGTAGTAGCGCGTCTCGTGTTTGCCCCTCCCGATCCGTACATCCAGCCAGCCGATGATGGCGATCTCCTGCGACAGAGCCGATTGCACGCGCCCGAGCGCGAATGCCTCTCCCTCTGTCACGGGGTACTTCTCCACGACCTCTTGCTGGAAGGCGCTCCACTCTGACTCGGCGGCCAGGAGCGCATTGCGGGTCGGCCCGACCAGGCTGGCCGCCTCCCCTGTCGAGTCGCCCGTTGCAGCCTCTCGATAGGCAGCAAGCTCCCGCTCGAGCTTGCCCAGTACCCTCTTCAGCGAGTCCTCCCGGGCCGACTCGGACGGGCTCAGGTCCCGCTGCGCCGCTGCCACCAGGAGATCCGCCAGTGACCGAGCGTGTGCTTTCTCAGCTGCCGGCCACGCCTCGTCCGTACGCCCGAGGGCTAGCCTGATGGAGGCGAGGCGCGGATAGGGAGACTCCTGAAAGGCGGCACGCTTGAGGCCTGCGCCCGCACGCAGACGCGCTGCGTCGTAGACGCGCGCGGCCTCCGCCAGGAGCGGCTCAGCGCCCGCGTAGTCGCCTTGGGCGTGGAGGAGGCCAGCGAGGTTGTTGAGGGTCGTGGCGACACTCGGATG
>JALGVU010000440.1 GCA_025774545.1 bacterium | reverse complement strand
GGGCGTCTACCTCTGCCTCGTTGAGGCTGGCGGGAGTGCTTCCGCGAAAAAGGTGGTTTACATCAGGTAGATTGGGAGTTCCTCAGGACGATCGCTCAGCAGCCAGGAGAGGGTCCGAAACTCGTCTACTATGCCCCGCCACGTCTGAAGGGCCCGCTCACACGAGCGGGCCCTCTTCGCTTCCGAACGACAGCCGCGTCGTCTACCGGAACATTGATTTGATGGCACCCCAGCTGGTCCCTTCGACCGATGTGTCGCAGCCGATGTCCCAGGCGCCAACAAGTCCGCACGCTTGGTTGTTCTCCGCGCAGCATAGCGAGCTCGCATCAATCGTGAAATCCCCGCCCGCCGCGTCGCAGAAGAGCGGGTCGTCACCGAAGTTGTCATTGATCAGATCCTGTCCCGCGATGCAGTCCTCCCAGTCGCCGCCCACGTTCCCGTAGACGTCGGAGCAGAAGAGCGTGGTGCTGCCCGTATAGATGCAGCGGACCGCCCCTCCGCCTCCGCAGAAAGCGACGATGCACCTCGTGAGCGTGGCGGCCGCCCCGTCGCCGCAGAGTATCCCGCCCCCGTGCTCTGACGTGTTCCCGGAGAACGTGCAGCTGGTGATTGCCGCGGAGGATCCGCCGAAGGCAATCCCGCCGCCGCCGAGTTCGGCGTAGTTGCCCGAGAATGTGCAGTTCGTGACCGTGGCGGGAGATACCGAGGAGTAGAGAATCCCGCCGCCGTAGTTCTCCCCTTCCCCGCCCGCAGCGGTGTTGCCGGAGAACGTGCAGCCCGTGAACTCGGCGGACACTCCCATGCACATAATCCCGGCCCCCAACTCAGCGCCATTGCCGGAGAATGTGCAGTCCGTGGCCGTGACGACAGAACCGTTAGGGCGTGCGTCGACCTCGGCGTTGGCGGCGTTGCCGCTGAAGGTCCAGCTGGTGCTTGGGGCAGTCAGCTCCTCCAGCCCGAAGCAGCCCATGCCCCCGCCTGCTCCATCGGCCGTGTTGTCTGAGAACGCGCAGTCTGTGAGCGTGGGGGAGGACTCGAAGCAGTTGACCCCGCCCCCGACTTCGCCAGCGATGTTACCCGAGAACTCACAGTTCGTGAGCGCTGGGGAGGACTGGACGCAGGCCATCCCGCCGCCCTCATCGCCAGCGATGTTACCCGAGAACTCGCAGTCCGTGAGTGCGGGGAAAGACCGGATGCAGGCCATCCCGCCCCCTTCGCTTTCAGAGGTGTTGTCCGAGAACGTGCAGTCCGTGAGCGTGGGTGAGGAGAGGTAGGAGAACATGCCGCCGCCCGTACCGTGGCCGTTGCCTGAGAATGTGCAGTTCATTAGCGTGGGGTTCGCGTTCTCCCAGCAAGCCAATCCCCCGCCGCCCAAGCCCTGGTTGCCGGAGAACGTGCAGTTCAGTAGCGTGGGGGACGAGTTCTCGCAGTAGATCCCTCCCCCGAGGCTGTCCAGCACTGCCGCCCCGTCGGGGGCGAGACCGCCGGTCACGGTGAAGCCCACGATGCTGGCTGCGTCATCCACGTCCAGACAGCAGATGACCCTTCCCTGTTGCTGTGCGTCGATGGTGACGCAACCGGCCTCGCCTGTCTCACTAGTGAGGCAGACCCCGGACTTCATAGTGATGTCGTGCTCGTAGTAGGTGTCGCAGGCGACGAGCACGATGTCGCCGTATGTGGCCGCGTCGATGCCCGCCTGAATCGTCGGCTGGTCACCGGGGACATAAATGGTCGCAGCAGTCGATTGAAGGCAGGCGGCAAGCAGTGCCGAGATGGCTACGAGCGTGAGTTGGGGCGCTTTCACAGGAGACCTCCCGTGCGGTGGGGCGTACGGTAGCGCTGTTCGAGGAGTGACTTTGAGTCTATCCGACTTCCCGCGTCATGTCAAGAATGGAGCGTGCGGAGGTGAGCGCCCCTGTCAGCACAGCGAGCCTCCCGGCGGAGCAGCGAGACGTCCCATCGTGGTGCCTCAGGTCAGGTTCGAACTCGTGTTGATCCCAAGAGGCTCGCGCCCTCGTGGAACAGCTCGATCATGGCGAGGTCTGGGGCAAGAAATAGGGTTCGAAATGAGTCTCGTCGGCCCCGCCACATCAAGGGAAGTGCTCGCTCACACGAGCGGGCACT
Source organism: bacterium (assembly GCA_025774545.1). GTDB lineage: Bacteria > Joyebacterota > Joyebacteria > Joyebacterales > Joyebacteraceae > JALGVU01. Next base: position 60 of record JALGVU010000440.1, on the reverse strand, counting down.
CTCTGAGAGTCGCTCTGGGAGAGTCACTCTGGTGAGATAGCGTCGTAACAATCGGCGCTC
>JALGVU010000439.1 GCA_025774545.1 bacterium | reverse complement strand
CGATCGTAGACGAGACGACCTCGATCGCGGCTTCCTCTCCCGGCACGAGCGGCGTCAGGAAGATCACGCCGTCCTCGTCGTCGAGGTTGTGCGTGTCGTCTCCCTGGGCGTCACCGCCCTGCGGCCGGCCGTCCTGCTCCCCGTCGATGAGCGCGCCCAGGAAGAAACCGGGCACGCGAACGTGGCTCGGGCCGTCGTCGTCGTCGAACGTTCCGTACAAGGTCGGCGCGTCGCCCCAGTCACGGTAGCCGAGCGACGACTGGACCTCCACCTCGTAATCCTCGACCTCGCCGTCCGACGCTCCGCCGGTGTAGTCCACGAGCAAGTCCGTGCTGAAGCGGAACCGGGCGAACGTCGTTCGGACCTGGGCATTGAACGGGACGTCGAACGTGAGGGAGTTCCGGCCCGGCTGGAGGTTCCGGGCGGTGAAGATCTGCGCCCCCCCCCCACCCCAGCCGGCGGATCTAAAGGCGATCCACGCGTTGAGCTTTCCGGCCGCCGACACGTAGACGTCGACGGAAGCCGTCTGCCCCGGAATGAGCCGCGACGTGAACACCACGCCGTCCTCGTCATCCAGGTTCGCCGTGTCGTCCCCGAGCGCGTTGGCATCGGGCTGGCCGTCTACCTCATCGTCGATGAGGAGACCCATGATGAGGGCCGAGTCGATCATGTGGTAGGCGCCGTCGTTCACTGCGAGCGTCGGATACCCGGGATCGGGCGCGTCGCCCCAGTCGACCACCGCGCCCTCGATCTCGACCTCGTAGTCCTCGATCTCGCCGTCCACGGCCATGCCGGTGTATGTCAGGCCGCCAACGGTGCTGAAGCGGAAGCGGGCGTAGGTCGTGCCCGGCACCGCGTTGATCGGGATTGCGAAGACGAGCGGGTTCACTCCCGCCAGGAGCGGCTCCGACGTGAAGATCTGATCTCCGGGCTCCGCCCAGCTCCCGTCACCGCCGAAGTCGATCCAGGCGCTGAGGCTGCCCGGCACCGAGGCGACCACATCGACGGCGGCGGTGAGGCCGGCGTTCAGGGGCGACGTGAAGATCACGCCGTCCTCGTCCGGAAGATTATCGTTGTCGTCACCGAGCGCGGCCGGGTCCGGGAGACCGTCGGTCTCGGCGTCGATGAGCGCGCCGAGGTGGACACCGGGCACGATCACGTGGAAGGCGCCGTTGCTCGAGGCGAGGGTCGGGTAGGTCGGGTCGGGGGCGTCGCCCCAGTCCATCTCCTCCGACGTTCCGGTGATCACGAAGGCCAGGTCGATCGACGTGCCCGCGTAGGGATGCTCGGGAGGATAGATGAGCTCGTTCCACTCGCCCACGTAGGGAACACCCACGTCGTCCACCCACACTGCATCGTCGTTCCAGTGATCGACGGAGCAGAGCCAGTAGCGGTACTGCTCCAAGAATCCCATCGGCCGGATGCTCAACCAGTAGACGACTGGCTCATCGGGCGAGCCCCTCTGGAAGAACCCCTCCCCCTCCGCGAAGTTGAAGTTCACCTGCCAACAGCCATCGATGTTCGTATTGACGACCCAGTCAGGCGGGTCGTAGAGCCATGAGGCCTCACTCGGCCAATCCCGCGCTGTTTGGTATGGCTCTTCGTTCGAGGAGACGTAGTGAGTCCAGAGCAGATCGCCCGGCATGCTGTAGCCGGTCGGGCTCACATCTGCAGGGATGTCTTCGTGAATGAAGATCCATGTCCGTGTGACCGGGGCGGGTGCGAAGTGCGTCACCCACGTGTGAATCCCGGTGATCCATCCCGATTCGGTGCAGAGGAAGTCGTCTGCCAGGGCGTACCCGGGGAGGCTGCCCTCGGACGACACGACGTACATACCGTTCTCGCTCACGTCCGGCATCTGCACCCACTTGGCGGGATCGCCGGGATCCCAGTCCGCTGACACCGGCCACGCGAGGGCCGCAATCAGCAGGATCGTCGTCAACGCAAACGCACGTCTCATCGGACTCGCCTCCCTTCCATGACACTACAGCCGTGCGGCATGCTGGCGTGGCAGATGATGGGCCGCACGACATGGTCTAGATAGTGAGCTACCTTTATCAAGGTCTGCTTGGGCGACGTGCCCCCGCGGTTCGCTATGATGATCCCGCGCTGGATGATCCGTGTGTTCTTGGCATCGCGCAACTAATGGGGGTTTCCAAGGAGAACGAAGGCCGACCAGTAGTAGGAGGCTTCATACGGCCTGTTCCCGAACTGGTCGGTGACGCTGCGGAGCCACTGCTTGGCGTCCTGGAGGGCGTGCGATGTCCCGGTCCGCTCACCCGGGGGGCCCTCCGTGTGGCCGGCCCGCGCCTCGGCGAGGTTCTCATAGAACCTGCGCATGAGGAGCGCGGTCGCGGTGTCGTCCACCTTCCACAGACTCACGAGGGTGCTCCCGGCGCCTGCCCGGAGAAAGGCCT
>JALGVU010000438.1 GCA_025774545.1 bacterium | reverse complement strand
GGCCACGCCTCCGGGCGGCCACCGCGGTATCGGTATGGCGCCGGGCATCGAGGCCATTCAGGCCCCCCGCGTCTGGCGAGAGCTTGGCATCGACGGTACCGGCGTCGTCGTCGGTAACATGGACACCGGCGTGGACGGGACGCACCCGGCGCTTGCCGCTCGGTGGCGCGGGTTGATTGCCGACCCGAGTGCCTGCTGGCTCGATAACTCCGGCCAGGGCACACCCGACTTCCCCGTCGACAATCACTACGTGGGACACGGAACCCACGTCATGGGCACCATCACAGGCCTCGCGCCGGACGACACGATCGGCGTCGCGCCGGGCGCGCTGTGGATCGCCTCGAACACGATCAACCAGGGAGTGGGCACCGAATTCGATAACGACGTCATCGCGTCCCTGGAGTGGTTTGCCGACCCCGACGGCAATCCCGGGACGACCGACGATGTGCCGTGCGTGGTCCAGAACAGCTGGGGCACCTTCACGGGGCTCGGCTATCCCGAGTGCTTCAGCTACTGGTGGGACGCCATCGACAACTGCGAAGCCGCGGGCGTCGTGTTGACCTGGTCCGCCGGGAACGAAGGGTCGGGCCCCCAATCGCTGCGTTCGCCCGCCGATCGTGCCGACAGCCCGTACAACGCCTTCAGTGTCGGTTCGACCCAGAACTACGCGCCGTATGAGATCAGCGACTTCTCGAGCCGTGGACCGAGTGCGTGCGGGGGGCCGTACGCCATGAAGCCCGAGGTCTGTGCGCCGGGCTCCCACATCTACAGCGCGCAGCCAGGCGGCGGCTACCAGTACTTGGACGGCACATCGATGGCCGGTCCCCACGTGGCCGGGGTGGTCGCCCTGATGTGCGCGGCGAACCCGGATCTGGATGTGGAGACCATCAAACAGGTGTTGATGGACACCTCTATCGATCTGGGTGCCTCGGGCGAGGACAACACCTACGGTCACGGCTTCATCGATGCCTACGAGGCGGTCCTGGGCGTCATGGGCGGGCTCGGCACTGTCAGCGGGACGGTCACCGACGCCGACACGGGGCTGCCGCTCGCCGGCGTGCGGGTCGGTGTGATCGATCGACCGGTCAACCGCCTCACCGACGTCGACGGGAACTTCCAGTTCATGCTGCCGGTCGGCGAGTGGACCCTCACCTTCAGTATCTTTGGCTACGGCGACGAGACCGTGGCCGTGGATGTCCTCGAGAACGAGACGGTCGACGGGTCGGCCGCGATGACCTCGCTGCCGACGGCCGTGCTGTCGGGGCTGGTCTACGACTACGAGGGCGGACTCGTCGCAGGCGCCACCGTGCGGGTTCTCGACACGCCGCTCGCACCCGTAGAGAGCAACGGTTCCGGCTTCTACTCGATCGCGATGCCCGCCGGTGCGACCTACGACGTCGTGGCGCGAGCCGCCGGCTACGGCGCCGACCAGCACACGGTCGATTTCCAGGGCGACACGACTCTCGACTTCACTCTGCCGGAGCTGACCGCCGAGGACTTCGAAACGGCGGGCTTCCTGGTGTACCCGTGGGTCATGGGCGGTAACGCCGACTGGATCATCGACGACGCGAACCCGTACGAGGGACTCTACAGTGCTCGTTCCGGCAACATCGGCGACTACCAGAACTCCGACCTCGAGGTCACCGTGGAGGTCGTAGCCTCGAGCGACATCTCGTTCTGGTACAAGGTATCCTCGGAGAGTGGCTACGACTACCTGCGTTTCTATGTGGACGGGGCCGAGATCGCGAACTGGGCCGGATCGGTTCCTTGGACGCAGTTCACCTACCCGGTCGCGAGCGGCACGCGCACCTTCAAGTGGTCCTACACCAAGGACCAATCGGTCAGCACCGGAGACGACGCGGGTTGGGTCGACTTCATCGAGTTCCCGACCCTGGGAGAGATCCCGTATCCGAGCGTGACGGCCGCTCCCGAGTCCTTCGATGAGACGCTCGCTCCAGGTGAGATGGGGCTGACGAGCATCGGGCTCGGCAACGAGGGTGACGCCGATCTCGAGTACTCCGTCTCCATCCAGTATCAGGACGGGCCGGAGGGCCTCCCTGCCGCGCCCAGTGCTCCGTACCATGACCTCGAGAAGGGCGAGCCCGACATCTACGAAGGCTCGCCGCCCGTGACTGGTTCCGGAGGGCCCGACGCGTTCGGGTACAGCTGGATCGACAGCGACGAGGCGGGCGGT
>JALGVU010000437.1 GCA_025774545.1 bacterium | reverse complement strand
AGCCCCGCGACATCGATGCAGACCTCGATCGTCCGGAAGTCGAGGCCGGGCAGAACACCACCGGGTGGATCCTCGGTGAGATACGGGATCGCGTCCTCGATCAGGACGGCGAGGCTGTCGTGCACGTAGGCCGCGTTGAAGACGACCTCGAGCCCCGTGGACCCGTCGGCGTTCTCGACACCGATCGTCGATGCCGCGAGGTCGCCGGGCATGTCCAGATACTGGAACAGGATCTCCCCGTCCGGACTCAGCAACACCTGGAACGTCTTGCCGCCGGTTCCCCAGTGGTCGTCGATGGCCGTGTATTGGACGATGAACCTGTCGGCGAGCGCGTCGTGGTAGTAGTGGATGCTGCCACCGGCCTCCGGGGTCAGGTCCATCCAGAACGGCGCGATGAGGCCGTTCGGATCGGAGGGATCCGGGATCGGGTCGTTGCTGTAGTCCGTCCCGTCCGAACCGAACGTCAGGTACCCGTTCGAGCTGATCCTGATCGAATCGCGGCCGGCGCCGTAGAACGGGAACGCGAACGGAATGGGAACCTCCTCGAAGTCGTCGTCGGTCAGTATGACGGCCGTCCCCACGCCGGTAATGTCCTGCCAGGCAAACACAGGTCCACCGGGCTCGTCGCTGTCGATCCACCGGTAACCGAAGGCGTCCGGACCACCGGTCCCCCGAGCAGGCGTCGCGCCGTCTCTGGGGTCGCGCTCGCCCTTCGCGCACTCGTAGTGGGGAACCTCGCGGCCGATCGTGAGACGAGCCGCCTCCCCCGACCACGCGGGTGTCGACGCGGAGCGCGTCAAGGACGGACGGCCACCGCGCCCCTCGCCGGCCACCTCTTCCCGGATGAACCAGATCAGATCCGCCCGGCCGCCGTTCGTCACCACCAGGCTGTCGCAGGCCGCTCCCTCCTCGGGCAGGGCGAACTCGAGGGTGCCTGGAGACACGTCGATCTCGGGCTCTCTGATGCAGCCCACGGGCAGTGCGCCCACCACACCGCACCCGGGAGCGTCCGCGCACGGCGAGCTCAGCGCCAGATGGTAGTTCGCGCTGTCCGGAGCGCAGAACTCCGGATCGAGGGAGAAGTTCCCGTCGACGCCGCTCTGCCCCGCGATGCACCCGACCCAGTCACCTCCCGCGTTGCCGTAGACGTCGCTGCAGGTGAGCGTCACCGTCCCGTTCGCGGAGCAGGAGACGGCCTCACCGACGGCGCCGAACGCGATGATCGTGTTGTCAACCGTCGGCGACGAGTCCCAGCCGACGGAGATGCCACCCCCCTCGGGAGCCGCGTTGCCAGAGAAGGTGCAGTTCGCGAGGTGCGGGATGGCGAGGGAGTCACAGGCGAGAGCTCCGCCGCTCGAGCCGGCGGTGTTGTCCGTGAAGAGGCACTCGACGATCGAGGGTGAGCAGTCATCGAAGCAGAAGACCGCCCCACCAACTGCCGACGAGTTGGCATCCAGCACACAGCGCTCGAGCGTTGGCGACGAATGGTGTTCCAGGGCCACCGCCCCGCCCCCCATGACGGCCGAGTTGGCCGTGAAGACGCAATCGGCGACCCGCGGCGATGAGTTGTAGCAGTACATCCCGCCGCCGTAGTCGTCCGAGTTCCCGCCGATGATCGTGATGCCTCTGACGACGGCGGTGCTGTCTACATCCACACAGACCAGTCCTCTCGCACCCCTTCTGCCGGAGGCGTCGATGACCACGCAGCCGGGCTCTCCCGTCTCGCTCTCGAGGATGACACCCGACGTGAGCGCGATCTCCCCCTCGTAGTACGTGCCGCACGCGACGACCACCGTGTCCCCGGGCGCGGCCACGTCGATCCCGGCCTGGATCGTGGGGACGTCCTCGGGCACCCGCCAGCTCCGGGGCGGCGCGGTCACGCCGATCGTCACGTGCGCCGTGTCGACGCCACCCGCGCAGTCCGTGACGACGTAGTCGAAACCATCGATCCCATCGAATCCCAGGGCCGCGGTGTAGACCACCACCTCATCGCCGAACTCCACGTAGGCCAGGCCCTCGGTCGCGTCGGTGAGGATGTCGATGATCCTGAGCTCGTCGAGGTCGGGGTCGAAGTCGTTCTCGAGCACGGGGATCGGGATCGGCACGTAGCCGACGACGCTGTCCGCATCGTCGTTGGCCAGCGGCGCGCTGTTTCCCGTCGGGTTCCATGTAGAGCGTGTCGGAGAAATCGAGTCCCGAGTAGCAGATGAAGTCGCGGGTGTCGCGGCCCCCGGCAGACGACCGGACTGCCTCCGTCTGTGTGATGACGTCGAAGCTGTCGCCCGGCGCGGGCTCGAACCCGGGAAGGAAGGAGAGCGATACGGCGCCGGCAAGGCTCGTCGAGCCCGTGACGGAGAGCCGGTCGTAGTCGACCCCGGGCACGTAGCCCCCGATCTCGAGATGTACCTGACTCGTCCCCGACTGGATGAAATCGCCTACGTAGCTGAGGACGCCAGGCGACGCGCCGGGCGCTACGATTCCCTTCATCACGGTGAGGCCGCCCGACGTATCGAACGTCCCCGCCCCGACAAGAACCGCGTTCTCCTGATGGTCGAAAAGCCCGGCGTTGTCCAGGCGGCCGCCGGCCGGGATCGTCGTCGTGCCCTTGTTGGTGAAGTCGCCGCCCGTCTCGTTCGACACAGTTCCCACGGCGAAGAAGTCACCGCCGAGCCCCACCGTGGCCGATCCGGAGTTGATGA
>JALGVU010000436.1 GCA_025774545.1 bacterium | reverse complement strand
CAAGGCCCACATCAGAGGCGCAGAACTCGCCAAGGCAGTTATCCTCAAGCAGGACGACCAGCTCGTGATGGCCGTTCTTCCTGCTCCGCGTCCCGTCAGCCTCGATAAGTTCGCCGATGTCACCGGCGCCAGGACCGTCGCCCTTGCCCACGAGGACGATTTCGTCGCGAAGTTCCCTGGGTCCGAAAGTGGCGCTGAGCCGCCCTTGGGCGAGCTCTATGATATCGTTGTCTACGTTGACAAACGGCTCGCCGAGGATGACGAGATCGCCTTCAATGCCGGGACCCACACCGACGTCATTCGGATGAAATACGCCGACTACGAGAGAATCACCCGGCCGAACGTCGTCGATATCGCCGCTGGCGTCTGACGTTCCGACCCACCTCCTTGCGCGCCTCCCCCTAGCGCTTCTTCTTCGCGTGGGGATGCGCTTCCTCATACACCTTCCGCAGCCGTTCCGTCGTGACGTGCGTATAGATCTGCGTCGTCGCGAGGTCCGCGTGCCCGAGGAGTTCCTGCACGCTTCTGAGATCCGCCCCCCGGTTGAGCAGGTGCGTCGCGAACGTGTGTCTTAGCGTGTGTGGCGACACCCTCCTTGCCAGCCCAGCCGTGCGGATGTGCTTCTCCAGGTTGCGTCCAACCGACCGCGCTGTCAGCCTGCCCCCGCGCGCGTTGATGAAGAGCGCTCCCCCGGGTCGACACGGGAAGCCTGCCGCGCGACGCGCCTCCTGATACGCCTCCAGCGCCCGCGTTGCATACGATCCCACCGGCAGAAGCCGCTCCTTCTTCCCCTTCCCTCGAACGATGCACGTCTCGCCGATCAGGTCTACGCCTCCCACGTCCAGTCCCACGAGCTCCGCGATCCGCATACCCGTCGAATACAGGAGTTCCAGGATCGCCCGGTCTCGCTTCCCCAGGAGCGTCTCTTCCGCAGGTGCCTCCAGCAGCGCCGCCATCTCGCTGTCATCCAGGAACTTCGGCAGCTTCCGCGTCTGCCGCGGTGTCCTGAGACCCGACGCCGGGTTGTCCGCGATCTTCCCCCGCCCGATGATCGACTCGAAGAACGACCTCGTGGCTGCAATCTTCCGCGCCACCGTGCGCTTCGTTGCGCCCGTCTCCCTCAGATAAGCTAGGTATTTCCTCAGAAGCGTCGTGTCCACTTTGGCCGCATCGAAGCGGTCCATCTCCGTGAGCGTCCACGCGATCAACTGAACCAGATCGCTCTGGTACGCCCGCACCGTGTGCTCGCTTGCCCCCCGCGCCACAAGCTCACTGAGAAACGCGCTCAGATCCGTCAGTGACGAGTCCGGAATCTCTCCGAGACGGCTCACTTCTCCTCGCATCGTGCTTCTCCCGCCCTAACTATCGTCACTGATCTCCCCCCGCTTGAGGGTTACCCTTCTTGACGTGGAACCATCCCCTTCTTAGAATTCGCCCGTTTCGTTGGATGACCTGTTCATGGCTCTGGCCGTCGCTCAAAACTCTCTGCGCGTGCGTGCTGCCCGTGTACGCGCCGGCGCCGAGCCCGGGGATCTCTTTCCCCTTCTTGCCCCGCGCGACGGCTGCTTCTTCCTCGACAGCGGTGGCGCCGACGCCACCATGGCCCAGTGGAGTTTTATCGGGTGCGAGCCCTTCCTCACCCTCTCCGCAGTGCACGACCGCATCGTCGAGAGAACCGCCGCCGGGAGCACCGTCCGCCGTGGCAACCCCTTTACCGCCCTCGCCCGAACCCTCGACCGTTTCTCCGTCCAGACGAGCCCCCACATGCCTCCCTTCATCGGTGGCGCCGTCGGTTTCCTCGGCTACGACCTCAGACACTTCATCGAAAGGCTCCCCCGTTCCGCCCGCCGCGATTGCTCCATTCCCGACATGCATTTCGCTTTCTATGATTCCCTTCTGGCCTACGATCATCACGCCGCCGAGTGGCACGCTCTCGTCCTGGAGGCCGCCCGCGGCAGAACCCCCTCGGGCAAGTCCGTGAAGAGCGTGATGGCCGGCCTCGTGCGCCTCGTCGAGACCGCGAGCCCCGTTCCCTCACTCTCGCCCGTCCGCGCGTTCGAAGGCGACCTCCGTTCCAACTTCTCTCGTGATGAATACCTCCGCACCGTCGAGCGCACCCACGACTACATCGCCGCAGGCGATGTCTTTCAAGTCAACCTCTCCCAGCGCTTCGAAACGCGGCTCACTATTCCTCCCCCGCAACTCGC
>JALGVU010000019.1 GCA_025774545.1 bacterium | reverse complement strand
GAGCGTGCGCACGATGGGTACAACCTGGTGGTCTCGGGGCACGGCCCGGAGGCCGTCCTCACGACGATGATGGGTGAGGTGCTCCACAGGTGGCGCTACGGGTTCCGGGACGTCTGGCCCGACTCGCGCGCGAGGGAGGACAGGCTCGACGCGCAGTTCTGGCGGCGCGCGCACGTCTTCGAGAACGGCGACCTCCTGGCGATCTTCGACTGGCTCGGGATGGTCAGGCTCGACAAGGACTCGAACCTGCTCTGGAGCTACCCGGGCTCGAGCCACCACGATCTCTTCGTCGCCGCCGACGGCACCGTCTACGTGCTCGACATGGAGGCGGTGATCATTCCGCGGATCGATCCCCGGCGTCACGTCCTCGAGGAGTTCATCACAATCCTCACGCCCGACGGCGAGGTCACGAAGCGTGTCTCTCTCCTCGAGGCCTTCGAACGATCGCCCTACGCGATGCTCCTCGAGCGCATGCCCGAGGCAGGCGACATCTTCCACACGAACACGATCGAGGTCTTGGACGGGAGCCTCGAGGGCGTCTCGCCCGCCTTCAGGGCCGGGAACGTGCTCGTGTCGGTCCGCGAGCTCGACACGATCGCCGTCGTCGATCTCGAGGAGGAGACGATCGCGTGGGCACTGATGGGGCGTTGGAAAGCGCAGCACCAGCCGACGGTGATCGAGAACGGGCACATGCTGCTCTTCAACAACCGGGCGGGCGAGGCGGGCGACGACATCTCGGAGGTCATCGAGTTCGATCCGTTCACGCAGGAGGTCGTTTGGTCCTATCGGGGAAGCCCGGACACGCCGTTCTTCAGCGCGACGTGCGGATCGAACCAGAGGCTCGCCAACGGCAACACGCTCATCACGGAATCCGACAACGGCCGCGCTCTTCGATGTCGTGCGGCTCCCGTCGGACTTCCCTCTCGACTGGCTCGAACCCACTGAGTAGCGGGCTCGGCCGCCGCGGCGCGGCGGGCGGGTCCCTCCCTTCGACCGACGCGTGAGCGGTCGGAGACCTACCGCTCCACTCCGCTCGTGAGTCCCTCCACGATCCTCCTCTGGAAGAGCGCGACCAGCGCGAGCACGGGCACGACGCTCACGACCGTCGCAGCGGCGATCGTTGCCCACGGCAGCTCGTGGAGACCGGCGAAGAGCGCCAGTGCGACCGGCACCGTCCTCGACTCCGGCGTCGACGTCAGGATGAGGGCGAAGAGGAACTCGTTCCACGCGAAGATGAAGATGAGGACCGCCGACGTGAAGAGCCCGGGCGCGGCGAGCGGCAGGATGATCCGCAGGAACGCCTGGGGCGGCGTGCATCCGTCGACGAGCGCGGCGTCCTCGAGGCTCGTCGGCAGCGTCGAGAAGAAGTGCGTGAGGATCCACACCGCCAGCGGCAGCGAGAGGAGCGTGTAGGGGAGGACGAGCGCGGCGTACGTGTTGATGAGGTGGAGGCGCGCCAGGGCCACGTACAGCGGACCGACCATCCCGATCGCCGGGAAGATGGCGACGCCGAGGAAGAGCGCCATGATGAGGTTCTTCCTCTTGAGGCGGAGCCGCGACAGGGCGTAGGCGGCAGGAGAGCCGAGCGCGAGCGTCAGGAGCGTCGTCAGCGACGCGACGACGAAGCTGTTGAGGACGTTTCGCGGGAACTGGTTCACGGCGAACACCGCCCGGTAGTTCTCGAGGACGGGCGGGCGAGGGAAGTAATCGAGCGGCGTCTTGTACAGGGCGCTGGACGTCGAGAGGCTCACGTTCGCGATCCAGTAGAGCGGGAGGAGGCAGAAGACGATCACTCCCGCCCTCGCCAGCCACAGCCAGATCCTCGTGTGCCGAACTCGCGCCACTTCCTACCTCCACGTCGTTCGTCGTCTCGGAGATCCCGGCTCCGCCTTCCGCCTCAGCCGGGCGCGGTCGCGGCCCGCGCGCGCCGCCTGCGGTCGTGCACACAAGCGCTACCGCGCGCCGCTGCGGTCGTGCACACAGCGCTACCGCGCGTCGCTGCGGTCGTGCACACAGCGCTACCGCGCGTCGTCTGCGATCCGCATGAACCTGATGAGCGCGAGGCTCATGCCGAAGACGATCGCGAAGAGCGCGACCGTCATCGCCGATCCGTACCCCAGATCCGAGTACCGGAACAGCACTCTGTAGATGTAGACGGAGACCGTCTCCGTCTTCGACGCCCCGCCGGTCAGGACCCAGATGAGATCGAAGATCCGGAACGCGTCCATCGCCCGGAAGAGCACCGCCACCGCGATGAAGGGCTTCAAGAGCGGCAGCGTGATGGCGCGGAAGGTGCCCCACCGTCCCGCGCCGTCGAGCTCGGCGGCCTCGTAGTAGTGCCGCGGTATCGATTTCAGGCCAGCGAGGAGGATGATCGCGACGAACGGCGTCGTTTTCCAGACGTCCGCGAGGATCACCGAGGTCATCGCGAGCTTGGGTCCCAGCCAGACGATCGGCTCGCGGGCGAGTCCGATCCTCTCGAGGACCGAGTTCACGAGCCCGATCCGGTCGTTCAGGATCAGCGACCACATCGTGGCCGCGACGACGGTCGGGAGCGCCCACGGCATGATCACCGAGGCATTGGTCGCCGCGCGCCCGCGGCCGATCCTGTTCAGGAGGAGCGCGACCGCGAGTCCCAGGAGCAGCTCGAGGCCGACAGAGACGACGGTGAACTGGAACGTCTGGCCCAGGTCACGCCAGAAGACGTCGTCTCGGAGGAGCTTCGCGAAGTTCGCGAGTCCGACGAAGCTCCGTTCGTCGGTGAACTTCAGGTTGAACTCCGTCAGGGAGAGGACGAACTGGGAGAGGACCGGGAAGGCCCCGAGCACGGCGACGAAGACGAGCGACGGCGCGACGAGCCACGCCGCGAGGCGGGTCTCCTGCCTTCGGTTCATGGGCTCTCCACGCAGGGACAGAGCCTACTCGAAAGAGAACTCGGCGAGGTCCTCCACGATGGCGCTCGCCGCCTCCTCGGGCGACTTCTGCCGGGAGAGCGCCTCGTGTACGTTCACCTGGATGATGTCCGAGATCTGAGGGTAGTGGGGAGACCGCGGGCGATTGCGCGTGTATCGAAAAACCTCGAAGAAGCTCTCGAAGTGCGGGTTCGCCGCGAGGACCTCGGGGTCCTCGTACGTGCTCTTCCGGGTCGGGAGGTAGGCGCCCTCGATGGCCCGGAGCTTGAGCGCCCTCTCGCTTGTGATGAAGGCCAGGAACTCGAGCGCCTCGTCGGGGTGCGTGCTGTGGCTCGACAGCGCGACGTTCCAGCCGCCGATCGTCGAGTAGCCGGTTTCGCCCGCCGCGTGGGGGAGTGGGGCGATGCCGACCAAGCCCTTCACCTTGGATTCCTCGCCCTCCGCCATGCTCCAGGCGTACGGCCAGTTGCGGAGGAAGAGCGCGTGCGACTCCGTGAAGAGCCTGAGCGAGCCCTCCTCCTTGTAGGTCAGTACGCTCTCCGGAGACACGCCGTCGTCGAAGAACCCGAGGACAAGCTCGATCGCCTGCGCTATCTCCCGCTCGGCGAGGGCAGGGTCGGCCGCGACGACGGCGCCGTCGATCGAGCCGCCCAGACCCCAGAGGAACTCGAGGAAGTCGCAGATGAGACCCTCGTAGCGCGCTCCCTGCCACACGAAGCCCTCCATGTCGCGCGGCGCGGCGATCTTCTCGTACGCCTCCCTGATCTCGTCCCACGTTTCGGGTACGGGGACTCCCGCCTCCTCGAGGAGATCCCGTCGGTAGTAGAGCACGCCCGCGTCGGTGAACCACGGCACGGCGTAGACCGTCCCCTCGTAGGTCACGCTTCCGAGCGGACCATCGAGGAAATCGTCGGCGGCAAGGAAGCCGGGAGGGAGGGGCACGATCCAGCCGGCGCGCGCGAACTCCGCCGTCCAGATGACGTCCAGGCTGTAGAGGTCGATCGTGGCGTCGCGGGCCGAGAGGTACGTGACGTAGGCGTCGTGCTGCGTGTCGGTGTTCACCGGCATCGGCTGGAAGGAGACGGTCACGCCCTCGTGCGACGCGTTGTACTCCTCGACGAGCGCCGCCGTCGCTCCCGACGGGTCGTTCCCCGCCGCGAAGACGATCCGAACCTCGCCGTCATCCTGAGCCGTGCACCCCGCGACCAGCGCCGCGGCCACCGCGCATGCGGCGACGATCCCCCGCTTCATCGTCTCTCCCTCGCCGTTCTTCCGTCGCGTTCTGCTTGCAGAGCCTACCCGGGTCTACTTCCTCTGGCGTTCTACTTGAAGACCCAGAACTCCGGTGAGCCGCCGCCGGGCCTCGCGTAGATGGCGTCTCCGTCGGAGACGATCGCGGCGCCGCCCTCGAACGCGGTCGGCGCGTCCTCGAGCTGCTCCCACGCATCCTCGGCGATGTCGTACCGCCAGAGGTCGGGCCGGCCGCCCCCGAGGATCGCGTAGAGCGACGAATCGCCGTCGAAGCAGAGCCAGCCGCCCGCGGCGAATCCGTCGGGGCACCGTGCCTTCTCGGTCCACGTGGTGTCGCCGTAGTCGTAGCACCAGAAGGTGGTGTCTGTGCCGGTTGCGAAGACGAGATCGCCCCCACCCCACGCGATCGAGTTCCCCCAGTCGAGCTCGGTCGGGACCGGATCGAGCATCTCCCACGCGTCCATCGTGACGTCGTACCTCAGGAAGTCGTCCGTGCCGTCTCCCTGGACGGCGTAGAGGTAGTCGCCTCCCCCCGGCCAGACCAGCGCGTTCCCGCAGTGGCGGAACTCCATCCCGCCCGGCTCAGCGAGGAGCGACCACGAGTCGTCACCGACGTCGTAAGCGAGGAGGTTGTTGGAACCGTTCCCCACCAGGCAGTAGATGGGGCCGGAGCCGGGGCCGGTGAGCGACGCGGACCACCCTGGATCCTGGAGTGTCTCGGCGAGATCGGTCCACCCGTTTGTGGAGATGTCGTAGCGTGCGAAGCCCTTGCTCTCATCGCGGGCCGCCGCGCCGAGATCGGTGTCTCCTTCGAGCGCGTAGATTCCGTCGCCGCCGTCCCAGAACATGGCGCCGCCCCAGTAGACATCGTGCGGCGAATCGGTGAGGGACTGCCAGGTCGCGTCCTGGGGGTCCGTCGACTTGTCCTCGCACCCTGCCAGGATCAGGGCGGCGACCATCGAGGCGAGCGCGAGCATCGTCATGGTCCTGCGCATCCTGCACCTCCTTGGTTACGGTACGTTTGGTGTCCTCTCAGGCTCCGATCACCGGAGCGGGCCCATCCTACGGCCGCGCGGGTGTGATGTCAACGCCCATGGATGACCGGCAGGAGCGCTTCCGGCCGCGCGGCCGACGTGCTATAGTGGGCACAGAGTGCGATCGCCGAGTCGCGCGAGGGAACGAAGGCGCTCGAGACGCTCGCGTGGACGCGTACAAGGAGGCGACGTTGTCTGACGTAACGCTTGTGAGAGGGACCGCGCGGCGACGCAAGGCCCTTTGGGGGATCGCGTGTCTCCTGGCCGCGTTTGTCGTGCTCGGGCACGCGGGGCTGCCGTTCGGCAACGCGTGGGCGACCGACGACGAGGGTGAGGAGACCGAGAAGGAGGAGAAGGGACCGGACGGCCGGTGGCGGACCGCGCGGGATTGGCAGAAGCGGGGACGTCTCCACGAGGAGCAGCGCCAGGAGCTCGAGAAGCTCAAGTCGATCGGCTATCTCGGCGGCTACTACCCAGCGCCGTCGTGGTCAGGCGTGACGACCTACGACAGCTCGCTCGCGTACCGCGGTCTCAACTTCTTCACGTCGGGACACGCGCCGAGTGCGACGCTCATGGACATGGAGGGGAACGTGCTCCACGAGTGGCGTTACGACTTTCTGAAGGCGTGGCCCGATGAGGGCGAGAGGGCGGAGGAAGAGGGCCGGGACAGCTCCGAGTACTGGCGGCGCGCCTACGTCTTCGAGAACGGCGATGTGCTGGCGCTCTACGAGGGATTGGGGATGGTGAAGGTCGACAGGGACTCGAACCTCCTCTGGAAGCGCCTCGGCGGCGAGCATCACGACTTCCACGTGACCGACGGCCGGATCTACGTTCTGACGAGGACGAACCACGTCCTGCCGCGCATCAACGCCCGGAAGGACGTCCTCGAGGACTTCGTGACGGTGCTCGACGCGGAGCAGGGCAACGAGATCAAGAGCTTCTCGGTGCTCAAGGCGTTCGAGCAATCCGACTTCTCGAACATCCTCAAGATCCTCGGGACGAACCGCGCCGGTGACATCTTCCACACGAACTCGATCCGGCTTCTCGACGGCAGGCACGCCGACAGGATCCCCGTCTTCAGGGAAGGCAACGTCCTCGTCTCGCTCAGAACCTACGACATCATCGCCGTGATCGACATGGATCTCGAGCAGGTCGTGTGGGTGCTCTTCGGCCTCTGGCAGGCACAGCACGATCCGAGGCTGCTGGACAACGGCAACATCCTCGTCTTCGACAACAACGGAAACCACGGGAAGTCCCGCGTGATCGAGATCGACCCGCTCTCGCAGGACATCGTCTGGAAATACGAGGGCAAACCAGCGGCGGACTTCTACAGCAAGATGTGCGGCGCCAGCCACAGGCTGCCCAACGGCAACACGCTCATCACGGAGTCAGACTACGGGCGCGCCTTCGAGGTGACGCCGGACGGGACGCTCGTCTGGGAGTACCTGAATCCGATGCGCTCGGGGGACGACGGCCATCTCATCGCGACGCTCCTCGACGTGGTCAGACTCGATCCCAAGTTCCCGATCGACTGGCTCGGGGATCGGTGAGCCGCCGGTTCGAGGAGCCGTGAGTCGCCGGCCCTCGGATCGGTGAGCCGAATCGGACGCGAGACACGTGAAACAGGGGCCCGTCTCTCAAGACGGGCCCCCGCTGTCTGAAGCTCGCACCGCGCTCTCGTTCCAGCTAGTAGCTGGGTTGCTCCTCGGTCCTGGCCGTCACGACGACGTTCGCGGCCTTCGGGCCCTTCCCGTCGTTCGCCACCTCGAACTCGACGGCGTCGCCCTCCTGGAGCGCCTTGAAGCCGTCCATCTGAATGGCCGAGTAATGGACGAAGACGTCCTCGCTCCCTTCGATCTCGATGAAGCCGTAGCCCTTCGAGACGTTGAACCACTTGATTCGTCCGACTGGCACTCTGAACTACCCCCTCTCACGCGTCGCGGGGCCCCAACGAAACGGGGATGACAGTCGTCTCGTCATCGCCAAGAACTCCTTGCACCCGATGTCCGGCAATGCGCGTTCGGGCCGCCGCGGAGTATACGGCGGGGGGAGAGACCGAGTCAAGCGAAAGGTCCCGGAGCGGGGTCCGTGAACCGCGCCGGCCACGGGCGCTGATCGCCGCCGAGCCCACTTGACAACGCTCCCCTGTCTGCTATCGTCGTGCGCGTCCGGGTGCTTAGCCCGCATTGACCGAGCCGACGCCGGCGTCCGAAGACCCGATTCCCGAGGCGCCAGCCGACGAGGCTCGATGTCTCGCCGCCGGCCCGAACCGTGAGGGAACCCAGTGATCGAGTTGGCTGAACGGATCGCGTCGCTCACGGGCCTCCGTCCCGAGGTGGTCACGAGCCTGATCCACACGGCCGCCGTCGTGCTCGTGCTCTGGCTGATTCGCAGGCTCACCCTCGCCATTGTCAACCGGCGAAGCGAGGACGTGAAGGTCAGATACGGCTGGCGGAAGGCGACCGGCTACCTCGCCGTTCTGTTCGGGGTCCTCGTGATCGGACGGATCTGGCTCACGGGCTTCCAGTCGTTCGCCACCTTCGCCGGTCTCGCGTCGGCCGGTCTCGCGATCGCCCTCCGCGACATGATCGCCAATCTCGCGGCGTGGATCTTCATCGTTCTGCGCAGGCCGTTCGTCGTGGGTGACCGCATTCAGGTCGGCGAGCACGCCGGAGACGTCATCGACATCCGCGCCTTCCAGTTCTCGCTCATGGAGATCGCGAACTGGGTCGAGGCCGATCAGAGCACCGGGCGCGTCCTGCACGTGCCCAACGGCGTGGTCATCACGCAGCCCCTCGCGAACTACACCCGCGGTTTCCAGCACATCTGGAACGAGATCCCCGTCCTCGTGACCTTCGAGAGCGACTGGGAGAGGGCCAAGGGGATCCTGAGCGAGATCGCGACGAAGCGCGGGGAGAGCCTGAGCCGCGGCGCGGAGCAGAGGCTCAAGGAAGCCAGCAAGCAGTTCATGATCTTCTACTCGAAGCTCACCCCGACCGTCTACACGAGCGTGCGCGACAGCGGCGTCCTCCTGGCGATTCGGTACCTGTGCAAGCCCAGAAGCCGGAGGAGCACTGAGCAGGCCATCTGGGAGGACATCCTGCACGCGTTTGCGGACGAACCGAACATCGCTCTCGCCTACCCGACTCATCGCTTCTACAGCCGGTCGACCGAGGAAGAGACCGCTCACGCCCACGCCTCCGTGGGCGACGGCGCCTGATCCTCCGGAACCGATCGGCCCACGCCGCCACCGACGACGGCGCCTGCTCCCACGGACCCGATCCGCGCACACCTCAGACGCCGCAACCGCGACGCACGCTCCTCGATGCACGTCCCTCGATCAGGAAGAATCCCCCCGTCCCAGCCGTCTGGTGAGACGGATGAACGGGGGCCGCGACGCCCGCGAGGGCGCGGGCGCACACGCGACGCGACGACCGCGACGGTGGATTCGGCTCCACGGAAAGGGGGACCGACGATGAGACTACCGGCGAAGGCGACACGGGCGCTCCCGATCGTCATCCTGCTCCTGGGCGCGCTCATTCCTATCCTCGCGCGCAGCGGCGGCGTGGCTCCGCCTCCCGGCGAGGAGGTTGCGGAGAGGCGGGTTCGCGGGAGGACCGCGGGCGATTGGCGGGAGCTCGCGGCCGCCTCCCTCGAGAGCGGCAGGTATCGGCGAGCGCTCGGGTACATCAAGACCGCTGAGAGCGTCGAGGCGGGCACGCAGTACGCGGAGGACCTCGCCGCGATCAGGACCGCGAGGTGGAGATCGAGACAGATCGTCCGGGCGAGGACGCGCCTCATCGAGAGCGAGATCGAGCACGTCGAGTGCGACGCTGCCGGGGGCGTGCTCCTCGGCTATCGCGTCGCCGTCGTGCTGCCCGGTGAGAGCCTCTGGAGTCTCGCTGAGGCCGCCGCCGCGGCCGAGCGCGGCGTGCTTCCGTCCGAGCTCCCGGAGCCGAGCCGCGACGTCCACCGCGCGTGGGATTCTCTCACCGACCTGAACGGCGTGCGCGAGCTCGAGGTGGGGGAGCTGGTGAGGCTCGCGCTCACGGATGAAGAGGCGGCGGCGATCGCGGACGCGAACCACCGGGATCTCGAGAGGATCGAGCACGCGCGGGTGGCCCTCGACGCCGGCGACCTCGACACGGCGAGACGGGTCAGTGAGGAGATCGCAGGCGAGTTCGCGCTCACGACGGAGGCGTTCCGCGCCTTGCACGAGGCGCTCGGCCGCGCGGTCGATGCCGAGAACGCGCGGGCGCTGACCGTCGAGACCCTGACCGCGGCGGGGGGGTTCGACTTCGTTCGGGCCGAGAGCCTGGCAGTCGCAGCGACGCGGCTCGGTGCCGATCCCGGGCTTCAGGCGGCCGTTGCGGCGGCGCGCGCCGCGCGCGAGGTCGATCTCGTTGCTCGGGCGTACGATCTCGCAACGTCATCCCGCGGGCTGTCGAGAACCTCTCAGTACGGGGAGCTCGTCGCTTCGCTCAGGGAGGCGCGCGGGCTTCTGGCCGAGGCGGAGGGCCTCTCTCCGGGCGCGCAGTACGAGGGGGCGGCCGCGCTCGTGGCGGACCTGATCGGCGAGGCCGAGGCCGTGCGAGTTCGGGACGATGGGGTCGTCGTCGTGAGGAAGCCGGCCGGCACGAGCTACACCGACGTGTCGCGGGCGGCGGTCGAGTGGCTTCTCGGGCGGTCGCTCGCGTCGAGCGGCATGGAGTTCCCACACCACGCCGAGAAGACGGGCGACGAGATTGCGTGGGCTCGGTTCCTCGGAGACGCGTTCGCCATGGCCGAGGACAGCGGGGTCGATTTCGCGGCCCTCCTGCGCTCGGACGAAGAGGACCGGGAGATCACGCTGCCGAACCCCGACGGCTACTTCGAGCAGTAGGGGCGCTCCAGCGCTCGGCGCTGCCTGCGGCCGCTCCGGGCACGGGCTGCGTCCCCGGGGGAGTCCCGCGGGCGGTGTCCGAGCGCGCGACTGCGGGCAGCAGCGCTCCCGGGCTCGGGTTGCGAGCGCAGGAGCGGGTCGCGATCCCGGGGGCGGGTTGCGACCGCGAACATGCCCGCGGGCATCCCGCTTGAATCGAGACGATTGGTGCTGCTAGTGTGGGGCGAGCGATGACGCGAGGGTTGCGCCGTTCGCCCCGCCGCGTCGAGCGGAGGAGCGGGTGCGCGACGGCGGGTCTGTCGGCGTCGACGAGAGGAGCACGGCGTGACGCACTGGACCGACACCTTCTTCACCGGCGCCTGGAGCGCGCTCCAGCGCGCGCCCGCCATGAGAGACGTCGCGCCGAAGGAGGCGCGCAACGTGCGGCGGGCGCTCCGGCTCCGGAAGGGCTCCCGGGTCGCCGACGTCCCGTGCGGCGACGGCCGGATCTCGTTCGAGTTGGCGAGGGCCGGGTGCGAGGTCGTCGGCGTCGACCGGTGTCAGACGAGCATCCGCCGCGCGCGGCGACGTTTCCGTGAGGCCGGGCTCGCGGGCGAGTTCCACGTGGGCGACATGCGAAGGCTCAGGCTCGACGCGGGTTTCAACGCCGTCGTCAACTGGTGGGGGAGCTTCGGCTACTTCGACGACGAGACGAACCTCGAGGTCCTCGAGGGGTTCGCGAGGCTCCTCCGGCCCGGTGGGCGGGTGCTCATCGACCAGGCGAACCGCGAACGGATCCTGAGGGAGTTCCGCGAGCGCTTCACGACCGACTACGGGCCCGTGCGGATCAGCACCGTGAATCGCTGGGACCCGGAGGCCCAGCGGATCGACGGCGTCTGGATCTTCCAGCGCGGCGGGCGGCGCGTCCGCCGGCACAGCTCCATCCGGCTCTACACGCCTCGCCAGATGACCCGTCTGGTCGAGCGCGCCGGGCTCGAGGTCGAGCGGTTCTGCGATTGCACGGACGGCTCGGACTTCACTCGCGGAAGCCGCCGAATGACGACGATCGCGCGGAGGCCGCGGTCGCGGGGCGGCCGCCCGAACCGCTGAGACACCCCGTGCTCACGAGGCGGCGGCCCGGCAAGCCGGGCCGCCGCCTCGGTTCGATTCCCTCCGTGCGCCTACCTTCCTGACATCCGCTTCAGGTACTTGAAGTAGTCGCTGTCGGTCGTGAGGATCACGGAGCTGTCCTCGCCGATCGTGTGCTTGTAGCTCTCGAGCGTCCGCAGGAAGGAGTAGAACTCGGGATCGCGCCCGTACGCGGCGGCGTAGATGCCCGTCGCCTCCGCGTCGGCGGTTCCTCTGATCTCCTCGGCGATGCGGTAGGCCTCCGACGTGATGCGTTCGAGCTCCTTCTCCTTCTGGCCGCGGATCTCCGCGCTCTGTCCGCGTCCCTCGGAACGGTACTGCTCGGCGATCCTCCTCCGCTCGGAGATCATCCGTTCGTAGACCTTCTGGCGTACCTCCTCGACGTAGTTGATGCGTTTGATCTCGACGTCCACGAGCTCGATGCCGTAGCGCGGCATCTGCTCGGACGCCCTCTGGAAGATCTGGCGGGTGATCGCGAATCGTCCTATCTCGACTGGCTCGACGTCCCGCGTCTGCACGTCGAGCTCCGCCCCGGCCATTTCCCGGTTCGAGCTGCGAACGACCTCGATGAGGTCGTGACTCGTGATGAGGTCGCGCGTCACGGCGTCGATCACGTCGTCCAATCGCGCCTGCGCCCCGAGCTCGTTCGAGACCGACTGCATGAACTTGAGGGGATCGGCGATCCGCCACCGGGCGAACGTGTCGACCCAGATGTACTTCTTGTCCTTGGTCGGAATCTGGCTCGGGTTTCCGTCCCACTCGAGAATCCGCTTCTCGAACACGTTGGCCTTCTGGATGAACGGGATCTTCATCTTGAGGCCAGGGCTCGTGATCGGCTCGCCGATCGGGCGGCCGAACTGCGTCAGGACGATCTGCTGGGTCATGTCGACGACGTAGATCGCGCTCGAGAGGATGATGAGCGCCACGAAGCCGAGGATGACGGCGACCGTGATTCTGCTCACGCTCATGGCGTCCCTCCCTTCTTGCTGAGCTGAAGGAGGGGGAGGAAGCTCTCAAGCTGGGCGTCGACGATGTACTTGTTGGGGATCCCCGGCAGAACCTCGCTCATGGTCTCGAGGTAGAGACGCCTCTTCGTGACGTCCTTGGCCCGCGAGTATTCCCGCCAGACCGCCACGAAGCGCTCGGCGTCGCCCTCGGCGCGGTTCACCCTCCCGAGCGCGTAGCCCTCGGCGTCCCGGATCGCGCGCTGCGCCTCGCCCTCGGCCGCCGGAATCGCCTTGTTGTACTCCGCCCATCCCTCGTTGATCAGGCGCTCCTTCTCCTGCTTGGCCTCGTTCACCTCGTTGAACGAGGGCTTCACCGGGTTGGGCGGGTTCACGTCCTTGAGGTTCACGGCGACGATCTGGATCCCGGTCTCGTAGTCGTCGAGGATCCTCTGCATTGCCTGCTGCGATTCGTCCGCCACCTCGCGCCGTCCCACGGTCAGAACCTCCGTGACGCTCCGGTCGCCGACGATCTGGCGCATCGCCGCCTCCGAGACGTCCCTCAGGGTGTCCAGCACCTCACGCACCTCGAAGAGGAACTTGACCGGGTCGTTGACTCGGTACTGCACGATCCACTCGACGACCGCCGCGTTCAGGTCGCCGGTGAGCATGAGCGACTCGCCCGAGAAGTCGCCCCGCTGGTACACCGTGCGGATCCCGGCCCGCGCGGTGGCGAACCCGAACTCCTCCTTGAAGACGTGCTTCACTCGGACCTTCTGCACCTTCTCGAGCGCGAAGGGGAGCTTGAAGTGAAGCCCGCTCGGGACCGTTCGGACGTAGGCGCCGAGACGCTTCACGACAGCCACCTCATCGGTGGCAACCGAGTAGAACGTCGTGGAGAGGAAGATGATCGCGACGATGCCGATCGCGACCCACCGGCCGAGGTTCCCGCGGAGGTCCGGGATCCTCAGGCGCGGGAGCTGTCGGAGCATCATCTCAGGGTCGTACTCCATGGGGTCTCCTTTCCTGTTGCTCCTGGGAGCGAGCGATGGACCGGCGCGCCGGGCGTCCGGAGTGCCGGGAACGGTGCATCCGGCCCGGCGCCCGAAGCGGGCGGTCGTGCAAACGGAGCCTATAGTATCCGGGCGGCGGGGGAGATGCAACGGGCAAGCGGCGCCGAATCCGGCCGGCGCGCGAGGGGGGGGGTCCGATCTTGACTGGCGGCTCGGGATGTGGTACTCTCAAGCCAGTATCGATCCCGCCGTAATGTCCTGGGACGGGCTGCCCAAGCGCCTTTGCAGCGCGTAGCAGAGATTGGGGAGGTAGCACGCGCGCGCGAAGGAGGGGAGCTATGCTCAGGGCTTGTCTGATTGCCCTCTGTTCCATTCTGATTCTCGTCTCGATGGCGACCGGCGCTGACAGAACGGTGCTCTACGAGCACTTCAGCGCGACGTGGTGAAGCACGTGTCCTGCGGCCGCAGTTGCGGTCGACGGCTGGCAGCAGACGCACAGCCACGAGGAGATGGTGCTCGTCCAGCACAACGACATCGATATCCCCCTCTGGCCTGACAGGACGAGCTTCTACGGAATCACCGCGATGCCGACGATCGCCGGGAACGGCCTCCAGGACGTGTGGCCGACCTCGTGGCTCGAGGCCGACTTTCAGGCGCACGCAGCGTTGCCGTCCCCGCTGACGATCACGCTGACGGAGAACGGCATCGGGGACTTCACGGCGCACATCGAGGCCGAGGAGGACGTGACGGGCGCCCTCTTCTGCATGGTCGCGACGCACGACGACATGGTGCCCTGCTACGGCGGGGGCCGTTCGCACATGCCCTATCACGTCGTCGAGTATCTGACGAGCACCACGGGCGACGCGTTCGAGCTCCTCACAGGTCAGAGTATCGACATTCAGAAGACCTTCACCGTGCAGGCGGCGTGGGATTACGACACGATGGGCGTGGCCTGCTGGGTGCAGAAGGCCGGCGGGTTCAACCCGAGCCCGTGCCCGTACGCCGACCTCACGCACACCTACGGCGTGCTTCAGGCCTGCTTCAGTGAGACGAACACCACGTCGGTGCCCGACGAGACCGCGGTCACCGCGCTTGCACTGTCACCGGCGAGCCCGAACCCGTTCGCAGGGCGGACGCGCATCGCCTTCGCGTTGCCGGCTGCGGGCGACGTCTCGATCGAGCTCTACGACGCCGCGGGCCGCCGCGTCACGGCCGTCTTCCAGGGCAGGCTTCCCGGAGGCGAGCACGAGGTATCGTGGGACGGACGCGACGCCTCGGGCCACGAGGTCGCCGCGGGGATCTACTTCGTCCGGTTGATGCACGGCCAGGAGGAGATCACCGGCAGCAAGCTCGTGAAGCTCAGGTAGGTGAGTAGGGACTCAGGAGATCCAGGGCGGGCGTCCTTCCACGGCGCCCGCCTTGTTCTTTCCGCCGGAGCGGTCTTTGGGCGCAGGTTCGCGGGCGGATCCGGGGGCGGCGCCGCTCGTCCGAGTCGCGACGCGGGCCCTCGAACGTCCTGCGGGACTCTGGGGCGTGCACGCAGAGCGCCCACAAGGGCCAGGAGCGGCCTTGCAGGCTCCCAGACGCCCCAAGAAGTCCGAGGAACTCGTGGAGCCGGACGAGGATGTGGCCCCTGATCATTGAACTTGACAACACTGAGAAGTCTGTGTTATTCTTGTACATGGTAAGACGTTGACTTGGCGTGGCCGCGGGCGACGCTCTCACGGTCTGAATGAGCCGTCATTCGCTGGGCACGCCGACGCACGCTGGAGTGGTCCGAGACGAGAGCCCAAGTTCCGGGGAGTCCCCGGGGAGGTATGGCGCAGTGACCAAGCTTGCGATCATTGGAGCGCTCATCGTTCTGCTCGCGCTGTCGACGGGCGCGTCCGCGACGCTCTTCCTTCACGAGGAGCTCGCGCGCGGGGACGAGACGCAGGTCATGCTCGGCCAGCTCGAGTCGATGCGGGTGCGATCCGGCTACGAGTACGAGAGCCGTGATCTGGCGGTCGGTAGTGGGGAACCGTGGCAGACAGGGCAGGCGAAGATGCACAACAACCTCCCGCCCGTGCCGGAGCCGGCGACGCTGCTGCTCCTGAGCAGCGGGCTCGTGGGGATCGGGGTGATTCTGCGCCGGAGGTTGTGCGACTAGGAGCGCGGAGCGACCGCGACAGATGAAGCGCGAGGCGGGGTCTCACGGCCCCGCCTCCTTGCGTCGGTCCCGATTCCGCGCGTCGGCCGCACCTCATCGCGCTGATCCCGCCTCTCTGCGTCGGCCCCGATTCCGCGCGTCGGCCGCGCCTCATCGCGCTGATCCCGCCTCCGCCCGTCGGTCCCGGTCACGGGAACCTCAACGTCCTCCGACGGATCATCTCGACCATGGCCGGCACGTGCCGCAGCATGAGCGGAACTGCGACGAGAAGAGGACTCAAGGCCCTGAGCCCCGAACCGCCCAGGACGAAGGCAAGGACCGTCGCCGCGGGAAACGCGATGAGTCCCCCCAGGTAGAGGCTCCCAGAGACGTGCCACACGGCGCCCCAGAGACCGAACCCGACCGACATCTCGATCGGAAGGAGCACGAGGCTTGCCCCGAGCGCGCACGATGCGCCTCGTCCGCCGCGGAAGCCGTAGTAAGCGGGCCAGTTGTGTCCGACGACCGCGGCTGCGCCGCAACCGATCGCGAGGAGCGTGCCTCCACCGGTCGCGAGCGCGAGCCCCGTCGCGAGGGCGCCCTTGGCAGCATCGAGGGCCCACACCGTGATGCCGATCCGCCTCCCGAGAACACGTCCGGCGTTCCGCGCTCCCAGGTTGTGGCTTCCCACATCGCGGAGATCGACGCCGCGGATCGCCCGTCCGAGATGATACGAGGGTGAGATCGCGCCCATCAGGTAGGCGGCGATGAGGAGGGTGGCGGCGTGGTGGGCGGGCATCGGCTCCTCTCGTCGATGGTGCGCGCGAGGACGGCGTCCGGGAGGCGGAGCCACCAGGGGGCGCACGTTGGCGTTCGGGGGATGATACCATCGTCGGCGCCGTTCGGCAACGTGCGCTCGGCCCGCGCCGGGCCGGCGCTCGGGGGTCTCAGAGAGGCTCGCAGGAGAACTTGACCGGACGCAGGAAGTATGGTATATTCGAACTAGCGATCTATCACGTGACGCGGCCCGCGGCCACGCGGGTCACGCCTATGTCTGTCACGCGGCCGGACCCGCGGGCGACCCGACCAAGGAGGGAAGCGGTATGAGACGGAGCTATCTGCTGGTGCTCTTCATGATCGTCGTGTGGATGACGGCGTACTCGGCCGCCGCGCAGGCGACGGAGTACCTGACGGTGAGCACGAAGATTCCGGGCCTGCCGTACAACGGGAACTGCCTCGCACTGATGCAGATGGGCGGCATCAGCGCCAGCCTCGAGCCCGGGATGATCTACACGGTCTCCTGCGACGGCAACGCGCGCGCGAATCCGATGCCGCACGGCGAGTTCGATGGTCTCTTCCTCTACTACTACGACTTCGTCAGTCCGAACCACCCCGTCATCCGTTTCCTCCCGAAGGGAGAGGAAATCACCATCGTCGCGAGCGGCTCGCCGTTCTGGGCGTTCCTCGTGGACAAGACCCTGAAGGACGTCGCCGACAACACCGGCAGCCTGACCGTGCTCTGCGAGCCGGCGTCGGGCACGCCCGTTGAGATCAACGTCAACGCGGTCTTCAACTGCGTCGGCCTCGAGGATCAGGGCGCGGCGAAGATCGTGCTCGTTCCGTATACGCACTACGTGGCCTCGGTCACGGGCGATGGGGCGACGAACGGGTACCCCGAGGGGGCGTTCGACGGCGTCTGCATGTTCTACCGCAGGGTCGACGAGGACCCGACGCGGCCGACCCATCCGATCCTGAAGTTCCTGGAGTACGGCGAGGAGATCGAGTTCACGATCCACGTGACGGGCTGGGTCTACGCCTTCTTCGTCGATGACAGCATCTTCACGATGGGCAACAACTCCGGCGCGGCCCAGATCGAGTTCCAGGAGGTGACCGCCGTCGAGGAGTCCACGTGGGGTAGCATCAAGGCTCTCTACAGGTAGTCCCGGCGCGAGCGGCCTCGGCCGCGATCGACGCCTCGGGCTCTCGAAACGCTCGGCCCCCGCCGCGGATGCGGCGGGGGCCGATTCGTTGTGTGGCGGTATCGCGGAGTCGACTATCGCTCGGTGTCGAACGGAGCCCTCGGCCGGGCGTTGCCTACTCGCTCGCTACGGCTGCCGGTAGAGCGCCTTGATCGCGCCCCAGCTCCCGGACGCGACGGGTGACGGCTCCACGCAGCCCACGCTGAAGAGGCCGCTCGTGTTCGAACGCACGCCGTCCTTGAACACGTCCCCGAAGAGCCACCAGTAGACATCGATCTCGGTGGGGCAGTGCTCCACGCTCGCCTCGCAGCCGACGCGTAGCGTCGTGCTCTCGCCGGGGAAGATCTCTCCCGGGTTTCCGTTGTTGTCGTTCGCGCCGATGATGGCGATGCAGTAGTCGGGGCAGCCCGTCGCGTAGTGGACCGACGTCTCCCAACTGGGACGGCCCGGTTCGATCTCGTCGTATCCGAGCGTCTCCTCCTCGACCCACAGCACCCAGTAGCTCTCGATCTGGATGATGACGTCCTTGATCGCCTCGCCGTCGGTCGCGTGGTTGTAGATCTTGAAGACGAGCGTGTCCGGCGTGCCGGGCTCGTAGTAGGAGCCGGAGAGGAGCTCGATGTAGCACGGGGAGAGGTCGGCCGGCGCCGCGACCGCTGTCACGAGAATGAGGAGGATCGGTCCTAGGATTCTCACGGTGTCTCTCCTGGTCCCTTGGAGCGCCCCGTACATACACTGAGTGGGGATTCACTCGCTCCGTCCCCGCCGCCTCCGGGCGGCACGCCTTCACTCGATGTTCACAGTTATCATAACACATCAGGGAGTGTGATGCCACAGAAATGCCGAGCCACGGTCCCGCCGGCCGAGCTTCGCCCGGATCGGGAGGTGCAGACGGGGTTTTCGGGATCGTGATGCCTGCTCACGCGCGCCGCCGGCGGGCGGTCGGTCGTGGCGCCGTGGTCGGGAGGGGCTCGAGGCACCGGGAGGATGACGGTCGGGGCCACCGCGGTGCGACGACCATCACCATGGAACCGTCATCGACCGCCCTCAACCGCAAGTGGGAGGACGTGTGTTCTCAGCGCAGCACGACGACCTTGCGCGTTCTCGTGTCGTCTCCGGCCCTGAGCCGCACGAAGTAGACGCCGCTCGCCGTCTGCCGCCCGTCCGCGTCCCGGCCGTCCCAGTCGAGCTCCCGCGGCCCGGCATCGAGAGGAGCGTCCCACACGGTTCGGACGAGCCTCCCCGCGACGTCGTAGACCCGAAGCGTCACATCTCGCCGCTCCGGGAGCGTGAGACGCACGCGCGTTCCGTCGTTGAACGGGTTCGGGTAGCACGGCGAGAGGGCGAGGCGTGAAGCGACGGGGGTGGGCCTCACGAGGTCGAGATCGAGTCTGAGTGCTCGCTGGTGCGCGCCCGCGCTCCCTCCCACGCGGAGCCAGAGCGTCGCGGACGAGTCGTCGAGCTCCTCCGACACCGTGAGCGTGAAGGGGCTCGCTCCGTTCGTCGCCGATCCGCCCGGCTCCATGTCCGGCAGGCTCGCCGTCGTGTCGGCGAGCGCGATCGACGAGTCGCTCGTGGCGAGCGCGAGCACGACATCGGTGGCGGCGCCCAGTCCGTCGTTCGCGAGTTCCACGACGAGCGCCACGGTCTCACCCGGCTCCGCCACCGCGTTCCCGTTCCCGCCCTCGGAATCGTCGACGGTGACATCGCGCAGAACGATCCACGGAAGTGCGAGGGTCTCCGGCGCGGCCGTGGTGAAGAGAATCGCCAGGCCGTCGTCCAGCGGTGCGCCGCGCGGGTCGTAGCCCCCGTCGTAGAGGTAGCCAACGCCCTCGAGCTGCGACGGGCTCTCGATTCCGACGGTGCAGCTGTCCGACTGCGAGACGGACTCGTACTGGAAGAGGATCTTGCTGTCGCCCGACGGCGTGGGGAAGATGAAGGGGTCGTAGATGACGACCTGGAACGTCTCGGCGTCGGAGGAGTTCTTGTGGCGGACGTTCTCGTACTGTATGACGATGCGGCCGCCGGTGACGTCCTGCCAGACGTAAACGTCGCCGCCGGCCGACGGGTCGAGCTCGCCCCAGAAGGGCGCGATCATGTTGGGCGGACCGAGGATCGACGGGATCGGTGAGTTCGTTCCGTAGACGAAGTTGGTCATCTCGAGCGACACGAAACCGTTCGTGCAGAGCACCATCCAGGTCACCGGCAGGCCGTAGTACCCCACGGTGAAGCCGGTCGGCAGGAGCTTCACGTCGTCGTCCGCGTCGCTCACGCGGGGAATGCGGCCGCCCGGCCCAGGCGGTGCGATGTCGATCCACTCGAAGATGGGCGCCTCGCGATAGAGCGTGTCGGTCGAGTCGTAGGCGTAGTAGCCGTACGCGTCCGGGCCCGACGGGAGCGACGTGAGCGCTGTCGACACATCGAGCGCGATGTCGAGCGATTCAGCGTACGCGTACGTCGGCGCCTCGCCGTCGACGCGGAGCGAGAGCGTCACCTCGTGGTCGGGGGGGATCCCGGGCGAGACGGAGACGACGAACGGCTCGCTCGCGTTCTGGATGAGCGATCCCGCCGGGGCATCGGCGTAGAGGACGAGGTCGTTCACCACCGAGACGTACGGGTCGGCGCTCGAGAGGGTCCCGGTGATCGACGAGAGGGCCGCGCCGCTCGCGTTCCTGAGCTCGAGGATCATGCCGGCCGATTCGCCGGGCTCGATGCGGCCGTCCCCGTCTCCTCCCGGGCCTCCGTCGTCGAACGACGCGGCGCCGGCCGTGAGGGCGCCGCTCACCGTCGGGAGGGGCGTCGGGCGGCAGAGGCCCAGCGACCCGTCGTGCGCGATCGCGAGCGCGATGGGCAGGTGGTACCCGCCCGGCCAGTCGTCCGCGACCGAGATTCCGTAGGACACGTCGCCGCACTCGGTGGCGCCGGAGGCCATGTCCCCGAAGCTCGCCACGCTGTCGGTCACCGAGGCGTAGGGATCGAGCGACCGGAGCACGGCCTGGACGCCGGCGCTTCCCGCGGAGCCGATGTTCGTGAGGCAGATCGAGACCGAGGCCGATTCGCCGGGGCTCAGGAAACCGTCGCCGTTTCCTCCCTCGGAGTCGTCGATCGTCGCCTCGGCGAACGTCGGGTACGGTCCCTGCGGCGCGACGACGACCGTCTCGTCGAGGGGCACAGCGTTCTTGCCCGTTGCGGTCAGCCTGAGGGTGCAGGGGAGGGCGGCGTCGAAGACGAAGGTGGCCCCGCCTGCGCCGTCGGTCTCGCTGGACAGGTAGAAGGCGTGCGGTTTCTGGCACGTCACGAACGCGCCCGCGACCGCCTCACGATCGTTCGACACGGTCACGGTCAGTTCGAGGTGGTCGTCGTGCATCACGAGCTCACGCGATGCCGCGAGCGACTCCGGGACGGCGGTCCAGATGCTGAGATCGGGATCCCCCAGCAGGTTCCATCCCTCGTACTCCCACTGGTCTCCCGTCACGGTGAAGACCTCGAGCTTCCCCGCGAGACACGCCTCGCCGAGGGTCCGGCCCGGTCCCATGGCGTTGGCGAAGAAGGCCTCATCGATGTAGCCCCTCTTCCGCGACAGCTCGGGACCCTGGCCGTGCGTGCTCGTTCCGAAGAACGCGACACCTCCGGTCGGGTCGGCCGGCGTGCCGGCCCTGAGCCACCACTCCGAGAGGCGCACGTCGTCGTCGTACGCCCCCGTGAGACAGGTCGCGGAGACGACGATGGGCCCGTTGATGCCGTTCGTGAGAGAGGTCGGCGCGATGCTGAACGGCTCGGGCCAGAAGTCGCCCGCGATGCCGCGGTAGTTGACGAACCCCTTGCTCGTGTTCAGGGACGCGTAGGTGTCGCCGTTGGTGATGCCGTCGGCGTGGAAGAGCAGGTCGATCGGATCGAATCCGTGCGCCTCCATCAGGTCGTGGATGAACCACGTGTTGTCGTAGTAGATCATGTCGCCCATGTCGAAGTCGTCACGGAGGAGGAGCGACGCGCTCATCGGCCAGGCCGGATCGTCCGACGTCCACGGCCTCTCGTACGCGAGGATCTTCGCGATCATCGTCTCGCACTCGGAGACGCTGTCCGCGGGGAGCCTGCCGACGAAGAGGTCGGCCACGTAGTCGGTTCCCTCGACCGTGGCGAAGTAGTTGTCGGTCACCGCGAGGGCGTGGAAGGGGGGAAGCACCTCGGTGTCGCCCACGAGGAGCACGTACTCGGGGGGGACGTCCCACGTGTCGTACGCGTTCTGGATGTAGAGGCGGATGTCGTCGGCCGTCATCCCGGTCTCGAAGAGGTTGACGACCTTCGGGCGGAGCCCCTTCGTGTCCTTCCAGGCGACGAGCGGCTCGAGCGAGTCCTCGTAGATGTGGTCGGTGACGATGAGGTAGCGCGCTCCCGTCGGTTCCTCGCGCTCCCCGGCCGCGGGGACGGAGGCGACGGGCGCCCCGTCATCCACGTAGTTGATTACGGAGGAGCGGTAGAGACGCCCGAACGGCGCCGACGCGCAGGGATGTCGTCCGTCCTTCTCGTTCGCGCCCGCCCGGCCCGTCGCCCGGAGCGTGAGCGTGAGCGCACGGGTCTCGCGACGCTCCGACGCCGTCCCCGAGGGAAGGAAGGTCACCCGAACGACGCGGATGTCCCTCATGATCGCAGGTTCCGACACCTCGACGAGACTCCTCTGGTCCGCTGCCGCCGCGTCCGAAGGGGAGCCGACTGGGTCGGCCCCATCCACGCTCTCCCTCTCGACGTCCCACTCGATCGCTCCTCGATCCGGAACGCGTACGAGGACCGTGAACGGCCCGGGCGCGGACGACGTCGCGCGCCACGTGCGGCCTTCGGAGGAAGAGCCTGGCTCCGCGTGTCCCGCGTACCGAACGACGGTGAGCGGTGCGTCCTGGTTCGCGACGGCGCTCGGTGGTTCGCCCGGCGTCCCGTCGATCTCGAAGCGAAGCGTCACGCTCTGGGTCGCGGTCGAGAGGACCCTCGCCGTCGATTCGTAGGGGGTGACGGACGGCGGAAGCGCGCCGGCGTCGCTCGACGCGAGCGGGATGACGGACGGCGCGTGAGTCAGAACGAGAACCGCGGCGAGGGCCGCCACGGCGGATGCGATCGGGAAGCGATGCGACACGAGTTCCTCCGGACTCCGGTTTCTTGGGGGGATTCAAGCGTCCGGCTCGCAGGGGTCGTTGGCGCGGACGTCTGTCAATCGGGGTCCGCGGCCGTGAGTTGCGGCGGTCGACGGCCCCTCCGGGACACTCCCTCCAAGATAGTCGGGGAGCCCGGCCCCCGCCAGTCGTGGTTCGCGCCCAAAAGCGAGGGCCCCCGCGATGTCTCGCGAGGGCCCTTCGGTCGGATCGTGTCTTCGAGCGGCTATTTCAGAAGGACGACCTTGCGTGACGCCTCGTGGCGTCCCGCCTCGACCCGCATCAGATAGACGCCGCTTCCGTCCCACGTGATCGTGTGCAGGCCGCGCTCGAGCGGCGCGTCGTGCACCGTGGCGACGAGCCTGCCCGCCGTGTTGTACACACGCAGCGCGACGCGCTCGGGGTTGGGCAGGGCGAGGCGCACGCGCGTGCCTTCCGTGAACGGATTCGGGGCGCAGGGGAAGAGCCGGAAGGCCAACACCTCCTGATCGGTGTCGATCCCGGTGGCCGGCAGCCCGACGTGCAGGTTGTGACGTGCGCTCGCCGCGTAGGCGCCGCCGTTCGCCTGGAGCGACGCGTAGATCGTGGCCACGGTGTCGTCGATCGCGTGGGACAGGGAGAGCACGAGCTCGCCCGCGCCGGTCTCCGCGGATCCGCCGGACGGGATGTTGGGCAGCACGGCCGTGCTGTCGACGAGCGAGACGTAGGCGTGCGGCGACGACAGCGCGAGCGAGATGCCGTTCGCGTCGTCTACCCCCTCGTTCGCGAACTCGAGGGAGAGCGTGATCGTCTCGCCGGGCTCGGGCAGGCCGTTGCCGTTCCCGTCGGCAGAGTCGTCGATCGAGACGTCCGTGAGCACGAGCCAAGGCGCCTCGGGACTACCGGGCTCCTCCGTCGTGAACGCGATCGCGAGGCCGCCCCGGAGCGGGGACGCGTGCGTCCCGTAGGCGCCGTCGAAGAGGTACTGGACGCCGTCGGTCTGGGCCCTGTTCTCGATGCCCACCGTACACAGGTCGGTTCCCGCCACGCTCTCGTACTGGAACGTGATGATCCCGTCGCCCGTCGGCGTCGGCTCGTTCTTGAAGATCACCTGGAACGTCTCGGTCTCGGCCGCGCCCCAGCGGGCCACCTCGTCGTACTGGATGATGAAGCGGTGCTCCGCCTCGTCGTACCACTTGTAGATGTCGCCCCCGGCCGACGGGTCGAGATCGTCCCAGAACGGGGCGATCATCCTCGTCGGACCATGGAGACTGGGAATGGGGGAGTTGTCGCCGAAGAGGTAGTCGTTCATGTCCATCGTGATGAAACCGTTCGACGAGACCGACACCTGGAGGTAGGTCTCTCCGTAGTAGTTGAAGGGGAACGGCAGCGGGATCGTCGTGATGGCCGCGTCCTCGTCGGTGATCTCGCTGATGATGATGCCCGGTCCCGGCGGGGCGATGTCGACCCATTCGTACGCGGGAGCGGCCGCGTAGAGCGAGTCGTTCGCGTCGTACGCGTAGTAGCCGTGCGAGTCCGGCCCAGTCGGGTAGAACGCGGACGATCCCGAGATCTCGAGATCGAGGCTCACGGTCTCGGCGTAGGCGTACGAGTGGCCTGCGCCCGCAAGGACGAGCTCGAGGGTCACGAGGGTCCCGGTCGGGGCGCCCGGCATCACCGAGACGATGAACGGCACCTCATCGTTCTGCGCGATCGCTCCCGGGCCGGCGTCGCCGAAGGGAGCGTGGGAAGACGTCACCGCGACGAGCGGGTGCCGGCTCCCGAGCGTTCCCTCGATGTCCGTGACCCCGCACGCGCCCTCATTCTGAAGCACGAGCGTGAGGCCGACCGACTCGCCGGGTCCCGCCGTTCCGCTGCCGTCGCCTCCCGGCGCCTCGTCCAGAACGATGCTCGCGTCGTGCGCGAGGCGTCCCGTCGAGACCGGGATCGGCGGCGGGGTCCAGGTGATCGGTTCTCCGCCGAAGTCGACGACCAGGGTGTAGGAGATCTCGTGGCCGACCGGACACGCCGCCGACAGCGAGATCTCGTAGT
Source organism: bacterium (assembly GCA_025774545.1). GTDB lineage: Bacteria > Joyebacterota > Joyebacteria > Joyebacterales > Joyebacteraceae > JALGVU01. The sequence goes on along the minus strand of JALGVU010000019.1, from coordinate 26,194 downwards.
CGTCCTCGCCCCAGGCCGTCGCGTCGGGCGCGATGACGCCGTAGCTCGCCAGGCTGTCGACGATGGTGACGAAGGGATCCGAACTCCGCACGGTCCCCGTCGTCGGACCGCTGTCTGCGTCGCCGACGTTCAGAAGCTCGATCGCGATCGCGGCCGTCTCTCCGGGGCTCAAGTACCCGTCGTCGTTGCCCCCCTCGGCGTCGTCGATCGAGAGGTCGGAGTACATCACGAACGGCCCGGACTCGAGCACGGGCGTCGTTCCCTCGAACGGGTAGCAGTTCCTTGCGGTGATCGTCACGGCCAGCTCACCGGCGGTCTCGGCCTCGACGTCGAGCGTCAACTGGCCCGACGCGTCGGTCGTTCCCCAGGCGAAGACCTCGTCGCCCTTCGTGCACGCGACGACGGCGCCCGGAAGCGGCGCGCCCTCGGACGTGACCGTCGCGCTGAAGGTCGACGGCCCCACCTGGATCGCCTCGTCGTAGGCGACCGAGAGGTGCCTCGGCACCGCCGTCCACATGCTCATCGCGGGATCGCCGAGGAGGTTCCAGCCCTGGTACTCCATCTCGTCTGGGTCGATCACGAAGAGGTTCAGTTTGCCGGCGAGGCACGCCGCGCCCAGCGTCCCGTCGCCGGTGACGAACGCGTCCTCGAAGAAGCCCATGTCGATGTAGCCCCTCCGCCGGGAGAGCTGCCCGCTTCCCGGGAGCGCGGTGTTCGTCCCGAAGAAGGCGACCGACCCTTCAGGGGCCGACGGCGACCCCGCGCGCATCCAGTTCTCGCACATGAAGTTGTCGACGCTGAAGTCTCCTGTGCCGCACGTGGCCGACATGATGATCGGGTACTTCCAGTAGTTGGTCGTCTGGCCCGGGTTGATGTCGAAGGGAGGATTCCACTCGTGATACGCCTGGCCCCTGAAGTTCAGAAAGCCCTTGCCGTCGTTGACCGAGTCGTAGACGTCGGAGTGGTCGATGTCGTTTCTCCGGAAGAGCGTGTCGATCCGCGCGAAGCCGGCGTCCTCCATGAGGTCGTAGATGAACCACGTGTTCATGTAGTAGACCCAGTCGCCGGCGTCGAAGTCGTCCGCCACCATGAGGGTCGCGGTCGCCGGCCACTCGGGATGGTCCTCGAGCGGCGTCCGCTCGTAGGAGAGGATCTTGTTCACCTGCGTGCTGCAGTGAGTGCTGGTGTCCGCCGAGATGCGCCCGATCATGATGTCGGACAGGTAGTCCGAACCGTCGATCGCCGCGTAGTAGTTGTCCGTCGGGGCGAGGTCGTAGTAGGTCGGAACGGCCTCCGTGTCGCCCACGAGGAGCACGTACTCGGGTGGCACCTCCCACCCGTAGTAGGCGTCCTCGATGTAGGAGCGGATGGCCGAAGGGGTCGAGCCGATCGTCGAGATCCTCACGACCATGGTCTGGATTCCCTTGGTGCGCTTCCATTCGGCGAGAGGCTGGACGTAGAACTCGTAGGAGTCCCTCGTGATGATGAGATAGCGGGCCCCGAAGGGATCGTCCCTGCCCGAGCCACGTCCCGGGGTACCGTCGACCGCCTCCTCGTGCCGGTAGTTCGCCACCTTGCTCTCGTAGAGAGGGAGGAAGGCCTGCGACACGGTCGCGCGACTGCGGGTCTTCTCGTTCACGCCGGCGCCCGCCGTCGTGCGGATCGATACGGTGACCGAGCGGACCAGGACATCCGCGGTGCCGCTCTGCGAGAGCGGCGAGAACGTCACCCGCACGACGCGGAGGTCGCGCATGATCGCCGGCTCCGAGACCTCGATCGCGCCCTCGAGCCCTGCGTCGTCGATCGCGGGAGCGCGCGACGGCGTACCGGCGCTTGACGCCAGCTCCCCGGACAGGATCTCGTACTCGACGGCACCCGTGTCGGGAACGCGGATGAGCGTCGTGAACGAGGCGGGCCCCATCGCCCTCGCCCTCCACGTCGCGCCGTCCTCGGCCGCACGCGCGTACCGCACGGTCGGCAGCGATGAGCGCTCGTCCCCCGTCGCCGCGCCCGCGGCGAACGCGTCCGTCGGCGAGACGAGCTCGAAGCGGAGGGTCGTTTCGCCCGTCGGGCCGCCGTCAACGTGAAGCACCGTCTCCGCCGCGTACGCGGTTGCGGCGTCGCGCGGCGCGACGGTCGCCGCGAAGGCGGCACCGGTGCTCACCAGGGTCGCCGCACACACCGCGGCGGCCGCGATCACGAACGCGTGTCTCAAAGCTGAGCGGTCATTCGTTCCCACCCTGTCCTCCTCGTCAGTCACGATGGGTCGGGGGAGCCCCTTTCCGGTCCACAGACATTCCATAATACCACATATTTTACCGTTCGTCAACCGCTCGTGTCCCCATCGCGCGACGCGCGGTGTTGGCGACTGCCGCTCCGACCCTCGTGGCCGGGTGGGCGGGGGAGACTAGCGGAAGAGCGACTTGATGCGTCCCCACGAGGCCTCCTCGACGGGACACGGTCCGAACCACTCGCAGATCGACGCGACGATTCGGTGGAAGTCCTCGACGGGCGCGGCCGATATCTCTATCCCGGCCCACACCGTCCTGAAGCCGCGCGCCTCGTTGTAGACGACCGCGCCGTCGATCTCGGCTTCCTTGTAGGCGAAGGCGCACCCTCCCGTCTCGACGGGGACGGCGCAGTCCGCGTAGAAGTTGTTGTCCAGGAAGACCGAGGACGCGTCGAGCGACACGCTCTCACTCTCAAACAGCCATCCGTCCGAGCCCGTGATCGTGGCGGTCTCGGGCGCTGGGTCCGGGGGGTTGTACGCGACGTCCTGGTAGCAGACGTCGAGGCCGAGGAACTCGCGAGGGAACCCGTAACACGGGTGCGCGTCGCCGTTCATGTCAGGGTGCGCGCCGCGCATGTAATCCTGGCCGACGAGGAGCAGGTTGCCGCCGGTCTCGAGGTAGTCTGCGAGGACGGCCTCGTCCTCCGGGTCGATGTTCGAGCCGGCCTCGGCCCACCAGTTCTCGCTCGTCAGGACCACCACGATGGGGTAGTTGTCCGCCGTGACCTCGGGCGGGAACTCGATGAGGCCGTACGGCTCCTCTACCCCGCACGTTGCGATCGATTGCGCCCCCGCGCCGACGAAGGCGTCGACGTAGCGCATCGTGAGGTCCGCGAAGCCGACGTGATCATTGATGTCGATGCAGACGAGGACGTCGGCCCGATCGAGAGTGGGCCCGCGCGGGAACAGTGCGGCCGGGCGCAACGTCCGCCGCCCGTCGCGCGAGCTTCCTTGGCCGGACGGCGCGAGGGCGAGCATCACGAGAACGACGAACGCGCTGAACGAGACCTTCATGGTCGTCCTCCGCTCACTCGGGGATCGGTCCCATGTCGATGCAGGTGGACGTGGCGGCCGCGATCTCCCTGCCATCCGAGAGCGCCGCGACGGCGGCGAGACGGTAGATGCGCCCGCGGGCCTCCACGAGGTGCGCTCTCACCTCGAACCTCTCGTCCACGTGGAGAGGTTGGATGAACTTCACCTGGAGCTCGCCGGTGACCGCGAAGCGGCCTCGGCGGTTCACCACCGTGACCATCGCCTCGTCGAGCACCGTGCTGATGAGGCCGCCGTGAACGACGCTCCGGTAGCCCTGGAACTTCTTGGGGAAGGAGTAGGACGTGACGACCTCCCCGTCCTCGTCGCGGAACTCGAGACCCAGGCCGTCGGGATTGTCCGCGCCGCACGCGAAGCACATCCGGTCGTCCCGAAGCTCGCCCGGCGACAGCGAGGACTCGGACGTCCCGACGTCGAGGTCGTCGTCGGGTGCAGCGTCCATGGTCCCGATCGCCTCGGCGGGCGTGTTCACGATGATCCTCGCCTCCTCGAGCCGGTCCGCGGGGACCATGATCCTGACCGCGCCGAGACCGTCGACCGTCACCGGGAGGAGCCGCGTGATCGCCTCGAGTCCGAGCTCGACCGGAATCCCGGCCGCCTCGAGCGCCGACTTGATCGCGCTCGCCTCGGACTCCCCGTTGGCCGTCACGACCTTCGCGTACTCCTCGCGGCTGTCTTCCACCGGTCCGCCATCGTGTGTGGGCATTCCGTCTCCTCGCTTCGTGTGGTGGGACCGCCCGGGCGCGCCCCGGCGCGCGAAGACACCGCGCTTCTGCGCGTGAGGCCTCGCTCCTCTTCTCAGGGAACAGTATACCCCGGAATCCGCGCTTCGGCCAGCGCGCGGCCCCCGCCGGCGACGGTGGCGCGGTGTCTCCTCCGCAGCCGCCCGGAGGGAGTCTCGACGCTGCCGCTCTCGTGTGGTAACATCGATTGACCGCGCATCCACGAACGAGCATCCGAGCCGGGGCGCTCGCGGTACGAAGTCCCGCGGCGTCCGTCACCCGTCCGTCGTGCCGATCGGCTGTATGGGCGGGCGCCAACGTCCCGGCGTCGAGAACCGAGCCAGGCGAGGTGACCGTGGTCCTTGGGCGTCGGCCGAAGCTCAGCATCGTGCTCGCGCTGTCCGTCGCGGCGGCCGCGGCGACGATCTACGTTCTGACGGCCGCGCGCGAGGTGACGTGGGGCGACCCCCCGCACTACGCCGCCGTGGCGCATTCGCTCGGTGTGGCGCGCCCGCCCGGCTATCCGCTCTTCACGCTGCTCTCGGCCATCGCTGTCCGCGTTCCCTTCGGGGCACCGTTCTTCCGGCTCTCCGTGCTCTCGGCCCTCTTCGGGGCCGCGGCGGCAGGCGTCGTCGTTCTCCTCGCGTGGGAGCTCCTCGCGCACGTGTTCGACTCCGACTCCTCCACCTCGGCCCTGGTGTCCAGAGCCTCCGCGGCGGCGCTCACCGGCCTGATCGTGGCGGTCTCCCCCTCGCTCTGGTCCCAGTCGACGATCCCAGACGTGCACGCTCTGGGGGCTCTTCTCGCCGCCGCGACCCTGGCGCTGCTGGTGGTCTGGATCCGGGCCGGGACGATGCTCTCTCCGCTGCCCGTCGTCACGGGGCCCGCCGACCCGGACGCGGGCGCGCCGGCGCTCTTCATGCTGTGGTTCGTCCTCGGGCTCTCGCTCTCGCACGTCGTGAGCGCCGCGCTCGTTCTTCCGTCCGTCCTCGTCGGGCTGTTCGCGGGCCTCCGGGCGCGCCCCGGGGCGAAGGCGATCGGCGTCTCCCTCGTCCTCCTCGCGCTCGGACTCTCCTTCTATGTCTACCTGCCGCTCCGGGCGGCGTCCGACCCCGCGGTCCTCGCGGCGAGGCCGGACACTTGGCGAGGCGTCGTCGAGCACATCGGCCGTGCGCCGTACGTCTCGAGTGTCCTCGCGGTTCCGATCGTCGAGGCCGCGCTCAGGTTCGCCGATCTCGTGCGGGGGATCCCGCGGGAGATCCACTGGTCCGTGCTGGCCCTCTCCGCCCTGGGCGCGTGGTCGCTCTGTAGGAGACGCAGGATCCTGCTGGGGCTCCTCGTTCTTCACGCGGTGCTCCTCTTCGCGCACGCGGCGAGCTTCCGCATGGACGACGCCTCGGGGTTCCTCATTCCGGCGTACGTCGCGATCGCGCTCGTCGGGGCGGTCGGGTTGGTCGCGCTCGTTCGTTTCGTTCCCCCGCGCCTCGAGCCGGGGCGGATCGTCCTCGCCTGCGTGCCGGTCGCGCTCATTTCGGCGGTCATCGTCGCACAGGTGAGCGACCTCTGGGAGGAGCAGGATCGCCGGCCCCGCCGCGGGGCGTCGCTCCACGTCGAGCGCATGCTCGCGTCGCTCGACCGCGACGCCGTGCTCCTCGCCGAGGCCGACGCGACGATCGACCCGCTCACGTACGCGCTCGTCGCCGCTGGTCGGCGGCCGGATCTCGACGTTCTCGATGTCCGGGGCTACGCGCCGCACCTTGAGTCGTGGCACGACGACGTCGACTTCCCCTCCGAGGACGAGATCGCCGTCTACTTCGGACAGATCAACGCGCCACCGTGCGATCCTCCGGCCAGATGGGTTCTGCCGATCAGAGAGTACGCTCCGCTCCTGGTGTACATGAACGCCACGGAGCGCCCGATCTTCGCCGACGCCGCGCTCGCGGCCGACATCTTCGCGGACAGGGTCGTTCCGCGCGGGCTCCTCGTCGAGATTGATCCCGCCGGGTTCGGGGCCGGGGTGCCTGCCGAGCCGATCTTCGAAGAGGAGCGGTGGGACGATTACCTCTGGGGTCTCGCCGGCGACCGCGTTCCGCGTGCGGAGAGGGAAGCGTACGCCGGGGTGCTGGCAGGGTACGGCGAGCTCGCTCTCGCCAGAGACGCGCTCGGGGAGGCGGTGAGCGCCTTCGAGACCGGACGCGACCTCGCTCCCGGCGTGGCAGAGATACACGACCGTCTTGGCGTCGCGTATCTCAGGGCCGGGCGCCTCGACGAGGCGCTCGCCTCGTTCCACGCCGCTCTGCGGGAGGCGCCCGGGCTGGCGTCTCCGCGATACAACATCCACCTGCTCTTCACCGAACTCGGGGAGCTCGACCAGGCCAGAGCCGATCTGATCGCGGCCGTTCGCCACGATGCGATTTCCTCTCGCGCCAGCACCGCTACTCCGAGGCCGTCGCCGCGTACGCGCGCGCGGAGACGCTCGATCCCGCCGTTCCGCGCCGAGCGGACGGCGGCGAGCAGTGCTTCGGCGACGCGGAGCGCGTCGTGGCGGCCCTCAGGCGGTCGGTGAAGCTCCAGCCCCGCAATCCCGGAATCAAGTGCGACCTGGCCGTGATGCTCAGGCGCTCCGGGCAGTTTGCAGAGGCTCTCAGGCTCGTCGATGATGCGCTCGCGATCCTGCCGGGGATGCTGCGCGGGCGGGTCCTCAAGGCGACGCTCCTGGGCGACCTCGGCCGGTACGCCGAGGCCCGCGAGCACTTCCACGTCGCCGAGGAGCAGGGCGCCGGGGGCCCCGTTTTCTGGGCGGCGTGGAGCGACATGGAGAGCGCGGCGGGGGACAGCGTCCGGGCGGAGCAGCTGCGCGTGCGAACGGAGTGAACCCCTCACACCCACCGCCGCGGCCCGGACGCGAGGGGGCGCGCCGCCGCCGGCACGGGCCGGCGAAGGTGCAGGCGGGCTGTTGCCAAACAGGACCCGGTTGTGTAGTATCGTGGCGTCGAACGACCGGAGGCGTCGATGCTCCAGACGTCCCGCGGGGTTCTCGTGCCCGCCGGCGTCGCTGGAATCGGGAGGACGGTCAGTGTCTGCCGGCGGAACCGGGACCGGAGCAGATCGGGTGGACGGGCGGGGGCGCACGCGGTTCACGAGCCGGGAGATAGCTCTCCTCGGGCTCATGGCCGCTCTCTGGGGCGTCATCGAGATCACCGTCGGGGGCATGATCAAGAGCTGGCACGTGCCGTTCGGCGGATCGTTCCTCTCCACCTTCGGTGTCGTCATCCTGCTCACGGCTCGGGCGAGTGTGCCCGGCCGGTGGTCGTCGCTCCTGGTGGGCATCGTGGCGGCCGGGATCCGGCTCGCGTCGGGGTTCGGCGGCGCGATGTTCGCCGCCATCGGCATCGTCGCCGAGGCGGTCATCGTCGAGGTGGTTCTGAGTCTCTGGCCGCTTCCGCGGCAGCGCTCGAGAATGCTCGCGGGCATTCTGGCCGTGCTCTGGGCCCTCGCGCATCCGTTCCTGGTTCAGGGGTATCTCGCCGGCCTCGGACCCTCGAGGGTCTACAGCTTCACCATCGGTCTCATCGCCGGGCACGAGCCCATGGGCACCGGCCAGGCGATTCTGGTCATCTTCTTCCTCGTTGTCGTTCACATTGCACTGGGGGTGAGCGCCGTGCTTTTCGTCGACAGGATTCTGCTCGCGCCCTCGGCGCGCGCACGAGGGATCGCGGATCGAGGGAAGGGCGGCCGCCGCGGACCGCGTCCGAAGTCCATGGGTGACGGGCCGACGTCGACCGCGCTCGTTCTGGCGGTCGCTCTTGCACTGGCCGTCGGGCCGCTCGGCGCGGCGGCGGGCGACGGCGGGGACGGGCCGGGACTCGGCGACACGAACGACGGTGGGGGGACGGGAACGGGGGACACGTCGGACGCGCCTCCGAAGCCGCTCTATGCGCTCCCGGAGATCACGGTGTTCGGATCGCGGCTCTTCGGTCCCTACTCGGTCTTCACCATCGACGCGGGGGAGATCCACGAATCGGGAGCCGAGGACCTCGGCGAGGCGCTCGAGATGGTGCCGGGGATGGTCGTTCGGACCGACGCGCGCGGAGAGCAGCGGCTCTCGACGCGCGGACTCACCGAGAGGGAGATGGTGGTCTTGGTCGACGGTGTCCCGATCTCCGATTCGTACACCGGCTCGGTCAGCTCGGGGATGGTGCTGTCCGGCGCGCTCGAGGCGGTCCGCGTCACGAAGGGGCCCGTCGCGAGCGTCTACGGGGCGAATTCGCTCGGGGGCGTCATCGAAGTGACGACCGCGGGTCGCGGGCGGACGGGACTCGGCTACCGGCTTGCGACCGGAAGCGACGGTTCGCACTCCGGATTCGTCACGGGAGGCGGACGCATCGGACCGGTCCATCTCGCGGGTGGCGTCGCGGCGAACTCGCGCTCGGACTTCTCCCTTCCGGGTTCCTACGCGAACGAAACGTGGGAGGACGGCGGCAGGCGCGACTACTCGGGACGGAACGAGCTCTTCGCCTGGGGGCACGCCTCCTGGGAGGTCGACGAGCACACCGACGCGTCGGTCGCGGTCCAAGTAGCCGACGGCAGGCGCGACGTGCCGGCCTCGACGAGCTCCGATCGTCCGAGGTTCTGGCGCTTCCCGTTCTGGCGGGAGGTGCGAACCGTCGGCTCGCTGAATTGGCGCCCCGACGAGCGTATGCTCGTCGAGGGGAAGCTCTTCTACGGCACCAGCAAGAACCAGCTTGCGTCCTACTCTGATCCGGAGCGCACCCACCGGCGGTGGCTCTCGAGCGTTTCGAACCACGCCTACGGCGGGTACGTCTACTCGGAGTTCAGAGGTGTGGACGGACACAAGCTCTCCGCCGGACTGAACGTCCGCGAGGACGTCGCGGGTCTCCAGAGCGACGTCGGCCAGGAATGGCGCCGGTACGAGTCGACCACGATGTCGCTTTTCGGGCAGGACGTGGTCCGGATCGGCGACGACGACCGCGTCGCCCTGGCCGTGAACACCGACCTCATGGCGGGGGAGGACCGGTTCCTCGTGAGCGTCAGCCCGCAGGCCGCCTGGACGAGGCGGCTTCCGGCCGGCATGTCGCTCCGGCTCCTCGGGGGACTGAAGACGCGCTTCCCGACGCTCAAGGAGTGGTTCAGTCCCGAGATCGGCAACCCGGATCTCGAACCCGAGCGGTGCACCGCCATCGAGGCCGAGATCTCGAAGCGGACGCTCGCGGGGTCGACGCTCTCGCTCACCGTCTACGAGCAGTGGGTCAAGGACATGATCGTCTCGAGCGGGTGGGGTGATCCCGCCGAGAATCTCGGGGCAGTCAACTCCTGGGGTGCGGAGCTGGGCGTCGAGCACAGCCTCTCGCCGAGCCTCGACATCGACCTCAGTCTCGCGATGACGTCCGCGCGCGACGGCGAGACGAACCGTGACGTTCCGCTCGTTCCGAAGACGATGAGCATCCTCACGACCACCTACTCCAGGGGGGCGCAGCGCTACATCGCGCGCCTGGCCCGCGTGGGTCCCAGGAGCAACGGCGACGGCACCGGTCTGCCGCCGCACGTCCTCGTGGATCTCAGGGGGATTCTCGACACGAGGTGGGGCAGCCTCTTCGCCGGCGTCGAGAACCTCTTCGACGTTCTCTATGAGGATGAGATCGGTTTTCCGCAGTCCGGGCGGGCGATCGAGTTCGGAATAATGAGAGATCTCTATCAATAGTTAATTCCCTCGCGCGACCTTCCTTCCTTTGTTGCATCCAAACAGGCACAGAGTATGCGACTAGGACCCGAAACGGGACCGGCCGGGGGCCGCCCGTGGTGGTGTGTACGCGTGCAGCTACATCATCGAGGGAGTGCATCATGAGAGTGCTGGGAGCGAGGACGTGGGGGGATGCCGTGCACATCCTGGCCGCGATGGTCGTGCTACTCGGGACGGCGGCAAGTGTTCAGGCGAGCGACGGTGTTCGGGTCGAGGGAGAGCTCTACCCGGTCTACGGCTCGCACAACATCGGCGGAAACCCACTCACGCGCGAGTTCTGCGCGGCCGCGAGTGAGTACTACGCGGCCGACGGCCTCGACGTCGACGGTGAGTGGATCAAGCTCGAGGTCACGATCCCGTTCACGGGGTACTACGAGCTCATCATGGACTACCAGTCCTTCTACGGCGACCCGGTGGAACTCGATGTGAGGATAGAGGACTGCCCGGAGGAAGGGGAGACCACCACGTCTCGGTTCACGCTGTCGGAAGGCTACGGCTTTGGGTGAGGTCCCTTCTCTTCGTGTGCCGGGAGCACCGTCATCTACGTTGAGCAAGGAACCTATTTCTTTACCGTGGAGCACATCTCCGGTGGCCGATCGGCCGTCGACTATGTAGAATTCGTCTTGCAGGAAAGTCCCGTCGAGTCGAAGAGCTGGGGCTCGATCAAGGACCGGTACCGGTAGACGAACGATACATGGCCGAGCGGATTCGTTCCGCGCCATCGGGGAGGCTCTATGCGCTTCGTTCTTCTCCCCGTCGCGGTCGTCCTGGTCGTCGCCTGCGTCTCGCAGGCCGATGAGGCCAGGCTCGCGATGGGGGACATTCCCCGTACGTACAACCACTACCTCAATGCGCAGGAGGCCGCACTCTGCCGCGCGAACGCGGCGACGGGCGGCATCGAGGCGTACTTCCTGAATCCCGGCTGCGTGGCGACCGTCACCGGTGTCTCCGGCCAGGCGACGGTCCGCTTCGGCGCCACGAGTCGTTCCTACCTCGCGGACGCGCCGGACACATACGGGGTCGACGAGAGCGAGTTCCTGGTGTCGCAGGCCGTTGCCGCCAAGACGACCGACTCGTGGACGCTCGGATTCGGCTACTCGAGCCCGGCCTACCGGAACCTCGTCCTCCAGCGCGGCATGCCCGGCGGACTCTACCGCGGCGAGTTCTCAGGCTCGCTCCGGTTCTTCGAGGTGCTCTTCGGCTCGAGGATCGGGACGAACGGCCAGGGCGGGATCGGCATCGCGGCGGGACTCGTCGGCATCGGCGAGTCGGCCGACGAGACGCTCGGTGGAAGCAGTCTCGGCCAGGCGTCGCTCGACGGGACGGCGGCCTCGATCGCGATCGGGTTCGTGTTCGATTCGACGGACGACCTGACCTTCGGTCTCGGGTACCGGTTCGGCTCCAAGATCGACGTCAGCGGGGAATGGTACGGCGAGGACGACGTCACGGGAACCTCGGAGACGCAGCCGACGGCGGTCGGCGGCCTGAGCTACCGCCTGGGGACGAACTACACGCTCTACGCGAGCTACATCCACGAGGGCTGGAACAAGGCGAGGGCTTCCGACAAGGCCGCGGCCTACCCTGACGACGGCGGGAAGCGCAACGAGTTCGGCGACGCGATCCGGACGATCGCGTTGGGCGCCGCGGGCGTCGTCTGGGACGGCAGGCTCACTCTCCGCATCGGCGCCTCGAAGCAGCTCGAAGACGGCCTGTCTCAGGCCATCGTTCCGGACTACGCGCTCGGGGGAGGTCTGACGGTGCACTTCGTGCAGTACTTCGTGGACGCGGGCTTCGTGCGAGAGCAGTTCGAGGTTCACGGAGGAAGCGACGACGCGAGCACCCTCGGCCTCTGTGCGTCCGTGGGGTACGAGTTCTAGCAACGGCACGCGGCGATCCCGCGGCGGAGCGCGCTCAGGCGAGTCGCCGCGGGGCCGGCGCAGAGCGAGACCGAGCAGCGACATGAAGATAGCAGTTGCCATGAGCGGCGGGGTCGACAGCTCCGTCGCTGCTCTCATTCTTGAGGGGCAGGGGCACGACGTCTTCGGCCTGACGATGCGGATCTGGCCGTGCGGGGAAGGCGAGGAGGTCGATCCGAAGGTCTGCTGCGGGCCGGGTGCGGTCGCGGACGCGCGCCGCGTCGCGTCGCATCTCGGGATCCGGCACTACGTCATCGACATGCGCGACATCTTCCGGGAGACGATCGTCGACCACTTCCTCTCTGAGTACGCGCGCGGGCGAACCCCGAATCCCTGTGTCCGCTGCAACCGGCTCGTGAAGTTCGAGGCGCTCCTCTCGAAGGCGAGGGCGGTCGGAGCGACGCACCTCGCGACCGGCCATCACGCGGTCATCGAGGCGTCTCCGGACGGAGGCCACGCGCTTCGCGCGGGCCGGGACCGAGCGAAGGACCAGTCGTACTTCCTCTACGCGCTGACGCAGGAGCAGCTCGCGAGCGTCGTCATGCCCGTGGGAACGCTCACGAAGGGCGAGGTCCGGGACCGCGCCCGCTCGGCGGGGTTGCACATCGCGGAGCGCCCAGAGAGCCAGGACGTCTGCTTCGCGCCGCGGGGCGGCATCGCCGGGTTCCTGTCCGAGCGGTTGCCGGGAGCTGTCCGGCCGGGGCCGATCGTCGATCTCGAGGGGAGCGTTCTCGGCCGGCATCGTGGAGTCCCGCTCTACACCGTCGGACAGCGCAGCGGGCTCGGCCTCGCCCGGCCGCGGCCGACCTACGTCGTACGGATCGATGCCGAGACCAACACGATCGTCGTCGGAGACGACGCCGATCTCCTCGCGACGTCCCTCAGCGCCTGTGACCTCACGTGGATCGCGGGGCGCCCGCCCGGCGCCGACTTCCGCGCGGCCGCGCAGATCCGCTCCGCCGCCCCGCCGGCGCCCGCCGCCGTGTCGCTCTCGGACGGTGAGGCGCGAGTCACCTTCGACGCGCCGCAGCGCGCCGTCGCTCCCGGTCAGGCGGTCGTGTTCTACGACGGTGACCGCGTCCTCGGTGGAGGGACGATCGTCGGGCGCGCCGTCCCCTGACCGTCGATCCGCGCCCAGCCCCCTTGCGCATCCGTCAGTAATCCTGCTATAATGCGGGCACGAACCTTGTTGCCACGGCTCTCTCGGAGGTGCGCTGGGTGAAGGCCGTCGTCCTTGCCGCGGGCAAGGGAACGCGGATGCGCGAGATCACCGACACGATCCCCAAGCCCATGGTCGAGGTCGGAGGCCGCCCGATGCTGTGGCACGTGCTGCGCGCGCTCAAGGGCGCCGGCGCGACGGAGGTCGCCGTCATCGTCGGGTACAAGCGCGAGACGATCGAATCCTACTTCGGCGACGGCGCAGAGGTCGGGCTCGACGTGCGCTACTTCGTGCAGAAGGTCCAGGACGGGACGGGGAAGGCGGCGGAGCCCGCGCGCGAGTTTCTCGCGGACGGTCCGTTCTTCTTCTCCTTCGGTGACATCCTCACCGAGCCCAAGGCGTACGTGGAGATGGTCGAGCGCTTCGAAGACGAGCCGACCGATCTCCTCCTGGCGGTACGATGGGTCGAGGATCCCTACGCGTTCGGAGTGGTGGAGGCCGATTGCGATCGGATCCTGCGAATCGTCGAGAAGCCGGCGCCGGGCACGGCCCCATCGAACTGGGTGAACGCCGGGATCTTCCTCGCCGACCCGGTGTTCTTCGAGTACACGGCGAAGCTCGATCTCTCCCCGCGGGGCGAGTACGAGCTGCCGGACGCGTTCCGGATGATGATCGCCGACGAACGGGTGGTGAGGCCGCATCGCCTCCACTCGTACTGGCGCGACGTCGGAACGCCTGAGGATCTCGCGGCGGCGGACCGGGAGCTCAAGCGGGAGCCCTGACGACCCACCGATCACCCTCCGATAGTCGGGCTTCGCCTCCCGATCGGCCGGCGCCGGACGGCCAACGGAACGCCCACGGCCTGACGGGCCGCGGGGCGGGAGGAGGTGAGCCGCATGACGTTCAGGGTTCCTGTGGCGGCGGTGGTCGCCGCTCTCCTCATCGCATCGATCGGATCGGCGCAGGTGTGCGACGAGTCCGTGATCTTCGTCACCCACCCCGGCACCATCGTTCTCCATCACAACCAGACCCTCTTCAACTGCTGCGCCTGGATCGACTTCGAGATCATCCAGGAAGGCTCGTCGATCGAGATCTGGGAACACGAGGAGTTCCTGGCGGCGCCGTGTGACTGCCTCTGCTGCTTCGACGTCTCGGTCACGATCGGCGGGCTGACGCCGGGCGCCTACTTCGTCTCCATCTGGAAGACGTCGGACTTCGGCGGGACCGAGTTCGTCGGCGAGTGGATCGTGGGAGTCGGCGGGACGTCTCCGCCGGCGCTGACGGCGGCCTATCTGCCGTGCGCCGAGACCTCGATCGAGGAGGGGGCGAGTTGGGGCGCGATCAAGGCGCTCTATCGACCGTGAGAGTCGGGGGCGTGATCGGGGCGCCCTGTCGAACGTGACTCGAAGTGGGGGCACTCGAGGCCCCGAGAGGAGGGAGGTGATCGTGATGAGGTCGTCGGCTGTGATCGTCTTGGCGGTGATCCTCGTCGCCATCGCGTCGATCGCTTCCGCACAGGAGTGCGAGGAGAGCGTCCACATCGACGTCTACGACGGTACGATCGAGATCCACCACATCCAGGCGCGGTACAACTGCTGCGCGTGGCTCGACATCGAGGTCGTGCAGGACGGGTACACGATCGACGTGATCGAGTGGGAGCGGTTCGAGGCCGGGCCGTGCTACTGCCTCTGCTGCTTCGATTCGGAGGTGACGATCGCCGGGCTCGATCCCGGGGACTACACCGTCACCGTGTGGAAGACCTACAACAACTTCGATGGGTCCTGGGAGTTCATCTCCGCCGGCACGTGGACGGTCCGCGTGGAGGGCAACGCGCAACCGTCCGTGATCGCGAGCTACGTCCCTTGTGCAGAGACAGGCGCGCCAGAGACGGTGGCGAGCTGGGGCGTGATCAAGGCGCTCTACGAGTAGGGAGCGTCCCCGCCGGAGTCGGTGATACGACCCGCAATGAGACTGGGCCCCGGACGTCGATCCGGGGCCCGGCTCTGTCTTGCGGGCCAGCCGCGCGGCGGCCCGTCGCTCGTTGTCAGAGCGTGAATCGGTATCCGATGCCTCGGACGGTGGAGACGAGCTCGCGTCCCGTGGCCTCGGCCAGCTTCGAGCGGAGTCTGCTCACGAGGACGTCGACGGTTCTCCCGATCACGTCGGCGTCCTGTCCCCACACCAGGCGCTTGAGCTCATCCCTCGTGCAGGTTCTCTCCTCGTTCATCGCGAGGATCTGAAGGAAGCGGAACTCCTTCTGGGTCAGCTCAACGCACGTCCCCTCCACGTCGACCGTCATGGAGCGCGGATCGATCGTCACCTCCCCGCGCGTGAGAGTCTTCGCGAACCGCTCCGGGTCTTTCCCCTCGGAGACGTCGAACACCTCGTTGACCATCGTGACGATCTCGTCGATGTGTGCCCAGCGAACGATCGGGCGTTCCTGGTGCTCCTCGGTCAGGACGCAATCCTCCATCGCGATCCCGGGCCCGGTGACGACGATCGTGCGGATCGGTTCCTTGTCACCGTTCGTTTCAAGGATGCGTGCCAGGTCTTTGCCGCGGATGTCCGGCAATACCAGACTCACGACGGCAAGATCCGGCGGCTCCATCTGAACGAAGCGGAGCGCCTCCCTTCCGCTCTGTGCTTCCCACGTCGCGTAGCCGGCCGCCCTCAGGGCGTGTGAGACCTGGCTCAGCGTCTGCGGGTCGCGGTCCGCAATGAGAATGTGCCTAACCACGGACATGCTAGAACCTCCCTGGGGGAGCCTCCCGTCCCAGCACCCAAAAAGCCCTGGTTCGCTCGGTCGTCAGGGAAGAAATGCAAGGAGCGTGCCGAACACGGCACAAAAAGCGCCCAGGGGCTGGGCCTGATCACGTGGGTAGGCGGGTACCGCGCCGGTGAGTTGGCAGGATGCCCGGTCCGGAACAGGCGCTATGGGGGACACGCTCCAGTTTGAAGGGGCACCTGAATGAGGCCTCAGCGACCTGCGTCCTCGTCCGGCGGGAGCGCGGCGGCGGAGTCCGCCGGGGTCCTGGGCGCCCCCGGCGCCAGGCCGCTCAGGAACCGGGCGATCCTCCGGAGGACGAAGGGCCTCCACGGACCGCCGGTCCAGTGCGTTCCCCAGAACCACCGGATCTCGGGTCTGCCGAGTTCGTTCCAGAGCTGCTCGGTCGCATGCCGCGGGATGATCGGGTCGATCCTCGCGTTGACCATGAGGATGGGCCGCTCGCGCAGGTGCCAGGCGAACGTGAGGGGGTCGAAGAGGTAGTAGTGGAAGGAAGGGGAGACGTCGAGCGGGTGCGGAGCCCTTCGGACCGCCTCGAGGTACTCGCCGTACATCCTGTGCGCGCGCCGGCGGTTCTCGAGCCGCACGCCGGCCCGGTCGAGCTCCCTCTGAACGAGCGTCCGGCAGCCGCCCTGGAAGACGATCGTGTCGAGGTCGCCGCCGCCGAGCAGGAGGACGGCCGCCTCGAATCGGGGCTCGATCGCCGCGGCGATGACCGCGACGAGCGCGCCGAGGCTGACGCCCAGGATCGTCGCGCGGGGTGCCTCCTCGCCGTTCGAGCCCTGCCACCGCGCCCTCTCCGTGAGCAGCCAATCGAGCGCGGCGCGCGTGTCCGCGACGGCCTGCTCGTACGCCGGGAGCGCGAGGGCGGCGTCCGTGCTCGTGTAGGGAAGCCCACGACGGAACCCGGGCATCCGGCGATCGCACAGGTAGGGGAGGCTCACGAGGAGCGTCGGGTGCCCGAGGCGGGCGACGTCGGCGGCGCGCGCGCGCCACTGCCACAGGAGGCTCGGTCCGAACCCGTGGAGGAAGACGACGGGGCGTCCGGACGAGGGAGCGTCGGAGGTGAAGAGCCTCGCCGTCACCGTGTCGTTGGCGGCGAGGCCGGACGGGAGCGGGCTTGCGTACCGGACGCGGGTCACGCGCACCCCTCCCGGACGCGTTTCCTCGGTGGTCTCGTAACGGGCGGGCGGGCCCGGATACGGGTAGAAGCGGTCCCTCGAGAGATGAGTCTGGAAGCGCTCCCGGTCGACGGCGCGGTCGTGGGCGCCGCTGCCCTCCGCGATCCCGCTGCCCGCGGCCGTCCCGTCGCCCGCCGCGGTCCCGCCGCTCGCGGCCGCTCCGCCGTCCGCCGCGGTCTTGTCGCTCGCGGCCGTCCCGTCGCCCGCCTCTCGCTCCGCGTTCGCCGAATCCCGTCCTTCGTCGTCCCGCATCGTCGACCTCCCGCGGCCCGGCCGAGAGGCGCGGGGCCGCCACGGCCAGCGTATTCCTCGTCGGGAGGGGAGTCAAGCCAGGGGCATCGGGCCGAGAACTGGGAGGGGGAAGGCCGGCGCGTGCCGGCCAAGCGGCAGGGAGCGGGGTCCGCCGAGCTCCCGGCTTGACCGCTCGATCGAGTCGTCCTATACTGCTCGCGAGTTATGTCAGGCCGCCGGCCATCCAGACTCGGGATGGCCGGTCGTCGTTTCTCCTCGCGTGAGATCGGGGACACCGATGCACGTTAGGCTCTTCGTTCTTGTGGGCTATCTCGCCGCGGTGATCGCCATCGGCGTGGCGGGCAGGCGGGCGCGTCGGCCCGGCGTCGAGGACTTCTTCCTCGCCGGCCGATCGCTCGGCCCGCTCGTGCTCGTGGCGACCATGGCGGCGACCAACTTCAGCGGCTTCACGGTCGTCGGGTTTTCCGGCGCCGGCTACCGCCTCGGATTCGCCTTCTACCCCGTGATGGCGTTCGGAACGGGTTTCATGGCCCTCACGTTCGGGCTGATCGGTCTCCCGGTCTACCGGCTCGGGAAGCGCTACGGGCTCATCACCCCGCCGGAGCTCCTGACGGCGCGGCATCGCTCGCGCCCCCTCACGATCCTCTTCGCGGCCGCGATGGCGGTCTTCACGCTGCCGTACCTTGCGATCCAGCCGATGGCCGCCGGCTACGCGCTCCAGGGACTCCTGGGGATCCCGTACGCTGCGGGCGCGGGGCTCGTCACGGCGCTGGTGCTCGCCTACGTGCTCGTCGGGGGCCTACGCTCCGTTGCCTGGACCGACGTGCTCCAGGGGTTCATGATGCTCGCGCTCCTCGTCGTCGGGTTCGTGGTCGTCGCGGCGCGCTCTGGCGGTCCCGGCGAGGCGTACGGTCTTCTGGCTCGCGAGACGCCCGCGCTCTTCATGAGGCCCGGCGCCGGCGGGGGACTCCTCCTCGGGATCTGGGCCAGCTACATGCTGCTCTGGTTCCTGGCCGATCCGATGTTCCCTCAGCTCTTCCAGCGGTTCTACGCGGCGCGAAGTGCGCGGTCGATCGTTCGGACGATGGTCCTCTACCCGATCGTGACCACGGTGCTCTTCTTCTTCCCGGTCGCCATCGGGGTCCTCGGGAGGCTGCACTTCCCCGGGCTCACCGGGAAGGAGACCGATCGCATCCTTCCGCTCCTGATGGAGCGTTTCGGGGGGAACTGGCTCGCGGCCCTCGCGAGCGCCGGGCTCATCGCCGCCATCATGTCGACGATGGACTCGCAGCTCCTGACGCTCGGCTCGATCGTGGAGCGGGATCTCCTCGGACGCGGGCGCGCTCGCGGCACCGAGGCCGATGCCCCCGACGAGCCTGCGCGCTCAAGAACGAGGGCCTTGGGCACGACGCGGATCGCCCTCGCGCTTCTCGCCGTCGCCGGGTTCCTCCTCGCCCTCCGGCCGCCGGCGACGATCCTCGCGATCGCGACGGAGACGTTCGCCGGTCTCGCGGTGCTCTTCCCGGCGGTCGTGGCGGCGCTCTACTGGCCGCGGGCGACCGCGGCGGGATCGATCGTCTCGATCGCGCTCGGGGAGATCATCGTCGTCCTCTACCACTTCAAGCTCCTTCCGACGTTCGGGCTCCTGCCCGCGATCCCCGCGACCGCCGTGGCGGGCGCGGCGCTCCTCGCGGTCGGTTTCGCGCGCGCTGGGGATTCCGACACCCGCCCGCCGGGATGGCGCGAACTCACCGACCTCCGCATGAGTCTGCGCGCGAGGGTCGGATGGATGATCCTCTTCCTTCTCTTCCTCGTGCTCTCGATCGACTGGTGGAGGTTCGGGAGGCTCCCCCGTCTTCTCGGGGGCATCCCGTCGTGGGTGGGGTACTTCGCGGTGTTGGGGGTCTTGCTCTCGGTCGCGCTCGTGTTCTTCGGCCGGGCCCTCGCTCGGGACGGCGAGGATCCCGCTCGCTCACCGGCCGTCGGCGGCGAGCTCCGGGAGGAGGTCGCCGGGCGCGACGAGGAAGCGTTCGACCAGTGACGCGGGAAGCCTGTAGACGGTCGCTCGATCCGGCCTCCGCACGCAGTAGGACTTCTCCTCCCGATCCCCGATCCAGAGCGATCGCGTCTCTCCGCTCGAGAGCTCGACCGTGACGGTCGCCGCAGGTATCGCGCCCGCCTCGGGATCGAGGCCGCACTCGGCCGGCGTCAGATCGTCGGCGAAGCCCGACGCCGTGAGTCGCGCGAGCGAGAAGAGAGCGCGCTCGACCGCCTTGGCGTTGGCCGCCCCCGCCCTCGGTTCCTCCATCATCCAGACGCCCTCGCCTCCGCTCGCGAGGACGACGCGGCCCTCCTCGCCCGCGATCGTGAACCTCGTCGCGGTCCCCGGCTCGAACGAGATCAGGCCGCGGTCTCGCCACTGGTCGGCCCGGACCGGCAGCGCCGAGGCGAGCCCGCCGGGCGAAAGGTAGACCTCGTCCTCGTCGGCGGCACGGACGTACGCCGAGAGGAAGTCGGGGCCGCGCTTGCCGATCACGACGTCGGCGAGCGTGGCGCCTCCGCCCGTCACGGTCACCCTCGTGCCCGCTTCGTCCACCTCGAAGACCGCGTGTTTGCCAGGCACGACCGACACGAGCTCGGTCCTCGTGGTCCGGCCGAGGAGCCGGAGCGCCTCGGCCACCCTCTCGGGGTTCGCGTGGCGGACTTGGTCGCCCTCGATGGTCCAGCCGCTGCCCCCGCGAACGAGCGCGACCGACCCGGCGGGTCCTGCGATCGCCACGCGGTGGGCGTCCTCGGGTGCGAGGTCGGGCGCGAGCAGGTCGCCCGGCGCAACGTCCTCGCGGTCGCCCGATCCGTAGGGACGCACGAGGACGAGAAAGAGGAGGAGAAGCACCAGGAGGACGCCGAGGAGGATCGCTACGTCGCGCCGGAACATGGCTTCATGGCTCCTGTGAAGTGGGGATTCGTTCTAGCGCGCGAGACGGAGGGCGCGCGCGCGCCGCTTCTTCTTCGTGGCCGCCCGCACGAGCCCGAACGCGATGAGCCCCGCCGGAACCGCGAACGTCGCGAGCGACTTGACGGTCGCCTTCCGGGCGTCGGTGACCTCCGCGATCGGACGGTCGACGACGGCCCGCGAGCGGATTCCGATCAACACGTCGCCCAGCGTGAGCCAGTCGACCGCGTTCAGGAAGACGATGAAGTTGCTCGGGAGCTGCTGCATGAACGCGTCCTCGAACATCCGCGCGTTCCCGATCACGATGATCTGTGTGGGCACGCTCCTCGAGAGCTTCCCCTCGGGCTCCGTCAGCTGCGGCGTGCCTCCCTCCTCGAGGATGAGCGGCTTCCCCGCGAACGCGCTCGTGAGCTCGCCCGTGAGGGCGACCGCGAGGAGATGCCCCTCGCCCCGGCCCTCACCGATCGCCTGGACGTCCGGGCCGCTCGGCACGAACCGCTGCCGGGGATTCAGGTTGGAGTCGGGCGGGACGATCCACGAGTATCCCGACGACCGTGCGAGCTCCGCCGCCGTGACTCCCTCGGGAAGCTCCTCCGCGAGCGTGATCGAGGAGGTCCAGGGGAAGGTGACCGCATCGAGATCGGAGACCACGGGGTTCTCCCGCGAGAGGCCGGGGGCGACCGCCTTCGGCCAGTAGGGGTAGGGCATCGAGAGCGTCATGAAGCCGCTCTGGAACGCCGCGCTCGTGTTGATCCTGTCGACGACGAGGTCGGCGTTCACCGTCGCGCCGTACCTCGAGACGTAGTCGAAGAGCGTACCGCCGGACGGGCTCGCGGTCATGTTGCCGGGCGGGACGTCGACGCCGTCGAGGAGGAAGACGGCCCTCCCGCCCCGCATGATGAACTGGTCGATCTCGTAGAGCTCGGTGTCGAGGATGTGAGGCGACCCGGCGACGACGAGCGTCGTGACGCCATCGAGCGCCGCCGGATCCTCGGTGAGGTTCACCTCTCTCACGTCGTAGTTCTGCCTGAGCCCCTGCGCGACGGATCGGTAGTTGCTGTCGATCCCGCGCTCACCGTGCCCGGTCAGGAAACCGACCACCGGGAGGCTCGTCGTCATGACCTTCACGATCGACGACGTGAGCTCGTACTCGAGTCGCTCCGCGTCGAGCAGGAGCGGGACGACCTCCTGCCTGTCCTCGTACCGCACCGCCATGCCGAGGTACGCGTTCACGACCTCGGCCCGGTCACGCTCGAGCGCCTGGAGCTGCACCGGCGCGATTCCGAGGAGCTGCGCCTCGCGCTCCCGCTCCGGGTCCGATCCGGGGTCGATGAAGCTGGCGCGCAGGCGGTCTCCTCCGTACGCGCGGTACTCGTCGAGGATGTCCTCGACGCGCGTCCTGAATCCCGTCATGTGTTGGGGGAGGTTCTCGCTCATGTAGACCGTGATGTTCACGACGTCGGGCAGCTCCGCGAGGAGCCTCCGCGACGAATCGGAGATCGTGTACTCCTTCCTGGCGGTGAGGTCCGCGCGGAGGAAGTAGTTGACCGACAGCAGCGATACGACGACGAGGATGGCGGCGACGATGACGATCCTCGTCGCCGCGCGCGCCCTCATCTCCTGCGATCGGGTCGTCCTCACGTCAGCCTACCTCCACTTCCTGCTCTCGATGACCCTGACGTTCAGGTAGAGGAAGAAACCGATGACGGAGAAGTAGTAGACGATGTCCCGGGAGTCGATGACGCCACGCGCGATGCTCGCGAAGTGCTGACCGAGCCCGAGATAGCGGAGCACCGGCGCCGCCCACTTCGGGGCCGCGATCAGAACGATGTCCTCTCCGATGATGAAGAGCGCGAACGAGATCGTGATGCCCACGATGAACGCCACGATCTGGTTCTCGGTGAGCGAGGACGCGAAGAGCGCAATGGCCAGGTAGGCCGCCCCCATCAGGAGAAGGCCGACGTAGCCTCCGACGATGGGGCCCGGATCGGGATCGCCCAGAGCGGACACCGCGATCGGCAGAGGGAGCGTCAGCGCGATGGCGAGCGCGAGGAACGAGAGCGCCGCCAGGAACTTCCCCGCGACGGCCTCGGCCTCGCGGACGGGAAGCGTGAGGAGCATCTCGTCGGTTCCGAGCTTCCTTTCCTCGGCCCACATCCGCATCGCCGCGGCGGGCACGAAGAAGAGGTAGAGCCACGGCATGATCGAGAAGAACGGACGGAGCGATGCCTGGCCGATCAGGAAGAAGACGCGGAAGAAGAGCCACGCCGAGAGCACCAGGAAGGCCGTCAGGAAGACGAACCCAGAGGGCGAGCTGAAGTAGCTCTTGAACTCCTTCCTGAAGATCGATGCCGTCGCGCTCACTCCGTCACCTCGTCGCTGTCGTCCATCCTCGTGAGTTTCAGGAAGATGTCCTCGAGGCTCGCCGTCTCACGCCTCAGCTCGCGCAGCCGGAGGCCGCGGTCGCGGGCCAGATCGAACACGGCGTCGGCGAGGCCGGTGGCGTCGTCGCTCAGGAGACCGAATCGCACGAAGCCGTCCGGCTCTGCGCCCGTCACCTCCACGCCGGTCGCGTGGGGGAGGGCGAGGAGCGCGGCCTCGAGGTCGGCGGCCGGTCCCCGTAGCGTCACGACGACGCGGTCGTCGCCCATCGCCATGCTCGCGAGCTCCCCCGGCGTGCCGCTCGCAACGAGCCTGCCCTCGTTGATGATGAGGACGCGCGTCGACGTGGCCTCGACCTCGGGGAGGATGTGCGTCGAGAGGATCACGGTCTTCTCGGATCCGATCGTTCGGATGAGCTCCCGGATCTCGATGATCTGCGACGGGTCGAGCCCGGTCGTCGGCTCGTCGAGAATCAGGATGTCGGGGTCGTGGATCATCGTGATCGCGAGGCCGACGCGCTGGCGGAACCCCTTCGACAGCTCACCGACGTCCTTCGAGAGCACCGCTTGAAGCCCGCACACGTCGATCATGTCGTCGACGCGAGACTCGATGTCGTTCTGTGAAATGCCGCGCACCTCGGCGACGAAGCGCAGGTGATCGAGCACGCCCATGTCGAGGTAGAGCGGAGCGCTCTCGGGCAGATACCCGATGCGCCTGCGCACCTCGACGGGGTTCTCGAAGATGTCGAACCCGGCGACCGCGGCGGTTCCCTCGTCGGGTGCGAGGTAGCAGGTCAAGATTCGCATCGTCGTCGTCTTCCCGGCCGCGTTCGGTCCGAGGAAACCGAGCACCTCGCCGCGGTGCACCTGGAACGACACGTCGTCGACGGCGACGGTTTCACCGAACCTCTTCGTCACACCCCGGATGTCGATCACGGGGGTCGCCTGTCGGGATTCCATGACCCGGTCTCCAAGCGCTCTTGAGGAACTCCACGATGCGAACCACGGGGGCTGCCCGCGCATCTATATACATGAAGGGAACGGAGTCGTCAAGGCCGCAGCGTCAGGACGAGGAGGGCTCGGCCAAGAGGAGGAATGGGACGAGAACGGCGCGCAAACGGGCGCGGCCGGGCTGTGAGTTTGGGTCATCAATGGCGACGGGTGCCGTCCGCGAGCGGGTCTCGAGGATCAGACGGGAGCGCCGGAAAGGTCTTGACCCGCCCGGCGCGGTGTGGTACACATAGTTGTCCTCACTCTCCAAGGAAGGAAGCGTCCGGACCCCAATGAAGCCCCCCCAGACACGGGATCTGTGACGGGCACGCAGCAATGAGCGCGACACCGCAGATGCTTCATTCAGAGGCGATCATCCGGGCGGCATGCCGACCTTCGGATCATCTCCATCCAACAGTGCCAGCCTCCGCGCCGCCGTGGCGTCGCCGTCGATCGTCGTGTCCGCTCGGCGACGCAGCGATCGCCGTCGCGTACGAATCCGAACCGGAAGACACACACGGCCGATGGTGATCGCCATCGGCCGCGGAGCAATAGACTCAGCTATCTCTGGGGGTACGTCGAGAGAAGACGGGCTAGACTAAAGGTGCCAAGCTAGCGTCAGCCGCAGCCCAGCTCCTACCCTTGACCGTGCCCCCGGAGTCCTATCTTCGACGGACAGCGCGGGTGAACCCGCGGACGGAACGGAACACGAAGCGGAGGGCGTCGCGCCCTCCGCTTCTCTCGGTGGTGCGCCGGGCATGGCGCGCAGCGCCAGGAGACGGCCCTTTGCTGTTGATCTTCGGTCAGCGCTTGGCTATCCTGAACGGACCGACCGGGTGTGGAATCGCACGAGGGTACGGGAGATTCGCATGGAGAAGCGCAGTTTCGATGAGATCCTCGACTTCGCCATTCAGAAGGAGCGGGAGGCCGTCGATGGCTACACCATGGCCGCCGAGATGGTCAAACGATCGAACGTGAGGGAGATGCTCCTCGCCATGGCGAAGCAGGAGGAGGGGCACAGGATCAAGCTCACGAACATCGATCGGGCGAAGGTCGAGCGGGCCCACATCGCGAAGGTGCCCGATCTCAGGATCGCCGACTACACCGACACGGTCGAGGTCACGCCGTCCATGGACTACCAGGACCTGCTCGCGGTGGCCATGAAGAGGGAGGAGAAGGCGCACAACCTGTACACGACTCTCGCATCACACACGGAGGAACCGGAGCTTCGGAAGCTCTTCGAGTTCCTCGCCCAGGAGGAAGCGAAACACAAGCTCTCGCTCGAGAGGGAATACGACGAGCACGTTCTGACGGACAACTAGTCGAGGACGAGGTCCGTACGCTACGGGAGGCGGTTCATGATCCAGTACCTGAACGAGGACGAGGTCTATCGGGTCGGCATCTGCATCGAAGAGGCCGGCCTGGAGTTCTACACGAAGATGGCGGAGAAGGCGGACGATCAGGCGACCAAGAGGGTCTTCCGTAGGCTCGCCCGTGACGAAGAGCAGCACCTCGCCTTCTTCGAGTCGCTCGATCTCAAGACGGCCGGCGGAATGGGATCGCGACCTGCCGCGCACGACGCGGAGCTGTCGAAGTACGTCTGCTCGCTCGTCGACGGCGGGATCTTCGCGAGCATCTCGCAGATGCAGAAGGTGGCGCGGGCGAAGTTCAACTCCGAGAGGGCTCTGGAGCTCGCGCTCCAGGTGGAGAAGGACGCGGTCCTCTATTACACCGAGGCCTATCACGCGAACAAGAGGAAGCGGCCGCGGGAAGCGCTCAAGCGGCTGATCGACGAGGAGAAGGGCCACGTGGTCGAGATCTCCAAGCGCCTGGCGAATCTGAGGAAGGCGCGGGCTGCGGCCGCGAAGAAGATCAAGTAGCCAATCGGAGGCAGAGAGTGAGGCAGTACAGATGCATGGTGTGCGGATATCTCTACGACCCCGCGGCCGGTGATCCCGACCACGGCGTCGAACCGAACACGGCGTTCGAGGATCTGCCGGAGGAGTGGGTCTGCCCCATCTGCGGAGCCACGAAGGACCAGTTCGAAGAGGTCTAGATCCCGAAGGGATCAGTCTGAGGAGTTTCGATCCCGCCGGGTGGGACGAACAGGGAACGCGGGGTTGTCCTCCGAGGCGGTGGGACAACCCCGCGATGGTATCGAACCATGAACGTGATCATCATCGGGAACGGTGTGACGGGCGTGACGGCGGCGCGGGCGATCCGCGAGCGCGACCCCGACTGCCGGATCGAGATCTACGGCAGGGAGTCCTACCACTACTACTACCGGCCGAGGCTCCCGGAGGTCGTGGCCGGGGAACTCGAGATCGATGACATCGTCGCGTACGGGCCTGCCTGGTACGAGTCCCGCGGCATCGAGGTTCACCTCGGCGCCACCGTGGCTTCGATCGACCCTGAGCGAAGTGAGATCGTGCTCGAGGACGGGCGACGCAGAGGCTGCGATCACCTCCTCATCGCGAGCGGGTCCGATCCGTTCATCCCTCCGGTCGAGGGGGCCGATCGGCCGGGCGTCTTCGCGCTCAGGACGGCGGGCGACGCGCTCGCCATCCGCGACTCGGCGAGAGGTTGTGCGCGCGCGGTCGTGATCGGGGGCGGGCTGCTCGGTCTCGAGACGGCGAAGGGCCTGACGACCGCCGGCCTCGAGGTCGAGGTGCTCGAGGCGCTCCCGTGGCTTCTGCCGAGGCAGCTCGACCGCGCGGGTGCGCGCGTGCTTCAGGCCGAGGTCGAGAGCCTCGG
>JALGVU010000131.1 GCA_025774545.1 bacterium | reverse complement strand
CCCTACTCGCTCCACTTCTTCTCCCCATGCGCGAGCCACATCAACACGGAGTGCGGCCAGGTCGGAGCCCGACCCGTGGGATGTGGCTTCCCGAGCGTCGATCTCTTCCACGCCTTCCTGGAGTACTACTGCGGCTACGACGACATCTACTGCCAGCAGCTCATCTTCCAGAACGAAGGCGAGGCCATCCTCGACTGGGACCTCACGGAGTACGCGCCCCCGCGTCCCATCGGCGATGCCGTGGCTCAGGCGACCGACGCCGCGCCGGGGACCCGTGGCTCGGGCGGTCCCGACGCGTACGGATACCGCTGGATCGACAGCGACGAACCGGACGGTCCCACCTACGAGTGGGTCGAGATCGCACTTATCGGGATGCCGCTCTTCCTCCTCGACGACGACGCTTTCGTCCTGGACTTGCTGTCCCCGTTCCCATTCTACGGAATCGACCGCGACTGGGTCTCGATCTCCTCGAACGGATACCTGACCTTCGGGTTCATGCCGTTCGACCCATCGAACGATCCCATCCCCGATCCGAACGACCCCAACGACGTCATCGCTCCTTTCTGGGACAACCTCGACCCCTCCGCGGGCGGCATGATCTACGCCTACTACGACGCCGTCGAAGGCCAAACGATCATCCAGTACGACGACATTCCGCGCTACCCGGAGGGCGGGCACAACGGCCTCTATACGTTCCAGGTGATCCTCAAGGACGACGGCACGATCCTCTACCAGTACCAGACGATGGAGGGAGCGGTCGAGAGCGCGACGGTCGGCATCGAGAACGCCGACGCCTCGACGGGCCTCGAGATCGCGTACCACGAGCCGTACGTTCACGACGAGCTCGCGGTCTTGATCTCGACCGAGATCGAGCTCGAACGCCTGACGTTCTACCCGACGAGCGGTTCCCTGGGACCGGGCGAGATCCAGGAGATCGAGGTCTGCGTCGATGTCCACGGGCTCGATGCCGGGACGCACGAGTGGAGCCTGGTCCTCACGAGCAACGACTTCTACAACCCGGAGATCGTGATCCCGATCACGGTCTACATCGAGCCGACGGGCGTGGAGGGTTCCGAGCCAGCGCGCCTCGCGCTCCGCGGGAACTACCCGAACCCGTTCAACCCGAAGACGGCGATCGCCTACGAGCTGCCTGCGCCTGCGCACGTGAGGCTCGAGATCTACGACGTCGCCGGGCGGCGTGTCCGCACGCTCATCAACGGCGCGACGGTCGCCGCGGGCTCACACGCTGAGCTCTGGGACGGCCGGAACGACGAGGGACGGCAACTCGCCTCGGGCGTGTTCCTGTACCGCCTCGAGGTCGACGGTGAGACCCTCACGAAGAAGATGGTGCTCACGAAGTGACGAGACGTCAGCGGTGTCTCGCGCCGCACGAGTTCGACGGCCCGCGCAGTCCGCGCGACGATCCTACACCGGGGCCGGGCCCACGAGCGCCCGGTCCTGGCTCCGTCTGAGTCCTTGAAACCCCCTCCGGAAGTCGCTAGAATAGCGTGCTCCGCCGCCTGTACGCGGCGGCGGGCCAATCCCTGATCGCGAGAGACCAGAAGCCTGCCAGGCCGTCCCCGGCCGGCCCTCCTCGGGCCCGGCCACCGGGACAGCGAACATCAAGGAGGCCAGATGAAGGTTCTTCTGTCCGGCAACGAGGCCGTGGCGCGGGGGTGCTACGAGCACGGCGTCAAGGTCGCGACGGCCTACCCGGGGACTCCGAGCACGGAGATCCTCGAGAGCGTCGTCAGGTTCAAGGACGACGTCTACTGCCAGTGGTCGCCGAACGAGAAGGTGGCGTTCGAGGTGGCGATGGGTGCCTCGTTCGGCGGAGTCAGGACGCTCACGGCGATGAAGCACGTCGGCCTGAACGTGGCGGCCGATCCGCTCATGACCTCAACCTCGGTTGGAGGTGACGGCGGCTTCGTGATCGTGACGGCCGACGATCCCGGCATGCACTCCTCGCAGAACGAGCAGGACAACCGCTACTACGCGAAGTTCGCGAAGATCCCGCTCGTGGAACCCTCGGACTCCCAGGAAGTGAAGGACTACTTAGGCGCCGCCTTCGAGATCTCCGAGCGCTTCGGAACGCCCGTCCTCTTCCGGCTCACGACCCGGATCTCCCACGCGAAGAGCCCGGTCGAGCTCGGCGAGCGGAAGGAGGTCGCGCGGAAGGAGTACGAGAAGGACACATCTAGGCGCGTCGTGATCCCCGCGCACGCGCGGAGGCTTCACGTCAAGGTCGAGAAGCGGCTTCAAGAGATTCGCGCGTTCGCTGAGACGTCGCCCCTGAACCGCGTCGAGGAGGGCGACCCCAAGGTCGGCGTCATCTCGAGCGGCATCGCGTACGAGTACGCGCGCGACGCGTTTCCCGACGCGACCTTCCTCAAGCTCGGGCTCTCGTTCCCCTTCCCCATCGACACCGCGCGCGCGTTCTGTGAGCGATTCGAGACCGTCACCATCGTCGAGGAGAACGAGCCGTTCATCGAGGAGCAACTCCGCATCGCGGGAGTCACGAACATCGTCGGCAAGGAGAAGATCCCGCTCTGCGGCGAACTGAACCAGGGGATCGTGCGCGACTGTGTCTCGGGGGACGACGGGAAGGCTGCGAAGGCGCAGGTTCCGCCGCGGCCGCCGGTCCTCTGTCCCGGCTGTCCGCACCGGAGCACGTTCTTCACGCTGAATCGGATGAAGATCGGTTCGACCTCAGACATCGGCTGCTACACGCTCGGCGTCATGCCTCCGCTCGAGGGGATCGACACCTGCATCTGCATGGGCGCATCGATCGGCAACTCACTCGGATTCGAGAAGGCGATCGGGAAAGACTCCGCGAAGAAGATGGTCGCGGTCATCGGCGACTCGACCTTCGTGCACTCCGGGATCACCGGTCTCGCCGACGTCGCCTACAACAAGGGCGCCACGACCGTCATCATCGTCGACAACTCGATCACGGCGATGACCGGCCACCAGCAGCATCCCGGCACGGGCGTCACGCTCATGGGCGAGCCGACGACCAAGCTCGACTACATCGCGCTCGCGAAGAGCCTCGGGATCAAGGACGCCCGGCGCGTCGACGCGTACGATCTCGCGGCCGTGAGGGCGGCGATCAAGGACGCCACCGACAGCCCCGAGGCGTCGCTCCTCGTGATGGAGGGGCCGTGCGCGCTCCTCGACCGCAGCACGTGGGGACCCGCGCTCGAGGTCGACAGCGAGGAGTGCACGGAATGCGGCCTCTGCCTCAAGCTCGGCTGCCCGTCCATCAGTAAGGACGAAGATGGTAAGTCGACGATCAACCCGCTCTTCTGCGTGGGCGAGCTCTGCTCGATGTGCGCGCAGGTGTGCCCGGTCAAGTGCATCTCGGTGCCCGAGAAGGTCGAGGCTTAAGGAGGCGCGGCGTGGCCCGGGCGGCCACGGCACACGCGGCCGGTTCCTGAAAGGACGACGACATGGCGAACGGTACGACGAACGTGTTCATCTCCGGGGTCGGCGGACAGGGGATTCTCCTCGCGAGCGAGATCCTGTCTGAGGTCGCGCTCGCGCGCGGGATGGACGTCAAGAAGAGCGAGGTGCACGGGATGGCGCAGCGGGGTGGGTCGGTGGTGAGCCACGTGCGCTTCGGCGAGAAGGTCTACTCCCCCGTCATCGCCGAGCGCGAGGCCGATCTCCTCGTTTCGTTCGAGAAGATGGAGGCCCTCCGCTGGATCCACTACCTGGCACCGAACGGCACGGTGATCGTGAACACCCAGGAGATCGTGCCGAGCGGCCTCGAGGAGTACCCGAAGGGCATGGACGACGGGATCCGCGAGCGCCGGCCCGACGCGCACTTCCTGGACGCCTTCGCGCTCGCCAAGGAGGCGGGGAACGCGAGGGCGGTGAACACCGTGATGCTCGGCGCGTTCTCGAACTACCTCGATTTCAGCGAGGACGAATGGAAGAAGGCCATCGAGGCCCGCGTGCCGAAGAAGACGATCGAGATCAACCTCAAGGCCTTCGAGCTCGGCCGCGCCGCCGGGCGCTGAGCCTACGTCTGTCGCGCGTCAGCATGCACCCCGGCGCTCAGACACACGGCGCTTCGCGCCTGAACTCGCGGCGGGGTGCATGCTGATGCGCTACGCAGCGGCCGCGCGCGGGGTCGCCCGGATCGGGAAACCAGGGGATGGGTTGCCCGGCGGGCGAGTTTGGCCGCGAAGCGGACTTGTCTGAGCCCCGCGGACAACCCATCTCCTGGAAGCGATGTTCCCATGATGACGAAGCGCGCGGCAGCCACGAAGACGAAGGCGTTCACGGGCCCGCTCGGCGAGGAGCTGGGTGAGCTCAGGAAGCGCGCCCTGCGTGTCCTGCGGGCGCTGAGGAAGGCCTACCCCGACGCCCACGTCCCCCTGAACTACACGAGCGCCCTCGAGCTCATGATCGCGACGATCCTCTCGGCGCAGTGCACCGACGAGCGCGTGAACGAGGTCACGGCCCCTCTCTTCAAGAAGTACAGGACCGCCGCGCAGTGGTCGCACATCCCGCTGCCTAAGCTCGAGAAGCTGATCTACTCGACCGGGTTCTTCCGAAGCAAGGCGCGGAGCATCCACGAGGCGACCGAGGACATCGCGAAGTTCCACGGCGGGGGCGTCCCGAAGACGATGGACGAGCTCCTGACGCTCCGCGGCATCGGCAGGAAGTCGGCGAACATCCTGATCGCGCACGCGTTCGGGGGTGACGGCATCATCGTCGACACGCACTTCAGTCGGATCAGCAGGCGTCTCGGGCTCACGGCCGAGATGGATCCGACGAAGATCGAGTTTGATCTCATGGAGATCGTGCCGAGGAAGCGCTGGACCGAATTCGCGCTCCTGCTGAACTGGCACGGGCGCGTCACGTGCTACGCGCGAAAGCCCGAATGCGAACGGTGCGTCGCGCGGAAGAAGTGCCCGGCCTTCGAGACGCGCGGTGCGATCACGTGGAAGGTCAAGATCCCCGCGTCGAAGAAACGCTCGGAGGACAAGACGATCTGGAGCTAGCCCGCGCCTCGGGCTCGCCGGGCGACGACCCTCCGGTGGACGGCTGGTTGCCGAAGCCCCCGCAGAGACAGGGCCCCGCGAACGCTCGCGGGGCCCTGTTTCGTGATGCCACCGGACGTCTATTTGACGAGGATCATCTTCCTGGTGATCGACTCCCCCGCAGCCTCCAGACGGTAGAAGTAGACGCCCGAGGCGACGTCTCTCCCCGCGGCGTCCCGACCGTCCCAGGGAACCTCGTGTCTGCCCGCCTCGAGCGACGCCCCGTCGAGCAGCGTCCGGATGTGACGGCCGGTGATGTCGTAGACCGAGAGCGTTACGGTGGTCGCGCTCGGGAGGTCGTAGGCGATCGTCGTCGCGGGGTTGAACGGGTTCGGGTAGTTCCCGCGCAGTGTGAGCCGCCCGGCTACCTCATCGTCCTCGATCCCCGTCCAGATCACCGTCAGCGTCACCGGAACGACCACCACGGGTTCGTCGGGATCGTTGCTCGCGATCACGAGATTGCACTCGTATACGCCTGGCGACAGCCACTCCGAATCCACGCAGACGGCAATGGTCGCCTCGCCACCCGGCGCGACCACACCCGTGTCCGGCGTCGCCGCGAGCCACCAGCACGGCGGCGTGATCTTCACAGCGAGATCATCGTGAACGTACGCGGCGTTGTAGACGACTTGGAGTCCATCCGTCTCGGGGGCGTTCTCGATCCCGATCGTCGCGCTGTCCAGAGTGCCGATCATCTCGAGATACTGGTACAGGATCCCGCCGTCGGGCCTGATGATCACCTGAAACGTGTAGAGCCCTGTCGTCCCGGCGCCGGAGTAGTGAGGTACGCCCGTGTACTGGACGATGAACGCGTCGTCCATGGCGTCGTGGTAGTAGTGGACCGTCCCGCCGTCGACCGGATTGAGATCGTCCCAGAACGGCGCGATGAAGTCGTTGGGATCAATGACATCCGGGATCGGGTCGTTCGTGTAGTCCATCCCGTCCGACCCGAACGTGAGATAGCCGTTCGAGCAGATCTTCAGGGAGTACTTCGGCACTCCGTAGAAGATGAACGCGAACGGAAGCGCCACGTCGACGTAGTCATCGTCGCCGAGGGTGAGCGGCGTCCCGACGGCCTGGATGTCCTGCCAATCGAACGCCGGGCCTCCCGGGTCGTCGCTGTCGATCCAGGTGTACCCGTAGGCGTCGGGTCCGCCGGAGCCGCGGAGCATCGGCGCGCCGCGGCCGGGATCCGGCTCGTCCTTCGTGTCCTCGTGATGAGCATCGGCCCCAAGATCGCCGAGAGGGGCCTCGCCCACCGTCGCCTCCAGGCGGACCGGTGCCACACGGCCATCGGGGAACTCGAGCCGCGCGCTCTCATCCCCGACGAGCCACGACAACGCCAGCCCGCCAACGTTGGAGATGGTAAGCCCCTGGCAGTCCGTCGGCTCCCCTTCGATCGTGAACTCGATCGAGGAGGGATCGACCTCGATGTCCGGAGGCGCGGTGCAGTCTCCCGGTGGCGGCGGCGCCCACACTCCACAGTGCCCCGAGGGATCGCTCCGCACGCACCACTCTCGGTCTGTTTGGCTGCAGTCGATCAGGGCTCTCCCGTCGACTAGATGGCCGTTGAGCTCGAGGGTGCCCGGAGTCCCCGGAGGGTCCATGCACAGGTAGGTGAACATCGCCACCATGACGACGCCGTCCGGATCTGGCACGACGCACTCCGGACTCACGAGGGCGATCCCGTCGCCCTCGGGGTCGCCGAAGTAGAGGCATCCCGGGAGAAGGCAGGTCGTCGACAGGAGAATGCCCTGGAAGCTCCCATCCAGCCTGAGCGTGACCCCGAGCAGCCCTTCCCCCGCGGGGAACCCCTCCACTCCGAGGTAGACATCGAGGAGCATGCCGGGCGCCGGTGGTTCTGCGTAGTTGCTGCCATCCGCGAACTCGAGGAACATCCGGGGAGGTTCTGTCCAGCCGCCCGCGCAACCCACGCCGTAGGCGCCGATCTGTCCGCACCCGGGGTTGTTCGGAGCCGCGCACGGGGAATCGTCGCGCAGCGAGTAGGGCTCGGCGGGGTTTGCGCTCCCGCAGAAGAGCGGGTCCTCGGATATGTTGCCGCTGATCCCCTGCTGGGCCGCGATACAGTCGACGTAGTTCCCTCCTGCATTCCCGTAGACGTCGCAGCAGGTGAGGGTGCAGCTCGACATCTCCTCGCAGTAGACGGCCGCGCCGCCTGACCGGTCCAGTAGCAGTGGATCGCCCCGCCCTCGGGAGCGCCGTTCCCGTAGAACGTCACGTTCGTGAGCGTCGGCGACGACCAATCGTCGCAGCTCAGGCCGCCGCCCTTGGCCGCCGTGTTTCCGGTGAAGAGGCAGTGCTCGACGGTGGGTCCGCAATCGAAGCAGTAGAGACCGCCGCCTCGGTTGCCAGCCTCGTTGTCCTTGATGACGAGGTTTCGGAGAATCGGGTACGCTTCCGCGCACTCGATCCCGCCACCGTTGCCTGCGGTGTACCCGCCGGTGATCGTGAATCCCTCGATCGTGCCCGACATGATGCCGCAGAAGAAGACGCGCCCGAGACCCTGCGCGTCGATCGTGACGCAGTCGGGCTGACCCGTTTCGCTTCGGAGGTAAATGCTGTCGTAGATCGTGATGTCGTGCTCGTAGTACGTGTCGCAGGCCACGATCACCGTGTCGCCGTCGGAGGCGGCGTTGACCCCGGCCTGGATCGTCGGCTGATGGCCGGGGACCAGGATGACGGTCGCGGCGACGGGGACGCCACTCAGAAGCACGCACACGATGGTGAGGATGACGGTGAATCTGGGCACGGGTCTCTCCCTTCTGGCGCGCCAGGCGTGCCGGCTCCGCGGCATCGTGCCGCGGAGCTCGGCATGCGCAGGTCGCATGTTTGACGCTACTTGACTAGGATCATCTTCCTCGTGACGGTCTCCCCCTCAGCCTCGAGCCGGTAGAAGTAGACGCCCGAGGCAACGTCTCTCCCTTCGTCATCGCGACCGTCCCAGGGCACCTCGTGTCTCCCCGCTTCGAGCGATGCACGATCCATCAGTGTCCGAATGCGACGGCCGTTGATGTCGTAGACCGAGAGCGTCACGCTCGCCGGGCTCGGGAGATCGTAGGCGATCGCTGTGACGGGGTTGAACGGGTTCGGGTAGTTCCCACGGAGCGTGAGCCGCGTGGTCGTCTCCTCGTCATCGATGCTCGCCCAGATCACGGTCAGCGTCACCGGGACGACGACCACCGGCTCGTCGGGATCGTTGCTCTCGATCACGAGACTGCACTCGTATTCACCGGGCGACAACAACTCGGAGTCCACGCAGACTTCAACACTCACGTCTCCGCCGGGCGCGACCACGCCCGTGTCCGGATCCGCGCTGAGCCACCAGCACGGCGGCGTGATCTTCACCGCGAGATCATCGTAAACGTACTCGGCGTTGTAGACGACCTGGAGCCCATCGCTCGCCCCGGCGCTCTCGATCCCGATCGTCGCACTGTCCAGATCGCCGACCATGTCGAGGTACTGGTACAGGATCTTCCCGTCGGGCGTGATGATCACCTGGAACGTGTAGACGCCCGTCGCGCCGTAGTAGTAGTGAGGGATCTCCGTGTACTGGATGATGAACGAGTTCGCCCCGGCGTCGTGGTAGTAGTGGATCGTCCCGCCGGTCGTCGGATCGAGATCGTCCCAGAACGGCGCGATGAAGTCGTTGGGATCCAGGGTGTCCGGGATCGCATCGTTCGAGTAGTTGCTCCCGTCCGGCCCGAACGTGAGATAACCATTCGAGCAGATCTTCATCGAGTACTTCAGCACACCGTAGAAGGGGAACGCAAACGGGAGAGCCGCCTCGAAGTAGCCGTCATCGCCGAGCGTGAGCGGCGTCCCGGGCTCCTGGATGTCCTGCCAGTCGAACGCGGGGCCTCCGGGCTCGGCGCTGTCGATCCAGGTGTACCCGAAGGCGTCCGGCCCGCCGGAGTCGCGCAGCATCGGCGCGCCGCGGCCGGGATCCGGTTCGTCCTTCGTGCCCTCGTGATGAGCACCGGCTCCGGGGTCGCCAGGAGG
This sequence comes from bacterium, assembly GCA_025774545.1. Lineage (GTDB taxonomy): Bacteria > Joyebacterota > Joyebacteria > Joyebacterales > Joyebacteraceae > JALGVU01. Next base: position 1,779 of record JALGVU010000131.1, on the reverse strand, counting down.
AGCCTCGTTTCCCGTTGCTTCCAGATGGACCGGTGCGATGCGGCCATCGGGGAACTCGAGCCGCGCCCCCTCATCCCCGATGAGCCAGACCAGCTCCTCGCCACCGGGATTCGAGATGGTGAGGCCCTGGCAGTCCGTCGGATCCCCTTCGATCGTGAACTCGATCGAGGAGGGATCGACCTCGATGTCGGGAGGCCCAGTGCAATCTCCGGGCGGCGGCGGGCCCCACACCCCGCAGTGACCGGAGGGAGCGCTCCGCACACACCACTCGTGCTCGACGTAGTCACAATCGGCGAGGACTCTCCCGTCGATCAAGTGACCCTCGAGTTCAAGCGTGCCCGGAGTCCCCGGAGCCCCCGTGTACATGTAGGTGAGAACCGCCACCGTGACCACGCCGTCCGCATCGGGCGTGACGCACCCCGTACTCACGGCGGTGAGCCCATCGCCCTCGGGGTCACCCATCGTTAGGCACGCCGGGAGGAGGCAGGTCGTCGAGAGGAGAATGGCCGAGAAGCTCCTGTCGAGCCGGAACTGGACTCCCGTCATCCCCTCACCCGGGGGGAACCCCTCCACTCCGACGTAGACATCGAAGAGCGTATAACCGAGTGGCGTCGCGTAGTTGCTCCCATCCGCGAACTCGAGGAACATCTTGGGAGGCGCTGTCCAACCGCTCGAGCAGCCCGCGCCGTAGGCGCCGATCTGTCCGCACCCGGGGTTGTTCGGAGCCGCGCACGGGGAGTCGCCACGGAGCGAGTAGGGCTCGGAGGGGTTTGCGCTCCCGCAGAAGAGCGGGTCCTCGGACATGTTGCCGCTGATCCCCTGCTGGCTGGCGATGCAGCCGACGTAGTTCCCTCCCGTGTTCCCGTAGACGTCGCAGCAGGTGAGGGTCGGGCTGCCACTCCCCTCGCAGTATATCGCCGGGCCCCCTGTCGTGTAGGCGAGGATGCAGTTCTCGAAGACGGGAGACGCGTTGGAGCAGTTGACGGTTCCGACGTCCGAGTCACCCTCGTGGTTCGAGAACGTAGTCGCGGTGAACGACGGGGCCGGCGTGGAGCTCACGGCGACGCCGGGACCGATCGGCCCGGTGTTCTGGGCGAACAGGCAGCCGACGAACGAGGCCGCCGATCCATCGCACAGCGCGCCTCCTCCCACCGAGCTACCGTTCTCACGGAACTCGCACGAAGAGAACGTCGGAGCCGCACCTGAGCGACAGTGCGCTCCTCCGCCGGAGCTCATGGCGCCGTTGCCCACGAAGGTGCAGTCCGTGAACTCCGCGGAGCAAGCCGCGCCCGAGCAGTAGACGCCGCCCCCCTGGCCCATCAACGCGGTGTTGTCGATGAAGCTGCAGTTCTCGACCACAGGCGATGCGTCCAGGGCCATGAGACCGGCGCCCTCGCTGTCTGATTCGTTCTCGATGAACTCGGAATCGGAGACGGTGGGATTCGACCCGTCCGTGCAGGCGATCCCGCCGCCACTCAACCCGTAGTTGTTGCGGAAGCTGCATTCATCGAAGCTGGGAGCCGAGGCGTTGTCGCACCACACGGCACCACCCGCGGAGTTGTCGCAGCTGTTCCATTCGAACGAGCAGATCTCGAAGGACGGCGAGCTCTGGGAGCAGTAGACGGCACCTGCGGCCCGGCCGTGGTTCGTGAGGAAATCGCAGTTCCGGAAGAGACCCGACGACGAGGACAAGTACGCACCCCCGCCGGTGTCCTGGATCTCCCGTCCGTTCCGCTCGAAGTCGCAGTCGATCACCGTGACGGTCGAATCGAGCGCGAA
>JALGVU010000130.1 GCA_025774545.1 bacterium | reverse complement strand
GGCGTTGTCGATCCAGAAGTTGACGGCGGGCGTGCCGCCCGACCACGTGATGTTGTCGATCTGCCACGCGCCGTCCTTGACTGAGTTCGTGGGCGGGTTGTTGAGCTCGTCCTCGGCCGAGTAGGCCTCGTCGGTCTCGACACGGAACCTGAGGTCGACCTCCTCTCCCGCGTAGGACGAGAGGTTGATCTGGATGTGGCCCTCGTCGCTCGTCCAGTCCTTGGGCGCCCCCGGCAGGCCGGCGAAGCCCGTGTTGTTCGCGAGGTAGATCTCCGTCCAGTTGTTGCCGCCGTCGTTCGAGATCTCGACGTAGCCGTAGTCGTAGTCGTTCTCGAGAGCGAACCGCTGGTCGAAGTCGAGGTAGAGCGGGTCGCCGGCGTCGGTGTTGGCCGCGACCTCCGGGAAGCTGCGCTCGAGGATCTGGATCCAGTTGTTGCCATCCAGTTGTTGCCGTACCCGCGCGGCTGGCGCCAGCAGGCGTTCTCGGTCCCGCACCACCACGTGCTGTCACCGAGCTGGGGAAGGTTCAGCATGTGGATCGTGTCGTGGTGCCAGTAGTTCTCGACACCGAGCGTCCCGCTGTTGTCGTACGAGGTCCAGCCGGCGTTGTGGCCTTCGAGGTCCTCGAAGTTCGCGTTGAAGATCCAGAGTGTCTCCAATCGTGTCCCCCTGAACTCTGCTTCGTCGGAGGACGTGTCTGCCTGTGGCCGCCACGCCTTCGCGAGGTCGGTGTCGAGGCCTTTCCCCGAGGCTCCGCACACCGAGATCGCGAGGACGGCGACCACCAACACTACGAGAGGTCTGCGATTCATACGCCGATCCCCCTCCCTTTCTGGAACGGGTGATCCGTCTCATCGTTTGCGTGATCGGTATCGCGGAGCGCGCCCGTAGATGTTGAGGCTCTCCGCGGGTGGTCCCGCGCTCCACCAAATATGACACCGCCTGAGCGCTTGAGGTTGCGTCTCGCGGCGGAGAATCCGAACTTGATTCCGTCGGGGCGCGACGCAACGTCGACGAACAACCGTCGACGAGCAGCCGTCAACGAGAGAGGGGACGAGCGCACTCGTCCCCTCTTCCCTCGAGCGTCCGGCTGTCTCACCGCGCGCACTGCGCGGGGTTTCCTTCCTCCTACTTCAACATGAGCATCTTTCTCGTCGAGGCGAAGCCCGGCGCGGCGATGCGGTAGAAGTAGACGCCGCTCGCGCACCGCTCGCCCGCGTCGTTCGCGCCGTCCCACAGGACGTGTCCGGACGCGCCCGCCGGAAGCTCCTGGTCGAGGAGCGTTCTGACGACCCTGCCCGCGACGTTCATGACCTTCGCCGAAGTAGTCCATGACGTTCTGCATCAGGTTCAGGCGATCCTGGAGACCGGTGTGGTAGTACCCGTCCGACGTGTAGTTGCCGGGATCGCCCACCGTGCCGTCCATGATGAACTCCATGCCGAACCCGAGGTTCACGGTCTTGTAGCCGTACGTCCCGTGCGTGTAGGCCACACCCGCCGGCCGTCGCGTCTCGTTGTTCATGATGTAGTCGGCGACGATCTCGGTTCCGCCGATACCGGCGAACGGGCGCACGACGTCGAAGTTGTTCAGGATCGGACAGCCGCCGCGAACGATGGCCTCGCCGTCCAGATACGTCATGAATTCGTAATCACCCGTGTGGTTCTCGATGCCCGGGATGCTGTCGATCGTGACCGCTCCCACCGCGTTGTCGACGAAGTCGGACGCGAGCCACGTCTCGTAGAACGCGAGCGTCTCGTTCTCGGTCTCGATCAGATCGTAACCGATGTCGTTCCCGGTCAGGAGGAGGTTCCGCACCTTCCCCTGCTCGGCCTGGTTCAGCCACTGGACCAGATTGCTCTGATCGGGCGGGTTGAGCGTGCGGGAGTTGAAGTCGTTCGTGAACCAGATCTGCGTGTCGTAGTACTTCATCCCCGTCGTGTCCGGACCGTCGGACAGCCGGCTCCCCGACGGCACCTCGACGTCGTACGTGTCGTACTCGTAGCCGAGGATCTCGAGCATCTCGCGGTAGTAGTACTCCGACGAGTGGAGGAAGTCGCGCTGCTCGCCCGGCGTGAGACGGCCGTGCTTGTCGACGAGAAGGATGCCGGGCTCCGAGACGGACCCCAGGATCGGGAGGATCGACATCTCGTACGTCTCGTCCGGCGCGCGGTCGGGATCGGTGGTGACGGTCCCGACGCCGTCGATGCCCTCGAAGTAGTAGCGGATCTCGCTTCCCGGCGTCATCTGGTTCGCCGGGGGCGGAGCGTACCACCAGTTGCTCTGGGGATCGCTCGGGTCCTGCCGGCGGCACGGGTAGGCCTCCCACGTCACGCCGCCGTCGTTCGACGCCATGACGTTGACCTCGACGACGCCGTCGTCGTCCTTGACCTTGATCGACGCCGTGTCGAGCAGGGCCTCGGTGAGATCGTCCTGGAACCAGTCGTTGAAGCCCTCCCACGCGTGGTGCTCCCACGCCGTTCCCGCGTCGCCCGACGGGATGCCGACGCGCTGGTAGTTGTGGATGAGACCCGCCCAGTGCTCGCCGTTCGCCTCCGTGGTGTCGCTCTGGACGGCCCAGAGGATCGCGAGCCAGGCGTTCCCGGCGAACGCGTCCCAGTCGTCGACCTCGGTGTACCAGAACGGGTCGGCGAACCACCAGCCGGGCTCCTCCTCGATGAAACCGTCGGGATCGGTCACGCAGCTCTCGAGGTCGTCCGACGCGAGGTAGAGGTTGTGAAGATCACCCGACGCCTCCGTCATGTCGGCCCACTGGTCCCAGGCCGAGACGAGCTTCGGCGCGCCGCTGATGTCGATCGGCGGGCTCATGAGCCAGGTGTACTCGTTGTCGACCATCTCGCTCGTGAACGGATCGACACACGCGTACATCCACGTTCCGTCGGCGCGGTTCGCGCACGTGAAGTCGCGGCCGGTCTCGAAGTCGTATTCGAACTGGCCGCGCCACCAGACGACCCCGGTCTGTCCCGAGGCCTCGGTGTCCGGGTGCTCCCAGCCCATGTTTCCGGACTCGGCGTCGTCGAGCCAGAAGACGCCGCCCGGGCCCGTCAACGTGATGTTGTCGAGCTGCCACGCGCCGTCCTTGACCGAGTTCTGGGGAGGGTTGTTCGCCTGGTCCTGAGAGGAGTACGCCTCGTCCGACTCGAAGCGGAACCTGAGATCGAACGCGATCCCAGCGTACGCCGAGATGTCGAACGACTGGTGGCCGTGCACCGGATCGTCCCAGTCCTTCGACGCTCCCGGCTGGCCGGAGAAGCCCGTGTTGTTCGCATAGTAGATCTCGTTCCAGGAGTCGCCGCCGTCGGTCGAGATCTCAACGTACCCGTAGTCGTAATCGTGCTCGATCGCGAACCGCTGGTCCCAGTCGAGGGTCAACGGATCGCCCGGGTCGGTGTTCGCCTCGACCTCGGGGAAGCTCCGCTCGAGAATCTGCACCCAGTCGTTGGCGTAGCCTCGCGGCTGGCGCCAGCAGACGTTCTCGGTCCCGCACCACCACGTGCTGTCGCCGAGGTGGGGCAGGTTTCTCATGCGAATGGTGTCGTGGTGCCAGTAGTTGGCGACGGCGATGGTTCCGCTCCGGTCGAACACGGTCCATCCGGCGTTGTCGCCCGAGAGGTCGCTGAAGTCGGCATCGAAGATCCAGAAGGTATCGGCCCTCGCTCCTCTCGCGTCGGTCTCTCCGTCTGGGGGGCGCACCGGCATCGACCTCTTGCTGGACAGATCCGGCTCGAGTCCCTTCGCTGAGGCGCCTGCCACAGCGAGCACCAGCACGAGGCCGACCGCCAGCATCGCAAGCGGTCTCTGCTTCATACGCACCGCCACCTCCTCCTTTTGGGGAAGTGATCAGCTCATCGTCGCTTGGACTCGTGAAGGGTGGCCGCCCTGGGGCGGCTTTGGTCGTGAGAACCCGGGTACGGCTGTGCTCGCAACCGTCCCGCGCATCCTTATAGACACGGGAAGGGGGCCGTGGGTTGGTTTTCCCGTACGGTGTTTCAGGGGGTGCCGATCGGCGCGGGTGCCCGGGGCCGGGTGGTCCGGGGCGTCGCTCACTCGGGTCGACGCCCCAGAGAGCCTATTTGAGGAGGATCATCTTTCTGGTCGCCGCGAATCCCGGCGCCTCGATGCGGTAGAAGTAGACGCCGCTCGCGCACGTCTCCCCCGCGTCGTTCGTGCCGTCCCAGGTCACGGGGCCCGATGCGCCCGCCGGAAGCTCCTCGTCGACGAGTGTCCGTACGAGCTTCCCCGCCACGTTCGCGATCCTGATCGACACGCGGCCGGGCTCCCGCACGGCGTACGCGATCGTCGTCGCGGGGTTGAAGGGGTTCGGGTAGGCCTGCGACAGGATGTTCGGGCGCGTCCCCTCAGCGACCTCCGTGGCGAGGCCCTGCGGGGCCACGCCGAAGTACTCCATGATGTTCCCGAGGAAGTCGATGCGATCCTCGATGCCGTTCCGGTGGTGGCCCTCGGCGGTGTAGTTCGCCGCGCCCCCGTCGACGGTGCCGTCCATCATGAACTCGATGCCGAATCCCAGATTCACGGTCTGGTACCCCATCGACGCGTGGGTGTAGGCGGCGCCGGCCGTCTTCCTCACGCCGTCCTGCCGCACGTAGTCGGCCACCGTCTCCGCCCCGACGACGCCCGACTTCCGGCGCACGACGTCGAAGTGGTTTGTGATCGGGCATCCTCCCTGGAGGATGCACTCGCCGTCGTCGTTCGTCATGAAGTCGAAGCCGCCGGCGTGCTCCTCGATACCCGGCACGCTGTCGATCGTGACGGCGCCGACGGTGTTCTCGAGGTACTCCGACGCGAGCCACGTCTCGTAGAAGGCCATCGTCTCGCGTCCGGTCTCCATGAGCTCGTAGCCGATCTCGTTCCCCGTGAGAAGGAGGTTTCGCTCCTTCCCGTCGTCCGACTCGCCGAGCCACTGGATCAGGTGGAACTGGTCGACCCGGTTGAGCGTGAAGGCGGCGAACTGGTTCGTGAACCAGATCTGCGTGTGGTAGTACTTCATGCCGGCCGTGTCGGGCCCGTCCGACCGGATCGATCCCGACGGCACCTCGACGTCGTAGACCTCGTACTCGAAGCCGAGGATGTCGAGCGCCTCCCGGTAGTAGGTCTCCGAGCCGACCTTCGGATCGAGGCTCGTGAGCTCCTGGCCACTGACCCGCGTCGCGCCCGGCGTCGCGTGACCGTGCTTGTCGACGAGGAGAATCCCCGGACTCCCGGTCGTCGCCTCGATCGGCAGGATCGACATCTCGTAGGTGCCGTCGGGAGCGTCCGGCGGCAGCGTCGAGGTGTTGCCCACGCCGTCGGTCGACTCGAAGTAGTAGCGGATCTCGCTTCCGCGCGTCATCTCCCCCGCGGGAGGCGGGGCCAGCCACCAACTGCTGCTCGGGTTGTCGGGCTCCTCGCGCTCGCACGCGTACGACGACCACGTCGAGCCGTCGTCGTCCGAGGCGAGCACGTAGACCGACGCGACGCCGTCGTCGTCCTTGACCAAGATGCGCGTCGTGTCCCCGAGCGCCTCCTCGAGATCGGCGATGAACCAGTCGTTGAAGTTCTCCCACAGCGAGCGCTCCCAGACGGTGCCGGGGTCGCCCGACGGCACCCCGACCCGCTGCCAGTTCATGAGCATCGCGGCGCCGTGCTGTCCGCTCCAGTCGCCCTCCTGGTTCCTCACGGCCCAGAGGATCGCGAGCCAATCGTTCCCGGCGAAGGCGTCCCAGTCGTCGGCGCGCGTGTACCAGCCGGGATCGGCCCAGTACCATCCGAACTCCTCGTCGATGAACCCGTCCAGGTCGGTGACGCACTCTTCGACGTCGGACGACGCAAGGTAGAGGTTGAAGACGTCGCCGGTCGGGATCGCCGCGTCGACCCAGAAGTCCCACTGGCCGATGAGCTTGGGAGCGGCACTGATGTCGATCGGCGGGCTCAGAAGCGCCGTGTATCCGTCGTCGATGAACTCGCTCGTGAACGGATCGACCGCGGCGTACATCCACGTGCCCTCGGCGCGGTCGCCGCACGTGAAGTCGCGACCGTTCTCGAAGGCGTACACGTACTGGCCCCGCCAGAAACCCTGGCCGATCTGACCGGAGGCGGGACTGTCATCGTGCGCCCAGCCCGCGTCGCCCGACTCGCAGTCGTCGGTCCAGAAACCCACCGCGGGAGAGCCGCCCGTCCAGGTGATGTTGTCGAGCTGCCACGCGCCGTCGAGACACGGGCTCTGCGGCGGGCTGTCCGGCTGATCCTGCGACGAGTACTCGTCGTCGGACTCGAATCGGAATCTGAGATCGATCGTCTGCCCCGCGTAGAGCGACATGTCGAGCGTGACGTGGCCGTGCCCCTGCACGTCGTCCCAGTCCTTCGATGATCCCGGCTGTCCGGCGAAGCCGGGGTTGCTCACCGTGTGGTGCGTCGACCAGCTGGACCCGCCGTCGGTCGAGACGTCCACGTAGCCGTAGTCGTAGTCGTGCTCCATGGCGAACCGCTGGTCGAAGTCGAGCGTCAGCTGGTCGCCGACGCTCGTGTTCGCCTCGATCTCTGGGAAGCTCCGTTCGAGGACCATCCGCCAGTTGTTGCCGTATCCGCGCGGCTGGACCCAGCAGGGATTCACCGTGCCGCACCACCACGTGCTCTCGCCGAGCTGGCCGACCAGGTGCGGCGGGATGCGGATCGTGTCGTGGTGCCAGGCGTTCGCCATCGCGGTCGTTCCGGAGAGGTCGTGGACGGTCCATCCCGCGTTGTCGCCGAGCTCGTCCTCGTAGTCGGCGAAGAAGATCCAGAGCGTCTCGAGCTGGGCGTCGCGCGTGCCCGACGCGAGGGTCCTGCTCTCGAGAGGAAAGCGCGATCGGGCGTCCTGGGCAGGTCCGCGACCGCTCGACGCCCACGCCCCGCCCGTCAGGATCGCGAGCGTGAGGACGATCATCACCGGGAACGCGAGCGTCTGTCTCATGTCTGTGGTTCCCCCGATTCGATTCGCAGAGTGGCTTCTCGTGCGCGTCCCCGACGCGCCTCTCTTCGCCGCGCCGGGGGACGAGGCGGTTTCCGAGTTTCGATGACTATACCACGTTTCGCGCGCCGGCGCAACGTCGACGCGCCCCTCCGGACGGCAACGAAGACGGGGGACCTCGAGGGCCCCCCGTCCATCGTAACGCACTTCGCGTGCTGCTACTTCAGCATGACGAGCTTCTTCGCGGTCGCGAAACCGGGCGCCGCGATGCGGTAGAAGTAGACGCCGCTGGCGCACCTCTCGCCCGCGTCGTTCGCGCCGTTCCAGACCACGGTGCCCGCCGCGCCCGCCTCGAGCTCCTCGTCGAGGAGCGTGCGGACGACCTTCCCCGCGACGTTGTATACCTCGATCGTCACGGTACCGGACTCCTTCACGCTGTAGGCGATCTTCGTGACCGGGTTGAACGGGTTCGGGAACGCCTGGCCGAGCGAGTTCCTGTGCCCGCCGTCGACGACTCCGGTCCCGTCGCCCTCGGGCTCCCGATCGAAGTAGTCCATGATGTTCTGCATGAGGTTCTTGCGGTACTCGATCCCGGTGTGGTAGTAGCCCTCGGGCGTGTAGTTGCTGGCGGCTCCCACCGTTCCGTCCATCATGAACTCCATGCCGAAGCCGAGATTGACCGTCTTGTAGCCGTACGTCCCGTGCGTGTAGGCCACGCCGGCCGGCCTCCTCGCCTCGTCGTTGCGGACGTAGTCGGCGACGATCTCGGTTCCACCGATCCCGGGATACGGTGCCACCACGTCGAAGTAGTGCAGGGCCGGGCAGCCGCCGCGGATGATGCACTCCCCGTCCTCGTAGGTCATGAAGGCGAAGTCACCCACGTGTTCCTCGGCTCCCGGCGTGCTGTCGACCAGAACCGCACCGACCGCGTCGTCCAGGTAGTCCGACGCGAGCCACGTCTCGTAGAACTGGAGCGTCTCCTGGTCGGCGTCCATCAGCTCGCGGCCGATGTTGTTCCCCGTCAGGAGGAGGTTCCGTGTCTTCCCCTCGGTGCTCTGATTCAGCCACTGAATCAGATGGAACTGGTCGATCCTGTTCATCGCGTGGGCGTCGAAGTAGTTGGTGAACCAGATCTGGGTGTCGTAGTACTTCATCCCCGACGTGTCGGGTCCTTCGGACAGCCTGCTGCCGGACGGAACCTCGACGTCGTAGGTGTCGTACTCGTAGCCCAGGATCTCGAGCATCTCTCTGTAGTAGTACTCCGAGCTGTGTCGCCAGTTCCGCTCGGCGCCCGGCGTCCGACGTCCGTGCTTGTCGACGAGCAGGAGGCCCTGATTGGCGATCGAACCGTTGATCGGCAGGATCGACATCTCGAACCACCTGTCGGGCGCGCGGGACGGCTCGGTCGCTACGTTGCCGACGCCGTCCATGGCCTCGAAGTAGTAGCGAATGCGGCTGCCCTGCGTCATCTCACCCGAGGGCGGCGGACAGTACCACCAGTAGTCCTCTGGATCGCCCGGGGCCACCTTCCGGCCGGCGTACGAGCTCCACGTCTGGCCACCGTCGTTCGATGCCATCACGTGGACCTCGACGATGCCGTCGTCGTCCTTGACCTTGATCTGCGCCGTGTCGAGAAGCGCCTCGGTCATGTCGTCGATGAACCAGTCGTTGAAGCCCTCCCACGTGTGGTGTTCCCACGTCGTTCCGGCGTCG
>JALGVU010000018.1 GCA_025774545.1 bacterium | reverse complement strand
TTCCACGACGCGGCCGTCTGGTACAACGAGGCGCACCTCATGGATCCGTCGTCCTGGCAGGCGCTCGTCGAGCGCTGGTCGGCCGAGCTCGAGGAGGCGCCCGAGAGCGACGATATCAAGGGCCGCATCCGCTTGGCTGCGGACGAGCTTCTGGCCGAGGGGCCCGACAGCCTCTACCACCTCTCGGCCGCGGTCCGCGCGTACGATCTTCTCGACGAGGCGGAAGCCGCCGAGGAGGCACGAGCGACGCTCGTGGAGCTCTATCCGGACAGCGAGGTGGGAAGCGAGCTCATCAAGGAGGAGTGCGACGAGGTATCCGGTCTCGGAGTGGCGCATCAAGGTAATGAGCTACAAGATGGTCACCCTGAAGCGTCTCGAGCGATTCGATGACGTCGAGGCCGTGGGACGGGAGTGGGTGGCGCTCTACCCGCACGACCCGGAAACCCTGAACCTCGTCGCGAGCTCGTACGTCTCGTGCACGCTCTCGCCGGACGAGGCGTCGGCACACGCGCGCCGCGCGATCGAGCTGAACGCGGACGGCGAGAAGCTCGCGGAATACGGCCTCACCCTCGCGCGGAGCCTCATTGCGGCAGGCGATCACGTCACGGCCGAGCAGATAGCGCTTCAGACGATCCGCGATCTCGACATCGACGCCGACGACGAGGAGACCGGAGCCGCCCACTACTTCGTTCTCGGAGAGGCGCGGGAGGGCGTCGGGGAACACGAGGACGCCTTCGACGCGTATCTTCACGCGGCGGTCGTCGGCGGGCGGAAGAACACGTGGTCGGCGCTGGCCGACACCGCGCTGGCCGAGCTGTACGAGAGGAAGCTCCGCAGGCACACGAGGAGAAGAGGGCTTCTCGACGTCTCGCGGGAGCGGCTCCACTACGACGGTCCGGTGTTCGCAGACGTCACGGCTCAGGCGGGGCTCGCCGACCGACGGGAGTCGAGGATCGCCTGGGGCGACTACGACGGCGACGGCTTCGACGACCTTCTTCTCTCCGGGCGCGTCCTCATGAGAAACGCGGGCGACGGGTCGTTCCAGGACGTCACGGACGAGGCCGGCATCGGCGGGACGGGCACGAACGGCGCGGTGTGGGCCGACGTCGACAATGACGGCGACCTCGACTTCTACGCGACGTCTGGAGCGACGGAAGGCGAGAAGACCGACCGGCTGTGGATCAACCGCGGGGACGGCTCGTTCGAGGATCGGACCGAGGCGGCCGGCGGTATGACCGACCTCCACACGACCGAGGGCGCGGCGTGGGGCGACATCGATGGTGACGGCTTCGTCGATCTCTACCTCGCGAGCTACGAACGGCCGACGGGCGGGGACCGGTCGCTCCTCGGACGCGGGTTCCCCGACATCCTCTACAAGAACATGGGCGACGGGACCTTCGACGACGTCACGGCCGCGGCGGGAATCGTCCCTCCGTTCTCGAGGGACCTCGCAGGCCGCGGCGTGAACTGGGCCGACTACGACAACGACGGCGACCTCGACATCTTCGTCTCGAACTACCGGTTGCAGGAGAACTTCCTCTGGAGGAACGAGGGTGACGGCACCTTCGCGAACGTCGCGCCGGCGCTCGGGATCGCAGGCACCGAGACCGACGGCTGGTGGGGCCACACGATCGGATCCGAGTGGGGCGACTACGACAACGACGGCGACCTCGATCTCTTCACCGCGAATCTCGCCCACCCGCGCTACATCGACGTATCAGACATGTCGATGCTCTACGAGAACCCGTGGCGGACCGACGGCCCGACGGCCGAGGCAGGAGTCGCGCGGCCGTTCCGGCAGCGTCGCAACGCGGCCGGCGTCAAGTTCGCCGAGACCCACTCCGACCCCTCGTGGGGCGACGTCGACTTGGACGGCGACCTCGATCTCTTCATCACGTCGATCTATCCGAAGTGCGGGACCTTCCTCTATCGGAACGACGGGTCGGGCAGCTTCGAGGACATCACGTGGCTCGCGGGCGTGAGGACGTTCAACGGTTGGGGCTCAGCGATGAGCGACTTCGACCTGGACGGCGACCTCGACATCGCCGTGGCGAGCAGTGACGGATTCCGGCTCTTCCGGAACGACGGGCTCGCAGGCTCGGCCGGCGAGCGGCCGCGCCGTTGGCTGGGTGTCCGCGCTGTCGGTCGGCGCTCGAATGCCGCCGGAATCGGCGCTCGGGTCACGGTCGATCGCGGAGGCAGGAGTCAGATCCGGGAGATCCAGGGAGGGAAGGGCACCACGAGCCAGCACTCGCTCACGGCGTTCTTCGGGCTCGAAAACTGGGATCTGCCCGTCGACGTAACGGTCGATTTCCTCGGAGGCGGGACCGTGCGGCTCGTCGACGTCACGACCGATCAGGTCATCACCGTCGTGGAGTCCCTCGAGTAAGAGGGGAGAGGTTCGCGGGGAGCGACGTTCCAGGGAACGACACGCATGACTGACGACTTCAGGGAACGGCTGGCGGAGATCGGTCCCGACCGGGGCAAACGCGAGCGCGCGCGGGTGCGGGAGAAGCAGGCCAAACCCCCGCGGACGATCGACGAGATGAAGGGCGTGGTTCGAAAGGAAGGCGTGCTCGTCGTCGAGCGGAGCCTCGCGGATCTCATCGGCGACGAGGCCCTCACGAGTCTCGTCTCCGAACTCGAACGAACCTCCCGGACGATCCTCGCGCGGGACGACGTCGCGGAGGAGGTGCGGGAGCTCCTCCAGAATCCCGATCGCGCTCTCTTCATCGACACCGAGACGACCGGCCTCGCCGGGAACATGGTCTTCCTCCTGGGCGCGATGCGCGTCGAGCGGGGGGACGTCCGCTTGACGCAGGTCTTCGCGCGCGATTACCGGGAGGAGCGCGCGCTGGTCGAGAGCTGGCTTGCGATGCTCGAGGGCGCCGGCATGCTCGTCTCGTTCAACGGGAAGTCGTTCGACCTGCCGGTGCTGAGAGACAGGCTCGGTCTTCACGGGTTCGAACCGCCGCGCGAACCTCCGCACCTCGATCTCCTGCACCACGCAAGGCGCCGCTGGCAGGAGGTCCTCCCGGACTGCCGGCTCCAGACCCTCGAGTGGAGGATCTGCGGCCGGCGGCGCGCCGGCGACATACCGGGCGAGGAGATCCCGGCGGTCTACCACCACTTCGTCCGAACGGGAGACACGAGGGACATCCTGACGGTCTTCCACCACAACGCGCTCGACCTGATCACGCTCGCGGAGGTGGCCCTCAAGCTCGCGGCCCCGGAGGACGACCCGGCCTGAGGCATGTGGACAACCTGGGGACAACACGGTGGATTCCCGGTGGAGAAGCGCCGGTCGCCCCGTGGACGGGATCGGGACAAACGGTGGACGGACGTCCCGCAATCGGTGGACCACGTCGGGACGGGCTGTGGATGGACGCCGCCGTGGCGGTCGGGAGCTGGGGACGATCGGTGGACGGGCGGTGCGTAACCGGACAGACGAATCGGCTGGCGAACGGGCGGATGAGCCGGTGGACGACCGGTGGAAACGTGGTGATCTGAGCGGTGCGCGAACGGGGGACGGGTGTGGATCGCAAGGTGACAGACGGCGCACAGAACGCGACGACGATGCGGCCCCACGAGCGCGGAGCGTAGGCTGCGCGCGGTCGAGCCACGTCGCTGGACCTCAGGCACGAAGGAGTCTCGCATGAGCGGTGACACGTTCACCTTCTTGGTCGGCGGGAAGGCCGGCGAGGGCGTGAAGAAGGCCGGGGGATCGGCGGCCAATCTCTTTGCCTCGATGGGGCGCGGGGTCTTCCAGTACGACGACTATCCGAGCCTCATCCGCGGCGGGCACAACTTCGTCTCGGTGAGCACCGCGACGCGTCAGATCACGAGCCAGTACGCCAGGCCCGATCTGATCGTGGCGCTCGACGCGAGGAGTTGCGAGACGCACAAGGGCGAGCTTGCCGACGGGGGCGTCGCGATTCTGAACTCCGACGCCGTATCGAACGGGGATGGGGTCGGGATCCCGATCACGACCGAAGCCAAGAAGTACCCGAACCCCGGTCTCAGGGTCGGCGTCGCCGGTCCTGCGGCCCTCGCCGCGGCCGTCGGTCTCTCGCGGGACGAGATGGAGGACCTCATCTCGCGGGAGTACAAGCGCGACCTTGAGAACAACATCCCGTTCGCGGCGAGCATCTACGGCGCGGTCCGCGAGGCGATCGGCGACCGATTCCGTCTCGAGCGGGGCGATCGCGAGAGGCCGATTCTCACGGGGAACGAGGCGATCGCGCTCGGCGCGGCCGCGGCCGGACTCGACATCTATCTGGCCTACCCGATGAGCCCGGCGTCGACGATCCTCCACTTCCTCGCGAAGCACGACCGCGAGCTCGGCGTGACGGTGATGCACCCCGAGAGCGAGATCGCGGTCGCCAACATGGCGGTCGGCGCGGCGGTCGCGGGCGCCCGAACGATGGTCGGGACGAGCGGAGGGGGATTCGCCCTCATGGAGGAAGCGCTCTCCCTCGCGGGAATGGCGGAGGCGCCCGTTCTCTGTGTGCTCGCCTCGCGGCCCGGCCCCGCGACGGGAGTACCGACCTACACCGAACAGGGCGATCTCGGCTTCGCCCGTCACTACGGACACGGGGAGTTCCCCCGGCTCGTGGCGTCTCCCGGCACGGTCGGCGAGGCGTTCACCCTCGCGGCCGAGCTTCTGAGCCTGGTCTGGCGTTTCCAGACTCCCGCGGTGCTCCTGACGGAGAGGCACCTGTCCGAGAGCGCGATGACGGTCGATCTCGACGTCGACGCGGCGGCGTGGGCAGAGCCGGTCGTTCAGGACGGAGGTGACGCGGGCGGGTACCTGCGTTACCGCGACACCGCCGACGGCGTCTCGCCGATGCTCTTCCCGCCGTCCGAGGAGCTCATCAAGTGGACGAGCTACGAGCACGACGAGACCGGCATCACGACGGAGGACGGCGCGGCGATCGTGCGGATGCACGACAAGAGGAGCCGTAAGAGGGAGGCGCTCCTGGAGCACCTCAAGGGCGCTCGGACCGTCAACCGGTTCGGGAGCGGGCGCACGATCATCTTCACGTACGGGTCGACCACGATGAGCGTTCTCGAGGCGGTCGCGGCCGGCGGCATCGACGCGACGGTCGTGCAGCCGGTCTACCTCGAGCCGTTCCCGACGTGGGAGCTTGCCGAGTACGCGGGGACGCGCCCGATCGTCGTGGAGCAGAGCGCGGCCGGTCAGTTCGCGACGCTCCTCGCCGAGAAGGCGAGGGTCGACGCCTCGGCGGTCGTCAAGCGCTACGACGGGAGGCCGTTCGATCCGCTCGAGCTCGCGGGAGCGATACGGCGGGCGATCCGATAGCGAACCACCGGCCGGTGGCGCTCCGGGAGTCCCGGCGCGGTCGTCGCCGACGCACCAACGAGATGCTCCCGGGACGCCAACGACGAGAGAGGAGCGATCCATGCCAGAAGACCTCGTGACCTACGCCGAGAACACGTGGTGTCCCGGGTGCGGGAACTTCGCCATCATGAACGCCGTCAAGCGGGCGGTCGGCAAGCTCGGGGAGAGGGGCGTCGGAAGGGAGCGCATTGCGATCACCGCCGGAATCGGCTGCCACGCGAAGATCTTCGACTACCTGAACCTCTCTGGGCTCTACTCTCTGCACGGGCGAGCGATGTCGTGCGCTCAGGGGATGAAGCTCGCGAACCCCGATCTCAGGATCGTGAGCTTCTGCGGCGACGGGGACGCGTTCGGCGAGGGCCTCGCGCACATGATGTTCGCGGCGAAGCGGAACGCCGACATCACGGTGATCGTGCACGACAACGGTGTCTACGCGCTCACGACGGGGCAGCGGGCCCCGACGAGCGCCCGCGGCTTCAAGGGACCGTCGACGCCGCGGGGCAACACGGAGGATCCCTTCAATCCGCTGGTCCTCATGCTCGAGGCGGGCGCCACATTCGTCGCGCGCGGCTACGTCGGGAAGCTCGCCGAGCTCACGGAGCTCATCGTCGCCGCGATCGAGCACGAGGGCTTCTCGTTCATCGACGTGCTCCAGCCGAGCGTGACGTTCAACGACACCTTCGAGGAGTACAACGCGTCGGTCGAGCTTCTGACTGAGACCCCCGCGACCCTCGATGAGGCCCTCGCCGCGGCGCGGAGGACCGACCGGAAGCCGGCCGGCATCTTCTATCGCATCGAGAAGCCCTCGAACGAGAGGGCGCTCTACGGGGACGGGAACCCCGTGGCGGACCACCCCGCGCGGGACGAACGGCTCGCGAAGGTGAAGGCGATCCTCGGGACCGCGTAGCGCAAGGAGGGGTCCGTCCGCGTATCGCGATCGGGGGTCCGTTCGGGCAGCGTCAAACGCGTGACTCGCCTGGGAGCACAGCACGGAGGAACCAATGGACGTCGAAACGGCCATTCGCGCGCGACGGGCGTACCGGTCGCTCGATCCGGTCGCGATCGGCGACGAGACCGTCCGGGCACTCGCGGATGCGGCGCGGCTCTCCGCATCGTGCTTCAACAACCAGCCGTGGCGATACGTCTTCGTCCGTGACCGCGCCGTGCTCGAGCGGCTTCACGGTGCGCTGGCCGAGGGGAACGCGTGGGCGAGGGCCGCGTCGATGATCGTGGCGGTGGCGAGCCGGGCCGATCTCGACTGCCGAATCAGGGACCGCGAGTACTACCTCTTCGACACCGGGATGGCCACGGCGCTTCTCATCCTCCGCGCGACGGAGCTCGGGCTCGTGGCGCATCCGATCGCCGGGTTCAGTCCGAGGGTCGCGCGCGAGGTGCTGGGCATCCCCGACGACATGAACGTGATTACCCTCGTGATCGTCGGGAAGCGCGCGGACGCGATCGGTCCACTTCTCTCAGAGCAGCAGGCGGCGGCGGAGGCGACGAGGCCCGAGCGCCACGCGGTCGGGGATTTCGCATTCATGGACGCGTATCCCAGTGAGGTGGCGTCCGAGGAACGGGAGCGATGAGAACGAGACGGAGCATCCTGTGTCTTGCGGCCTCGTCGACCGGGCCGCGTCGCTCACCTACGACGAGGTGCTGGCGCTTCCTCGCGTGGAGCGCAGGATCACGCTCCACTGCGTCGAGGGATGATCGGAGCGCCTGCTCTTCGAGGGCGTACGCCTGGCCGATCTCCTCGCCGTCGCCGGTGTGCGGAACGGCGTCACGACCGTCGTCCTCCAGGCGCTCGATGACTACTCGAGGTCGCTGCCCCACGAGGACGTCGAACGGCTCGATCTCACGCTCGCCTACAGGATCAACGGGCGCGTGCTCGACGAGACCCGCGGGTTTCCCTTCCAGCTCGTCGCCGAGTCGAGGCTGGGCCACAAGTGGACCAAGTGGGTGACGGGCATCGAGATCACGAACGAGCCCTACCGTGGTTTCTGGGAGAAGAGGGGCCACAGCAACGAGGCCGACGTGCCCCCGGAGTGGGTCGACGAGTAGCGGTCCTTCTCGATACCGCCCCGCGGGGCGTTCCCAGGCATCCGGAGGAACCACGATGAGAACGACGGCTCTTCTCGCCGCCGCTGCGCTCCTGTTCGGGCTCGTTTCCTGGGCCGCCGCCGGGCCCGTCGTCGGCACGAGCGCGAACACGATCCCCCAGGGCACGTTCATGATCGACACGTGGACGATCTGGAAAAACTACACTCGATCGTACACGGACAACCTCTGGGCGGAGGGCGACGACGGCTGGATCGACTTCCCGGAGGCAAACTCGATCGTCTCCGCCTCCCTCGTTCCGCGCGTCTACTACGGGGTGACCGACTGGATCACGATGAGGGTGTCGCTGCCCGTCGAGTACCGGCTCTTCGATTCCGAGTTCGGAAGCGAGGACACGAACCTCGCCTTGGGCGACGTCGTCATCGATCCGAAGATCCAGCTCTTCCGCGGCGAGGATGGTTATCCGCGCGTCGCGTTCCTCACGGGGGTGCGCCTCGGTACCGGCGACGTCGACGGGACGCCGTCCTGCTCGGACGGCTCGACCGACTTCGTCGTCGGCGGAGCGGTGACGCACGACCTCGGCCCGATCGTGGCCCACGCGACGGCGGTGTACTGGTTCAACGGCGAGAACGACAACGGACACGACATCAAGAACCTCTGGTCGACGACGGTCTCACTCGAGGATCCCCTGACCGAGAACTGGTCGCTCCATTGGGAGGTCACGGGTTATCTCGGGGAGGAGCCGGCCGACTACTACCGGTTCTACGCGTGCCCGGGTGTGGCGTACAACGGCGAGCGCGTGACGTGGGGTCTCTCGAGCATGATCTCGTTCGCGTCCCACGGCGGTGGCGGCGTCAGCTACGTCGACTTCGACTGGGCTCCGTACTTCAAGATCTACTACCGGTTCTTCTAGGGGAGGGTTCGGGCCCACGGGCCCGGCCGTTCCGGGAGACGTTCGGATGGCAGGTCCTCTGGGACTCCCGTGGTCCACGTTCGCTGCGCTCCTCGTGATCGCGGCGAGCATCGTGATCGCGATCGTGTGGGCGGGCGCGCGCGGTTCGGGCGGGAGGCACGACGATGAGTAGTGTCGCGGTCTACGGCACGGTGCTCGGTCTCTACCTCGCGGTCCTGATCGCGATGGGGCTCTGGATGGGCAGGCGGACGCGGAGCGCCGAGGACTTCTACATCGGTGGGCGGCAGGTCGGGCCGTGGGTGACGGCGTTCTCGTTCGTTGCGGCCTACTTCAGCTCGGTCGTCATCGTGGGAGGAGGGGCCTTCGGCTATCGGTTCGGGATGTCGACCCTCTGGATCGCCGCCTCGAACGTGCTCATCGGCTGTACGCTCGCCTGGATCGTCCTCGGGAGGCGCGTCTGGGAGTTCACGAAGCGCCTCGACACGATGACGATCCCCGGGTTCATCGGACGGCGATACGGCGCGCGGGAGGCGGAGGTCTTCTCGGCGCTCGTGGTCTTCGTCTTCATGATCGTCTACAACGTGAGCGTGCTTGTCGGGATGGGCCGCATCATGGAAGGCCTGATGGGGATCCCGTACGTCACTGGAGTGCTCATCGCCGGGACCATCATCCTCATCTACGTCTCGATCGGGGGCTACCTCGCGGTCGTGTGGACGAGCTTCGTCCAGGCGTGGATCATGATCTTCGGGCTTCTGCTCCTCGGGTTCGCGGCCTTGAGGGCAGTCGGCGGGATCTCGGCGGCGGCGGTGAGCCTGGCTGCCATCGACCGCGGGCTCGTCGAGACGCCGGGCGTCTGGGGATGGGGCGGTCTCGTCTCGTTCGCCCTCATCGTGAGCTTCGGCGTCTGGGGGATGCCGCAGCTCCTGGTGCGTTTCTACTCCATGAAGAGCACGCGCGTTCTGAGGCTCGGCACCGTCCTCGCGACGCTCGGCGGGGCGATGGCGCTCTTCCCGTATCTCACGGGCGCTCTCTCGCGGCTCCTTCTCCCGGCACTCGACAATCCCGACCTCGCGATCCCGATGCTCACGAAGCAGCTTCTGAACCCGTGGGGAGGGGCGATCTTCCTCGCGGGAGTCATGGCGGCCGGGATGTCGACCTTCGCGTCGGTTCTCATCATCGTGAGCGGGGCGATCGTGAAGGACCTTCTCGGCGGAAGGAAGACCAACGGCGCGAGGATCGCGCGGGCCGATGCCAAGAAGGACCCGGACCGCGGCGGCTCGCGGGAGGTGCGCCTCGGCCGCGTGGCGAGCCTCGGGGCCGGCCTCGTGTCGCTCCTGATCGCGCTCCGTCCGCCCGCGCTCGTCCTCGTGATCACCGCGTTCGCGTGGGCCGTGATCGCGTCGGCCTGCCTCTGGCCGGTCGTGCTCGGCGTCTACTGGAAGCGGGGAACGCGCGCGGGAGCGACCTCCTCGATGATCGTGGGGGCCGTGGTCGCCCTCGGGTGGATGGCGGCGGGCCGGCCGCTCGGCGTGCACGGGTTCATCCCGGGCGTGCTCGTGTCGCTTCTCGTCTTCGTGTTCGTGAGTCTTGCGACGAAACCGCCGCCGCGCGAGCTCATCGATCGGGCGTGGGGGAAGGGCGAGGTCAGCGCAGATGTCTGACGAGAGGGAGAAGATCGAGGAGGCCTCGAGCGGCGGTTGGCGCTCGCAGCCCCTCTGGCTCAAGATCGTGTTTCTCGCGAGCGTCACCGCCATCGTGACGGGCGTCGTGCGCTGCTCGTTCGAGACGACGGAGCCTTCCCAAGGGATCACGTCGGTCGGCGTCGTGCGCTTCACCGCCGACCTCCCGGATGACGCGGTCGGCGCACCCGCGGACTCGGTCGCGCGATTCGCGACGACGACCTTCGCGCGGGCCCTGCGAAGCGCGTCGACGGCGGAGGTCGAGATCATCGCGCTCGGCGACGCACACGTCGACGCGATCGTCGCCCTTCACGTCGGCCACGCGCGGGGACAGCTTTCGGTCGTCGGGGAGGCGACGGACGCAACCTCCGGGGAGGTGCTGAGCTCGATCGACGGATCGGGGCCGGCGAGGATGATCCACAGCATGATGAGCGTCGCGGCCGGTAAGGTCGGGCACGACCTGGGCATCGCGAAGGACGAGGGCCGGCCCAGCGATCGTCCGGAGGCTCCGGAAGCGCAGTAGCCGAACGCGCGCGTCCCGCCACGGAGGAACCTGAGGTGCGGAGGATCAGGCGGGGGGCGAGGAAACGGCTCATACGATGGACGCGGCGGGCGCGCGAGCTCGACCGGGCCACGTACGGGCGCCTCGTCGACTACCACATCCACACCAAGCTCTGCGGGCACGCGGTCGGTGAGCCAGAGGATTACGTTCGCGAGGCGATCCGGAAGGGTCTGTCGGAGATCGGGTTCTCGGACCACATGCCGCTCCTCAAGATGACCGACCGCCGCCTCACGATGGCGCCCGACGATCTCCCTCGCTACGTGGATCTCATTCGCGACGTGCAGGCCTCGGTCGACGAGATCGCGATCCGACTCGGGATCGAG
This sequence comes from bacterium, assembly GCA_025774545.1. Taxonomy (GTDB): domain Bacteria; phylum Joyebacterota; class Joyebacteria; order Joyebacterales; family Joyebacteraceae; genus JALGVU01. Next base: position 18,287 of record JALGVU010000018.1, on the reverse strand, counting down.
ATGGACTACTTCCCTGACCACATGAACGAGATCTGGGACGTCGTCTCGCCGTATGAGTTCGACTACGTCTACGGCTCGGTGCACTACATCGATGGGTGGGGGTTCAGCGACAGCAGGTTTCTCTCGAGCTACCGGGGGAAGGACCCCGATCAGACCTACGCGCGCTACTTCGAGCTCTTCTGCGAGGCGGCCCGGAACGGTGGCTTCGACATCATGGCGCATCCCGATCTTGTGAAGAAGCACGGGATCAAGACGAAGCTCCCCATCGACCGGATGTACGAGGAGGCGGCCGCGGCCCTCAGAGAGGCGGACGTCGCGATCGAGATCAATACGTCGGGCTTAAGGAAGACGGCCCTCGAGCCGTACCCGACGGTCGGGTTTCTCCGGGCGTGCGCCGCGCGCGGCGTCGCCGTGACCCTCGGGTCCGACGCGCATGCCCCGCAGCAGGTTGGGATGGACTTCGATGTCGCCGTCCGCCTCCTCGGGAGCGCCGGGATCACCGAGATCGCGACCTTCGAGGGTCGGAAGCGCGGGACGCGGTCGATCGCCGGGGAGTGACCATCCTTCGCACGTCATTCCTTGACAAGATCGAAATCCCTCTAGTACTGTGTGGCACATCCGGACCGGCGCCGACCTCGGCGCGGCGGGAACCCGGCGAGATCTGCGCGGGCTCGGCGCGGCGGGTGCCTCGTACGATCCGCCCCGCCGTCCGGCGGACCCCGCGTCAGCGAGACGCGCACCACGGACCACGATGAGGGACGATCCTTTGACCACGACCGATGATCGAACCGAGCCCACGTCTCCGCGCCCGCTCAATCCGATCGCTGCGATCACGCTCGTCCTCGTCTTCCCGCACCGCACGTTCGAGAGGCTGCGGGAACGGCCGCGCTGGATTCTGCCACTGGCCTTCGTCGCCGCGGCGTCGATCGTGAGCGCTGTCTTCGCGACCCGCGGCGGGCACATGGATGAGTTCGTCTCGAGCATCGCGTTCAGGAGTGGGGCGTCCCCGGGGAACGTCGAGGCCGGCTTCGTCGCCTCGGCGTTCCTGATGGCGATCATCGGGGTGCCGATCATGGTGCTCCTGGAGGCCCTCTTCTTCAAGGCCGCAGGGAGCCTCTTCGGTGGAAGGAGCCCCTTCAAGGTCGTGTTCTCCGCGGTCGCGCACGCGTCGGTCCCGGTCGGGATCGGCGCGCTCGCGTTCGTTGCGCTCCTTCCGCTGACGGGCTCGGTCGAGGTTGGGGCGAACCTCTCGTTTCTCATCGAGCCCGCGTCGCGCCCGTACCTCTGGAGCGTGGCGCGGCAGGTCGACCTCTTCGCGATCTGGTTCTTCGTGCTCCTCGGGATCGCGGCCGCGCCCATCCTCCAGCTGCCGCGTCTGCGCGCTCGCGCGGCGGCTCTGGCCTTCGCGCTCTTCCATATCGCAGTGATGAGCACCTGGGGATGGGGAAGCGCCGGCCAGTACGGCGACCCCTACGAGAGCTGGACCGCGCGGTCGACCGACGAGGGCGTGCTCCACTTCGGCGACGCGACCCCGCCGACGATGCTCGGCGAGGTGGAATCCGCGCTGGCTCGCGCCACGGGGCGTGCCGAGGTGCTCACCGGCCGCCCGCTCGAGCGAATAGACTGCTACATTTATCCGTCCGTTGCTGAGAAGCGGCGGGTGACCGACAACGACGCTCTTGCGCACGGCGTCCCGTGGGCGAATGCCGTTCATCTCGCGTGGGCGCCCGGCTCGGAGCTGGCGCTCACGCGCGAGGTCGCGAAGCTCGCGGGTGCGCGGGAGGCCGGGAACGTGTATAATCCCTTCACTCGCGACGGCCTGGGTATCCTCGCAGGGGGGGAATGGGGGGGCGAACCGGTTCGGGCCGTCGCGGCCGATCTCGCGGCCGAGGGCGGGCTTCCGTCGCTTGACGAGCTTATCGAACCTGCGCGTTACGCGAGGCTCGATCCGGGGGCGGCGCAGATCGCGGCCGGCTCGTTCGCGGCCTTCTTCCTCGAGGAGCGGGGGATCTCCGAGTACCGCGCCTTCCTCGACGAGGCAGCGTCTGCGCCTCACGCGGTCGATCGACTTCTCGCGGACGCCTTTCTCGACTCCCTCTCCGGGGTCGAGCGCCGCTGGCAGGACTTCTTGGGTGCTCGGGACCGCGCGTCGGATCCGGGACCTGTTTCGCCCGAAGGGAATCCCGGTCCGGAACCGGGATACGACTGACAGGAGGACCGAGAGTGGGTACCGGATTCCTGACGAGTGTCGCGCAGTCTGGTCTCATCGGACGGATGATTGTCGGATTCCTGCTGCTGGTTTCGATCTACTCGTGGGCCATCATCATCTTCAAGCACGGCGGCATCGCGAGGGCGAGGGCCAGATCGATGCGTTTCCTCGACCAGTTCAGGGGAAACGCCGACGCGATCGTCGGCAGCTACAACACGCGCCCGGACTTCGCACCGTCGCCGTTCGCGCGCGTCCTGACGGCTGGCCTCGGGGAGCTCGCGCTCATCATGGCGATCAGGAGCAGGACGACCGCCACGACCCGCGCTCTCTCGGCCGTGCAGGTCGACGGCCTCGAGCGGAGCCTCGAGCGCGCCATCTCAGAGGAGGTGATGGAGCTTCGCCGACACCTCCTCGCGCTCGCGACGACGGCCGGAGTGGCCCCCTTCATTGGGCTCTTCGGGACCGTGTGGGGGATCATGAAGGCCTTCGCCGCCATGTCTGTGACCGGGAGCGCGAGCATCTCGAGCGTCGCGCCCGGCGTTTCGGCGGCGCTCACGACGACGGTCGCGGGACTCGCCGTGGCGATCCCTGCGCTCGTCGGCTACAACTACCTCATGAACAGGGTTCGGAATCTGACGACGCAGATGGAGAACTTCTCCTCGGAGTTCCTCTCGATCGTCGAGCGGAACTTCGGGTCGCGGTAGCGCGGCCGGCCGGCGGCAGGGCGGCCGCAGACCCGGCGGTACCCGGGAGTGGAGGCGAGTGTGGCGAGGCGGCGCAAGCGAGAGTACCACCTGGACGTCGTGAGCGACATCAACGTGACGTCGCTCGTCGATGTCATGATGACCCTGCTCATCATCTTCATCATCGTCGCGCCGATGATCGAGCAGGGGATCGACGTCAACCTCCCGACGGCCGAGCCGAAGCGGATCGACGTCTCCGAGGTTCTGACGATCGCGGTCGCGGAGAACGGGCGCGTCTATCTCGAGAACCAGCGGGTCACGCTCGAGGAGCTCGAGGAGCGCCTGTCGAACATCCACGCCGCGCGCGAAGAGGTGGCGGTCATGATCAAGGCCGACACCGATCTCAGGTACGGGAGGGTCGTGGAGGTGCTCGACACCGTGAGGGGCGTCGGCATCACGCGGCTCGCGATGGCCACGAAGCCCGCTGAATAGCGGGCCCGCTCGTTCGGAACGGAGTCGAGAAGCGTGGGAAGACTTCTGGTCATATCGGGGATCGCGCATCTGATCCTGTTGTTTCTGGTGCCGATGATGCCGGGGCTCACCAGGCTGCACGACGTCGGCTTCGAGACCTACGCGATTGAACTGGTCGACCTGCCGTCGCAGCCACGCGTCGTCGAGGAGGCTCCTCCCGAGGAGATCGAGGAGCCCGCGCCCGAGCCCGAGGTCGAGGAGCCCGCGCCCGAGGTCGAGGAGCCCGAACCCGAGCCCGAGCCTGCGATCCCGGAGGAGCCGGTGCGGCAGAAGCCGGCGATCAAGCCACCGGCGCCGCGTCCTCCCAGGAAGTCGCTCGAGGATCGCATCAAGGAGAGGCTCGACGCTGAGAACGAGACGCGCCCCGACGAGCCCGCGAGCGAGGCCCCTCCGGAGACGCGCGAGGCGGCCCAGGTGAGCCGCGCGACGGTGGCCACATCGAGGCCCGTTAGTGGGTGGTATCTTTCGGTCGTTCAGGGTAAAGTCAGTTCCAATTGGAAGCGTCCGAGCGCGCGCCTTCTGACCGACGAGGTCCTGACGGTCGTCGTCTCCTTCAGGATACGGAGGAACGGCACGATCGAGGGCGTCACGATCAGACGGTCGTCCGGGCGGCCGACGATCGATCAGTCGGCTGCGAAGGCCGTGAGAGACTCGGAACCGTTCCCGTCGCTCGCGGACATCATCCCGGACGACCACCTCGACGTGACGATCGACTTCACGGTCACTCGGGATTGACGCTTCCCGGTCGCATCTCAGGAGAGGGTCCCTTGCAGGTTCTGATGAGACGTACTGTCGTGACGGCGCTCTTGGCAGCCGCGATGATTCTCGGGGCTTTCCTTCCCGCGGGAGCGCCAGAGGTGAGGCTGAGCATCACGAAGGGCTTCGGTGAGAAGGTCATCGTCGTGGTCTCGCTCTTCGAGGGCTTCGGCGGCGGCCTGATCGAGGCAGAGGACGTGCGGGAGGTCCTCTCGGCGGACCTCAGGAACTCCGGCTATTTCAGCATCACGGAGAATCTGGAGTTCGTCGACGAGAACGAGGAGGACGACCGCTCGAGCGGGAGCATCGACTTCCAGGAGTGGCTCGCGCTCGGGGGCGAGGTCCTCGTGAAGGGGAGGCTCGACGTGACTCCCGCGGAGCTCGCGATCGAGGCGACCGTCTATGACCTCGCTCAGGGGCAGGCGCTCTTCGGGAGGCGCTACTCCGGAATCCCATCGCTCTGGCGGGAGGCGGTCCACAGACTCGCGGACGACATCGTCGAGCAGCTCACGGGTGAGCGCGGCATCGCGCAGACGAAGATCGCGTTCGCATCGAACGTGACCGGCGTGAAGCAGATCTACGTGATGGACTACGACGGCGAGAACCAGCGCCGCGTGACGACCGAGGACATGATGTGCATGTATCCGGACTGGTATCCGGACGCCGATCGGCTCGTCTACACGCGCTTCAGGGGAAGCCGGCAGGAGACGTACAGCGTGGGAATCTCGACGGGAGAGGCGTCGAAGCTCACGTCCTACCCGGGCCTGAACGCGTTCGCGGCGATCTCGCCCCGCGGGAACGAGGTCCTCATGACGCTCTCTCGCGACGGGAATCCCGAGATCTACCGTCTGCGAGGCGACGGCGGGGAGCCCAGGCGGCTCACGTTCGGGAGGAGCACGGAGTCGTCGCCGTGTTGGTCGCCCGACGGCCGGCGCCTCGCGTTCGTGTCCGATCGCGCCGGGTCGCCCCAGATCTACGTGATGGGCGCTGGTGGCGGCACGGCCGAGCGGGTCACGTACCAGGGTCACTACAACACGTCGCCGGACTGGTCCCCCAAGGGGGATCTGATCGCGTACACTTCGCAGATCGACGGCGTGTTCCAGATATGCACGGTCGACGTGAACACGAAGGAGGTGGTGAGGCTGACGTCGGGCAGGGGGCAGAAGGAGGATCCATCTTGGGCCCCGGACGGACGGCATCTGGTGTACAGCCTGAGATCGGGCGGCAAGTCCGACCTCTACATGCTGGACATATACGAGTTGGAGCCGCTCAGACTCACGAGCGGCGCCGGTGACTATCTGAGCCCCGCGTGGACGCCTTAGGCCAGCGAGGCGGGGGTGCATTGGCCAAGGAGGGATGAGATGCGGAGAACAGTCGCTCTTCTCTTGACCGGGATTCTCGTGGTGGGCGTTTCCTTCGCCATGCAGGGTTGTGCCGGCAAGGACGAGGAGATGGAAGATCTGACCGCCCAGCAGGAGATGGACGAGGCTGGAGCGCTTGCGGGGGAGGACCTCGCACTCCACGAGCAGCCGGACGACGTCATCTACGTCGAGGCGACGAGCCGCGAGTTCGAGGACGTTCAGTTCGATTTCGATCGCTACGACATCCGGCCGCGGGACGAGGCGACCCTCTCCGGGATCGCGTCGTGGCTGAACGAGCATGCGAACGTCGACGTCCTCATCGAGGGGCACTGCGACGAGCGTGGAACGAACGAGTACAACATGGCGCTCGGTGAGCAGCGCGCGCTGGCGGCCCGCCGCTATCTGATCGGGCTCGGCATCGGCACGGCGCGGCTCAGCACGATCAGCTACGGCGAGGAGCGCCCGTTCGATCACGGGAGCAGCGAGTCGGCGTGGGCCGCGAACAGGCGCGCGCACTTCGCGGTCTCGCAGTAGTAGCGGAAAGCCCCGGCGACGGCCGGACGTCGAACCCCCTTGAGCGGGGGAGTGAATCACTGAATCAGCGAGCAGGAGGTCGCGCTATGAGGCGTGCATCGCGTCTCGGACCTCGATCCGCGCGGGGTGTGTCCCGTGTGGGGGTCGGGCTCGCCACGCTCCTGATCGCCGCGATCGGACTGACGCTGTCGGGCTGCGGCACGGGTGGGCTGGCGGTCAAGAAGGACGTGTGGGAAGCGCAGGAGGACTTCGAGCGCAGACAGGCCGGACTCTCCGAGAAGATGTTGAGGCTCGAGGGGAGGATTGCGGCCATCGAGGAGGAGAACTCGGCGCTCCGCTACCAGAACGAGGGGGTGACCCAGCGCGTCGGCAATCTGGAGTCGGAGTTCGCTCGGGGCCTCGAGGCGGTGCGGGACGGGCAGCAGCAGCTGGGGATCGAGCTCGAGGACCGGATCCGCTCGGTCGACTCGGAGAGGCAGGACGACCACGGCGATCTCCTCGCCCGGATGGAGATCGTTCTCGAGGAGGTCACGAACGAGAACCGGCAGCTGAGGTCTGAGATCGACGCGCTCCGCGGGACGGTGGCGTCGCTGGCCTCGGCGTCGTCAGGCGGCGGGACGCACGTCGTGCAGCGGGGAGAGACGCTCGCGTCGATCGCGTCGCAGTACGGACTGACGGTGGGGGACATCGCCGCGGCGAACAACATCCGGAACGCGAACATCATCTCCGTCGGACAGGAGCTCGTGATTCCCGGGCGATGATGCCGCGCGGGCTCCGCCGCGGAGTGAGTTCGATAGGCCCGGCCGCACGGGGAGAGTTCGCCCGCCGCACGACCTCGTGAAAGACCCTCCTCGCAAGCGAGGAGGGTCTCCTGTCAGACGGCGCGATCCCGGAGCCGTCCTACTTCGGGGGTTTGAATTCGAAGGTCGGGTCGATCTCCTTCAGAAGGGCGGCCTGCTCGGCGAGCCGCTCCCTGAGCTCCTGATCGCCGGACGTGAGCCACGCCTGATACGTGTCGAGGAAGTCGTTTCGCATTTTCTCGATCGCCTCGGATTTCTCGATCTCCTCGATGGCCCTGTCGAGATGGAAGAGCTCCCCTTGCGAATACCGCCGGATGAAGTCGAGGTACTCACCCCGGAGGAACGAGAGGATCTTGACGTAGCTGTCGATTCCCTCGGACAGCTTGCGGAAGACCTCGGAGAGGGCGTTGGTGCTGCGGCGGAGCTTCGACGCGTAGGACGAGGCGAGCGCGTAGTAGGTCGAAGCGCGCCCGATGTAGGTTTCCCTCGAGATCTGGAAGGCGAGCGAACGGTTGTATCGGTGCTCCTCGAAGAGATCGAAGACGGTCACCGCCATGAGAAGGTAGTCGGCGTTTGCCTTGTAGAGCCGGAAGCGCTGACGGTCGTCGCACGTGTCCCCGAGCATCCGCCGGAGATCGGCATCACCGAGGGCGATGCATGAGGCGTTCCGAGCGATGTAGCGCGGATCGACGTGCGCGTTGAGGAGATGCGCGAGGTAGACATTGACGTCCTCGTCGTAGAACTCGGAGTTGGACTCGATGCCCGTGTGTACGCGGGAGTGGAGCAGGCAGTTCAGCATGAAGAAGTACGACGTCTGGACATCGGTGCCCAGACCGAATCTCCCGCGCGTACCTCCACGTCCTCTGGCGCGCGTGCTCGTCTTCTTTGTGCTACCCCGTTTTTGTCTGTTGGCCATGCTGTGAAACCTGGTCGCCAGAAAGGTGTGTTGTTGTTGGAGCGTCGAAAAGCAAGTCTCGTGCCACGCGCCACTTGACGACACTTGTGACGGGTGGTGGGACGTTCTCGTGGTTCACGGTCAGAGTCAGGCGTTCTCAACGGCTTCTCGCGTGCAAGAAGCGAACCCCCGGATCGATGACGCCACGTTCGAGCGACGTTCCGGCCCATTCGGGGGCCGACTGTTACTTCGTGACAAGGAGACGACGCTGTGTGTGGAACGTCAGGAGGTGAGTGATGAGGGTCGCGGCGATCCAGTTCGACCCGACGTTCGGCGACGTGCGCGGCAACCTCGCCAGGTGTCTCGAGCTCGTGTCCTCGGTCGAGGCGGATCTCTGCGTGCTCCCTGAGCTCGCGCTCTCGGGGTACCTCTTCGAATCGAGGGCGGAGGCGATGTCTCTTTCACAGGAGCCGGGGGACAAGGAGCTCGACGCATTGGCGGGATTCGCGGGCCGGACCGGCACCACGATCGTGGTGGGCTTCGCGGAGAGGGCGGGGGAGTCGCTCTTCAATTCGGCCGTTCTGCTTGCGCCCTCGGGGTCCCGCGCGGTCTACCGGAAGATCCACCTCTTCTCGGGAGAGAAGGAGATCTTCGAGCCGGGAGATCGGCCTCCCGCGGTCGTCGAGGTCGCGGGCGTCAGGCTCGGGATGATGGTCTGCTTCGACTGGATATTCCCGGAGACCGCCCGGACGCTCGCGCTCGGGGGCGCGGACATCATCTGCCATCCCGCCAATCTCGTCCTGGCCTACTGCCAGGACGCGATGGTCACGCGGTGCATCGAGAACCGGATCTTCGCGGTGACCGCGAACCGCGTGGGGAGGGAGGATCGCGCCGGGCAGAGCCTCCGATTCACCGGAATGAGCGAGATCGTCGCGCCCAACGGCCGGATCCTGGCGAGGGCGGACGCCGAGGGTGAGGCCGTCCTCGTGGAGGAGATCGACGTCGCGGCGGCGCGGGACAAGGCCGTGACGCCTGCGAACGACGTCCTGGGCGACCGGCGTCCCCACCTCTACCGGCTCGACGAGTAGGGCGGGGGACGGAACGTCCGCGCGCGGAAGGCGGAAGGTCCGCCTGCCGGGGCGTGCCGCCCGCGTGCGGGGGACGGGACGTTCGCACGAGGGGAGAGCGCGTCCGCCCGGGCGGAATGCCACGCCAGATCCCCGGCGTCCGCAGTCGCTGATGGAGTAGGCACTTGGACGATTCCAGCCCCCCCTGCCGAGTCCGGCGCCCGAAAACCGCTGGCATGTTCCTTGCAAAATGGGAGAATAGCGGAGAAGCGCGTGTCGGATCGGCGGGTCTTCTCGTGTTTGTCATGGGCGGTCTGGGCGCGGCCGGAGGCGCGGTCGGGCTCACGGGGGAGGCAGATGGAGCGGTCGGGTCCGGGCATCGAGGTCAAGATCGTCCTCCTGGTCGCCGCGGCGGTCATCGTCCAGGACATTGTGCTCCTGGTGATGTACCGGACCGGCGCCACACCCCTCGCCGTGCAGATCGCGCTGGCCGGGATCCTCGTCCTCGCGCTCATCGCGGCGGCAATCTGGGGGAACGCGCTCGCCCGGGCGATCCGCCGCCTCACCCGTGCCTCCTTCGTCGCCCGCAAGGGTGACGTCCACGTGCTGACCGAGCTGCCCCGCACCGATGAGCTCGCGGACCTGAATGCGGAGCTGAACCAGCTCATCGTCCTCCTGCGCGACTCGCAGCGAACCGAAGAGGAACTCGCGGACACCCGCGTTCTGACCGACGCCGTCGAGCTGGCGCTCCCAGATGTCACGCGCGTCTCCCAGGAGCTTCTGATCTCGCTCAAGGAGCTGCACGAGGGCGCGTCGGCCGAGTCGGTGATCCTCAGGAGGGTGGAAACATCGTTGGCGGCGGCCCGTGGGCTGCTGGAGACGGCCTCGGCCGGGGACGACGACGCGGGAGCCGACGAGGGCATGGCCGGGAAGCTCAGAGCGCTCGGGGCGCTCGCCCGGGAACTCGAGCTCCTCGCCGACGGCATCATGAACGAGGTCACGCGCCCCGACATCGACGAGACCGCTCTCGCCCGAGCCGTGAACGGTATGCGCGATGCTGCGAGAACGATGGCCGAGGTCGCGGTGCATGCGGCGGGTCCCTTGGAGCGGAGTCGGAGCGAGGCGCAGGCGGCGGCGAAGTCGGACGAGCACGTTGCTGCGGCCGAGGAGGAGAAGGCCGACGGAAGCAGAGTGGCCGAACTCATGGAGCGAAGTGCGTCGACGGGGCTCGGCGCGGCCATGAGGCTCGCCTCGACCGTGCGGCGGCTCGGCGTGCTCCTGGAGACGCACGACCAGCGGCGACGCAGGCGGCAGTAGGGCGTGGCGCCCGTCACCCGGGAAACCGGTGATGGTCAGCCGTCGCGGACAACCTGTCAACGGAATTGACGGCGGGTTCCTCCTTCGGGATGAGGACCCGCCTTCTGTTTGGCGCGCTGTCTCCCAAGCGCGCAGTGCGGGGGAACTTACGACGCGCCTCGGGGAGGAGCGCTCCCACGTCGCTGCGTGGCACACCGGTTGCTCGTTCATGACGCACCGACCGACAGAATCGCGGGGGGATCGGGGATCGAGAGGCGGTGCGGGTGCGTGCGGGGGTGCCGGCACTGGGTTGGGACGAGGAAGACGGGTGGCGTCGGATCGGTCCCCGGTGCCCCACGAGCCGAAAGGTCTGGGGACGCGTGCAGCTGGCGACCGAAGCGAGAGCGGCGAGCGGAGGACGCGCGTCGTCCCTCCTTCTCCGCGAGATCGAACACCTGAACGACCTTCTTCGCCCGGAACTCTCGTTTCGGGTGGAGAACGACCGTCCCGCGTGGGCGGGCGATGCGTCGGAGCGCCGGCCACGAGGCGGCGGCAGGCACATTCGCGGCGTTCTGGTTCTCGAGCTTCCCGGAGGCGAGCGGATGAGCGCGGGCCGATCGGTCGCTGCAACGGGTCGGCCGAGGCAGCGACTGCACGCGGTGGCCGGCTGTCTGGCCGACTGCGCGATGGACCTCGGTCTCGGGACCGGGGTCTATCGGCCGGTGGCCGCGCGGCGGCTCCGCGCACCCGAATCGCCTTGAGAGGTCGGCCCTGCTGTGGGAAGATGCGAGATGGATCGGCGCCCGTTCCCGCGGGATCGGCTCGCCGAACCGATGTACGGGGCCCCCGAACCAGCCCCCCGGTTTCCATCCCGTTCCCGTCTCTTTCCACGGAGGCCCCATGAGCGCCGCACTCGAGACCCTCATCGAACGCTACCTCGCCGAGATGGTCGAGGACAGTCCGATCGCCGGAACGTACCTCGGTCTCCACGAACACGATGACCGGTTGGGCGACTTCAGAGTCGACGCGCTCGACGAGGAGAACGCCCGCCGCGGGAGGCTCCTCGCCGACCTCGAGGCGCTCCCGCTCGGGGACGCGTCGGTCGATGCGAGGATCGACGCCGTCGTTCTCCGCACGGCGCTTCGGGGCGCCATCCTCTGGTACGAGGATCTTCGCGAGTATCGAGCGCGCCCCGCCACGTACGTGCGCGCAGCGCTCTCGGGGTGTCACCTGCTCCTGGCGCGCGACTACGCCCCGCTCCCGGACCGCGCGAGATCGCTCCTGTCGCGACTCAAGCAGGTTCCGGGTGTTCTCGAGGCGATGGCCGAGAACATCGAGGATCCGCCTGCGGTCTTCGTGCAGGTCGGCGTCGAGGCCGCCCGCGGTGGGATCGCCTTCCTCGAGGGCGTGATTCCGGGCGTCGTCGAGAAGGTGCCGGCGCTCCGGAGCGATATCGAGCGGGCAAGCGCCGCCGCCGCCGAGTCGCTCGAGGGAGCGGCTCGTCATCTGGAGACGATCGGGGAGGACGCCGGCACGACCTTCGCGGTCGGCAAGGAGCGTTACGAGTGGATGCTCCGCGAGCTTCACCTCCTCGACTTCGACAGCGATGGGTTATGCGCGATGGGTCGGAGCGTTCTCGCCGAGACGAAGCGCGAGATGGAGGAGGTCGCCCGGGAGATCGATCCCGACCGCGAGTGGCGCGACATCCTCGACGATCTCAAGCGCGATCATCCGACGAAGGACGCGCTTCGCGAGCGATACGCGTCCGAGATGCGGCGTGCCCGCGACTTCGTTCGTGAGAACGATCTCGTGACGATACCCGCCGCGGAGGTTCTCGAGGTCGTCGACACGCCCGTCTTCCTGCGGATGATCCTCCCGTACGCGGCCTACATGCCCGCCGGGCCCTTCGAGGACGAGCAGCGAGGGCTGTTCTACGTGACACCGGTGAACGAGGCGCTCACCGCCGAGGAGCAGGAGCGGCAGCTCCGCGGGCACGCGGTTCACACGATCCCGGTGATCGCTCTCCACGAGGGGTACCCCGGGCATCACCTCCAGATCACGAGGGCGAACGCAGGTGCCCACCTGATCCGGAAGCTGACGTGGAGCGCGCCGTTCGGCGAGGGCTGGGCGCTCTACTGCGAGGAGATGATGCGCGACGCGGGGTTCTACACGGAGGCCGAGGCGCGTCTCTTCCAGCTCAAGGAGTGCCTCTGGCGCGCCGCCAGGGTCGTGGTCGACGTCGGGCTGCAGTGCGGCGAGATGACGATCGATGACGCGGTCGAGTTCATGGTGAAGGAAGCCATGCTCGAGCGTGTCAACGCCACGGCCGAGGTGAAGCGCTACGCGGGGAACCCGACACAGCCGTCGAGCTACATGATCGGCAAGCGCGCGATCCTGGACATCCGGCGGAGGGTGGAGGCGCGCGCGGGCGGGGCCTTCGATCTCAAGAGGTTCCACGACGCCCTGCTCGACCTCGGGAACGTCCAGCCGAGACTCGCAGAGATCGCGCTCGACCTCAGGAGTGAGGACGAGCTCGAGGGCTCGTCCGTCCGGATGTGATGGTCCGTTGCTTCCGCCCTCCGACGAGAGGAGAGCCTTGGTACGCCGCGAGATCCTCGGGAACGGATTCACGCTGCTCGTCAGGGAGATGCACACCGCCCCGGTCGTCGCCCTGGGTCTCTGGGTCGGGTCGGGATCGATCGACGATCCCGACGAGCGGGGCGGGCTCGCCCATTTCATCGAGCACATGCTCTTCAAGGGCCTCGACGACGATGGGGCGGTCGATCTGGCGGACGTGGTCCAGGGGGCCGGCGGGTACCTGAACGCGCAGACGGGGTCCGACCACACGCTCTACCACCAGGTCGTTCCGTCGGAGCATTGGGCGGACGTCCTCCACGCGCAGTCGGTCGCCGTGTCGTCCCCCGTCTTCGAGCCAGACGACATCGAGCGGGAGCGGGCGGTCATCCTCGAGGAGGCGAGGAGCGGCGAGGACGATCCGACGATCGCCGTGTGGCGGCGTCTCATGAGAATCGCGTTCGTCCGTCATCCGTGCCGCCGGCCGATCGTCGGGTCCGAGGACGATCTCCAGGCGATCACGCTCTCCGATCTCAGGTCCCACTTTGAGAGGCACTACGTCCCAGGGAACATGGTGCAGGTCGTCGTCGGCGACGTCGACGCGCGCGACGTCGTCGAGCGCGGGAAGGCTCTCTTTGGTGGGCTCGTCCCGGGAGAGCGCCCGCTCCGACCGGATCCGGGGGAGCCGCCACAGGACGCCCTCCGGGCTCGGACCGTCGCCGGCAGGATCGAGCAATCGTACCTCGCGATCGCGTTCCACATCCCTCGCGCCACCCATCCGGATCTCCCCGCGCTCGACGCGCTCTGCGGCCTCCTCGGTGTCGGCCGCAGCTCGCGCCTCCGGAAGTCGCTGCAGGTCTCGCTCGGGCTCGTGAGCGAGGTCGGATCGTTCGTCGCCGCCCACAGGGACACGGGCCTCCTGGCGATCCGGGCACGGCCGACGTCGGCCGGGGCCGCCGACGCCGTTGTACGGAAGGCGATGAGTGAGATCGAGAGGCTGCGATGCGAGGCCGTGGGCGCGGCCGAGATGGAGAAGAACCTCGCGCGGCTGGAGGCGGGGTACGTGCTCGAGCACGAGACGGTCGAGTCGATCGCAGCAGTTCTCGGGCTCTTCGAGACGTACGGGGACTACCGCTACGCGTCGGAGTACGTCGATCGCCTCGCCGCCGTCACGCCCGGTGACGTGATGCGAGTCGCGCGCGAGTACCTCGCGCCGTCGAGCGCCAGCGTTGTGAGCTACGTCCCCGAGGGATCGGATCTCCCGACGGGGGACAGATCAGCTGCGGTCGCGGCCCTTCTCGAAGAGCCCGCCGCGCGTCCGATCTCTCTGCGGGAGGCCGACGCCGTCTGGAGCGCGCCCCCCGCGTTCGAACGGCCGATGATCATCGCGGAGAGGGCCACGGTTCACCATCGACGCGAGGAGCTCGAGAACGGGGCCACCCTCATCCTGTGTGAGTCGCCGGCCCTTCCGATCACCGCGCTGGCCCTCGGGTTCCGCGGGGGGTTTCGGGACGAGCCCGTCGAGCGCTCGGGGATCACGCTCCTCACGCAGAAGCTCGTGACCCGGGGGTCAGAGGGTCTGCCGGTCGACGAGCTCGCCGACCGGATCGAAGGACTCGGCAGCGCGATCTCGACGGCGGTCGACCGGGACGGCTTCGGACTCGGGGCGACCGTCCTCTCGAAGCACTTCGACGAGGCTGTCGATCTGATAGGCCGTGTCGTCACTGAGCCTACGTTTCCTGTCAAGCAGCTCGATCGCGCCCGGGCGGAGATTGCCGCCGAGATCGGCGCGATCGATGATCAGCCGCTCAGGCGCGCCCTCAGGCTTCTTCTCCCGCTCGTCTTCCCCGGGCATACATACGGGCGGCCGCTCCGGGGGAACCGCGAGACCGTGAAGACGATCGATCGGGAGGCCGTTGCCGCATGGCACCGCGAGCGCTACACGGCGTCGAACCTGGTCGTCTGTGCGGTCGGTGACCTGGCGAGGGGGACCGTTCGGAAGGGGCTCGAACGTGCCCTCGCGGGGCTGCCGCCGGGCCGTCCGATCGCAGACTGCCGGCCCGTCGACGACGCTCCGTCCGGCCGGGCAGAGCGCGAGTTGGCCGGCGGGAAGCAGTCGGTGGTCGCCGTCGCTCTTCGAGGGGCTAGAGAGGGCACCCGCGACTCGGTCGTGCTCGGGTTCCTCGCGCGCACCCTGACGATGATGGGGGGGCGGCTGTGGACCGCTCTGAGGGAGCGGCCGCCTCACGCGTATCACACCGGCGCCTCGCACGTCTCGCTGGTAGGAGGCGGAGCGTTCATCGTCTACGCCACGACCCCGCCCGGGCAGGAGGAGGCCGCGGTCGAGAGCTTCGGGTCCGAGCTAGAGAGGCTCCGCGCGGAGGGTCTCGCGCACGACGAGCTCGTGAGGGGCAGGCGGTACTTCACGGGGACGCTCGAGATCGGGCTCCAGCGGCGCGCGGCGCGAGCGGCCGGATACGCCATGGGCGAGGTGCTCGGTGTCGGTTACGAGCACATCGAGCGTCTGCCTGCGCTCGTGCGTCGGATCACGAACGAGGAAGTGATCGAGGCGGCTCGCCTCCACCTCGATCCCGAGGCGGGTCTTGCCTCGGTCGTCCTTCGCGCGGGGTAGATGCGGGGCCCGCGCCCGTGATCCTACACGCGGCGCAGACGCGACGCGGCCGGCGTCGCCGCCGGCCGCGCTTGTCGGCGTTCGCCGTCCCCGTGGGTCGACGGCGAGGGCCGATTCCTGTCGTTCGAGGCGCCCTACTGTCCTGGAGCGCCTTTCTTCTCGGTCGCGACCGTCGTTCCCCCGGGACCTTCGGGTCGTTCCGGCGCGCCCCTTCGGCCGGGCTCACTCTCCATTCCCTGGATGATCGCGCGGAGGTCCTCGGGCGCCGACCGCTCCCACTGCGCCAGGAGCGCCTCGCTCTTCTGGTTCTCGCCGAATCTCTGGTAGATCGACAGGAGGGGCGTGTAGAGCTCACTGCGGCCGGGCTCCCGTCCCAGCGCCAGCTCGTACGCATCCAGCGCCTTTTCGAAGTACGGCTGAGCCTCGTCGACGCGGCCCTGTCGTTCCAGCTGCTCGGCCACCATCAGGTGCACTCCGCCGTACCTGACCCAGGACTCCGTGGCGTCGGGCTGCGAAGCCAGGAGGCGTTCGACGAGCGGGACCGCCTTCTCCGGCTGAAGGAGGCGCGCCGCGTAGATGGCGATCAGACCGTTGAGCGCTGGTGCGTAGTCGGGAGCGAACTTGAGCGCGAGCGTGTAGAGCCTGATGGCCTCATCGACGTCGGGCGCTGCCCGTTGCATCGCCTTGAATCCCAGGCGGGAGAAGCCGGCCGCGTAGTTCGTCACGAGGCGCGCAGTGGTGGGGGGTTTGTAGATCTCGTCCATGACCCTCCAGCCGTCGTCGACGTCGACCAGGCTGTCGTAGCGGTAGTTCTCGAAGACGTTCTCGTAGGTCGTTTCGACGTTCACCTGGTGGCGTCCGGTCGTTGGCACGAGACGGAACACCATGCCCTCGAGTTGCAGATTGTCGTAGTAGCCCATGAAGTCGTCGACGGTCACCGCGAAGTAGATCGGCCGGCTCCAGTTGATCTCTCGGATGATGTCGTGAAGCGCGATGTCCTTGAGGCTCACGAGCCTGAGCTCCTGGGTCTGCGGGTCGCGAGTCCAGTAGGGTCGCATCTGCTCGATCTGCTCGTACGTGAAAGTCATGGGGACGCCGCGGTCCTTGAGCTGCTTGATGTACCAGTTGATCTGCAGCAGCGACAGGTTGACGACCTCCACGTCGTTGCGAACGCCCTCAACCTCCTGGAGGTACCAGAGCGGGAAGGTGTCGTTGTCACCGTTCGTGATGAGGATCGCGTCCTTCTCGAGGAAGTTGATGATGTTCCATCCGTAGTAGTGGGCGACGTAGTTGTCGCTCCTGTCCATGACGCGGAAGTTCCGTGCGAATGGAACGAGCGCGAAGATGAGGAGCGCCGCGGTGAGCACGTATCGATAGGAGCGCCCGAGCTTCCTGGCCCAGTCGACGATCGCTCCCGAGCCGATGCCCATCCAGAGCGCCAGCCCCACGTACGACGGCACCCAGAAGTACTCCCTGCTGCGCACCTCGTGATCGGAGATGTTGAGATAGAACAGAAGGCCGATGGACGCGAAGAAGGCGGCCGTCGCCGCGAGAGCGAAGGTCCGTCGATCCCTCCGCGCGTGCGCGATGGCTCCCCAGAAAGCCAAGAGAAGGGGCCAGATCGTGAACTGCGGCTTGTAGTAGCTCCAGAGGATCCGGAACTGGTTCGAGAACGGCGTCCGGCGCGGGAAGAACCGCATCGGCTCGTACTGCTTCCGCCTCATGACGTCGAGCACGGCTCCCCACGTGTCGGGGTCGGACTCGTTGATCGCCGGGTCGAGCCTGGCGCGTATCAGGAGGTAGGCGTGCACTGAGAGCGCGATGCCGGCGAGCGCGACGGCCGACAGCACCATCCTGGCCGGGATCTCCGGCCGGTCGATGATTCCCCTCTTCATGAGGCGATCGAAGAAGTAGATGCACGCCGCCGAGACCACTGTCATGCCGAGGAACCACGCGGCGCCGACGCCTCCGTAGACCGAGGCGGTGGCGAAGAGAATCACGATCTCGAGCACGAGCAGGCTGCCCCAGAGCCAGGTCGGGATCGTGGCGGGAGGAGGCGCAGGCTTCCGCTTGGGAGCCGGGCGCGCCACCTCCGACCTCTTCTGCTTCTTCCTGTTGCCGCCCTTCGCCTTCTGTCCCTGTGGCCTTCGCCCAGCGCTGGGGGCCTGTCGTCCCTTCGCGGGCGTCTTCGGCCAGAGTAGAGGAAGCGCGTAGAAGACCGTCACCGCGAGCCAGAGGAACCCGACGCCGATGGCGCCGCGGGTGATTCCCTTCGACTGCAGCACGAACGCCAGAAGGAGTGGCAGACCCAGGAGCACGACGCCGAGGAAGTTGCGCTCGAAGAGGATGACGAAGAGCAGGAAGGCGGGCATCCAGAGGAGGCATCCCATGTGGACGCCGACCCCGATCGCGAGCAGGTAGACGACGAGGTGCAGAATCCTCCGGTCCCGCGGGACGTCCTTGATCTCGGACCACTTCAGGACCATCCACAACGACAACGCCATGATGAAGATGTTCGTCGCGTAGACCTCGGCTTCTAGCGCGTTCTCCCAGAAGCTGAACGAGAACGCGGCGAAGAGACACGCCGTGATGCCCGTCACGTACGTCGACAGGCCGTCCTCGAACGACTTGACCTTCCCCTCCCAGCGCTTGGCCATCTTCGCGATCGAGAGGTAGAGGAACACGATCGCGAGCACGGCGGCGACGATCGACTCGAAGTTCACGGCCCTCGCCACGTTTCCGAATGGAAGAAGCGAGAAGAGCCGGCACAGGAGCGTGTAGATCGGGGAGCCGGGAGGATGTCCGACCCCCAGCGTGTAGCCGACCGCGATGAATTCCCCGTTGTCCCAGAAGGCGACGACCGGCGCCGTCGTCAACGCGTAGACGATGAGCGCGAGTCCCCCCAAGGACCATCCGATGATCGTGTTGACTCTCTCGTGTCGGTACATC
>JALGVU010000435.1 GCA_025774545.1 bacterium | reverse complement strand
CTTCGCGAACGCCGGCGGCGACAGCCTCTGCGGGACGTACCACGACAACCTGTTCGCCGATCCCCTGTTCTGCGAGCTCGAGGCGGGCAATCTCGAGATCGCGTCCCAATCGCCGTGCCTCCCGGCGAACAACCCGTGGGGCGTACTTGTAGGTGCGCACGGGCAGGGATGCGAGGCGTCCGTGCCGGTCGAGGACGCGAGTTGGGGAACGATCAAAGCGAGGTTCCGGGGACGCTGACAGGCGAACGGCCGCGGGGGATCGCTCCGTCGAGTCGATGCAGAGAAGAACCGGGGGGTCGCTCTCTCGAGAGGATTCACGGAAGAAACCGGCGGGCCCCTCTCCAACGATCGGCGCGCGTCGGCGCGCCCTCCTGCATCTTCCTACTTGTCCGCGTCCCGGATGCCCATCCCGCTTCTGTCCATGCTCGGCGGCACCGCCGTCGGGCGGTACGGGTGCGTGATCAGCTCCTCGAGCATGAGATCGATCGCCGCGTCGAGCTGCGGGTCGCCGCCGCCCACCATGAGGGCCGGGTCGTCGACGACCTCGATGTCGGGATCGACGCCGTGTCCCTCGATGCCCCACGTCCCGTCGACCTCGTAGAACGCCGACACGGGTGAGGTCACCTGGCCTCCGTCGACCAGGAGAGGCGGCCGCCCCATCCCGATCGTCCCTCCCCACGTCCGCGTCCCGACGAGCTTCCCGAGCCCGGCGTACCGGAACCCGTAAGGGAAGAGATCGCCGCCCGATCCCGCAGACTCGTTGATGAGCATGCACTTGGGCCCGTAGTGTCCCGGCTCGGGCGCCGGGTAGCCGGCCTTGCCGTCGCGCCTCACCCAGTAGTTCACGATCGGGCGGTTCAGAAGCTCGATGAACCTGTGCGTGTCCTGCCCTCCCCCGTTCCACCGCTCGTCGATGATGAGGGCGTCGAGCGTGTGCTGCCCCGTGAACTGCCGCACGAGCTCGTTCTGCCCGTTCACGCCCGTGTCGGGCACGTGGATGTACCCGACGCGTCCGTCGGACCGCTCGGCCACGTACGCGCGGTTCGCCTCGACCCACGCGCGGTAGCGGAGGTCGCGCTCGCTCGAGAGGAGATCGAAGACCACGCGGCGCGCGTCGTCGTCGATCGTGGGTTTCTCGCTCACGGTGATGGTGACCGTGCGGCCCGCAAGATCCTGGAACGCCGCCCACGGATCCTTGTCGGTCTCGACCGGCGCGCCGTTCACGGCGAGAACGTAGTCCCCGACCTTGATGTCGACGCCTGGCTGACCGAGGAACCCTCTGGCGTCCGCGTCCCACGGACCACCCTGGCAGATCTTCGCGATGCGGTACGCGCCGTCATGGAGCTCGAAGTCGCAGCCCATCATGCCGACCGTCGTGCTCGGGGCCTGCTCGACGTCGCCGCCCCAGTAGTACGCGTGCCCCACGGACAGCTCGCCGATCATCTCGCGGATGATGTACGAGAGATCGCCGCGCGACGTGCAATCCTCGAGCATCGGCTCGTACCGCTTCTTCACGGCCTTCCAGTCGACGCCGTGGAGGCGGGAGTCGTAGAAGAAGTCGCGCTCGAACCGCCACGCGTCGTCGAACATCTGCCGCCACTCCGCGCGGGGATCGACCTCGGCGGTCATGCCCGACGTCGGGACCATGTCGTCCCAGCTCTGATCGGCCGCGGCGTCGATGATCGCGACGCTGCCGGACTGGTTCACGACGGAGATCTTCTTCCCGTCCCCCGACATCTCGAATCCAGCGACTCCGGTGAGGACGGTCTTCTCCATCTCCTCGTCGTCCTCCATGTCGAGGAGCATGATCGTGTGGCCGTCGTCGCCGTGGCGGAGGTAGAAGAGCTTCCCCTCTTCGGAGACGGCGAGATTGGTGAACGATCCGCGGTCGATCGGAACGAGGATCGCGCGCTGCTCGAAGCCGTCGAGGTCTATCTCGAGCGGCTCGGGCTCTTCCTCCTCGGCCTCCTCGTCGTTCTCCCCCTCTTCGTCCTCGCCCTCGTCCTCGCCTTCCTCGCCCTCCTCGTCTTCACCGTCCTCGTCCCACTCCTCCTCGTCGATCTCGGGAAGGAGCGGCGACGCGGTCTCCGCCAACAACGGAATGGCCAGAATGCGGTCGGTGTTGTCGTAGACCCAGGTCTCGTGGTCCCAACCGTACGTGGGGCTCGTGAAGTCGCGGTTGCTCGCGACGTAGAGGTAGGTCCCGTCGCGGTCGAACGTCGGCCACGTGTAGGCGAACATGCTGCTCGTCACGCTGTGCAGGTCGTCGTTCGCGAGGTCGAGGAGGTAGACCGACAGCTGCCCGCCGGGAACCGTGGCGTCCACGAAGGCGAGCCAGTTGCTGTCGTGGGACCAGCTGACCCGGCGGCTGTAACCGTACTGGAGCTCGTGGACCTTCTTCGTGCTCCCCTTCGAACCCGCCGTCCATGCTCGTGAGCTTCTTCGTCTCGCCGAGCCCGTCCGACTGCGTGATGTAGAGCTCGTACTCGCCGCTCTCGTCGGAGAAGTACGAGATCCACTTCCCGTCCGGGCTCCAGCCGGGTTCGCGCTCGGCGGCCCCGCTCGTGCGCGTGAGGTTCACGGGCGAGCCCTTCTCGGCCGGAAGCGTCCAGATGTCGCCGCGCGCCTCGACCACGACGCGCTTCCCGGTGCTCGAGATGGTGCCGTCCTGGATGTAGTCGGAGGCGTCCTCGCGCTGAACGCGGAGCCTCGGGCGGTCGCGCGGGATCGTGATGCGGACGACCTCGGAGCGCTCGCTCTCGAGATCGAGGAGCCTGAGCTCCGGCCCGAGCTGGTAGACGATCTCGCCCTGGCGGTGGTCGCCGGGGCCTATCGACGGCCAACGGACGTCGTAGTCCCGGTGCTCGGTGACCTGGCGCGTAGAGCCGTCCGCGGTGTCGTGGACCCAGATGTTCAGGAGGTGATTCGACCCCGCGTCGGAGACGTAGTACAACTTCGACCCGTGCCACATCGGGATCGAGTCCATGCCCTCCCAGTCTGTGATACGACGGGAGGTGTGGTCCTTGAGGTGGAAGAGCCAGATGTCGGCCGCGGCCCCGCCCATGTAGCGTTTCCAGCTCGCATGGTCGCGCGCGAACGGCGAGTAGGCCAGCCAGTTGCCGTCGTCGGAGACGTCGGCGTTCGTGCCGTAGGGCACCGGCAGCTGCTCCGGGAGCCCGCCCTCGACCGGCACGGAGAAGAGCGCCTCCGCAAACGGGTTCGCGGCCATGTTCCGCGCCGAGAAGATGAGGCGGTCGTCCCTCGTCCAGTCGTTGATCCTCCGGATGGACGGGTGGTAGGTTACCCGGAAGGGAACGCCGCCCGTGACGGGAAGCGTGTAGATGCTCCAGACGCCGTCGTAGCTCGCCATGAAGGCGACCTCGTCGCCGTCCGGACTGAATTCCGGGTAGCCCTCGGGGCCGGCCGGACTCGAGAGCGGTCGAGCCTCTCCCCCCTCGCGCGGAACGAGCCAGAGGTCGTTCGCGTAGCGGAAGACGATGTGGGACTTCGAGACGTCCGGATAACGAATCATCCCTGCGTGAGGCTCGACGGCCCCCGCCGTCGCCACGCCGAGCAGAAGCACCGTGAGCGCGATCGCCGCGAGGGAAGCGCCCCCGGACGCGACCGCGAAGCCGACCTGCCGTCTGTCCATCTTTTCCTCCTGGCCGCCAAGTGACCCTGAGGCGCCGGG
>JALGVU010000434.1 GCA_025774545.1 bacterium | reverse complement strand
GAGATGCCCCCTCAGCGGCTTCCGGAGCCTCTTCGGAAAGGGCACGACACGATCCTTCCCACCCTTGCCGCAGCGCACGATGATCTGGCTCCGGTCGAAATCGATGTCCTTCACCCGTAGCTGAAGGCACTCGGTGAGCCGGAGTCCGCAGCCGTAGAGGATCGACGCCATGATCCACTTCGCCGCCGAAAGCTGCTTCAGCACCCTTCGCACTTCGGGCTGCGACAGAACGAGAGGGCGGAGAACCTGTTGGTAGAGAAAGAGGATCGCTGCCCGGGCCTGCTCCTGCGTCGCGGAACTCACTCCTCGCCGCACCGCGAGATCCGTGAGGAAGTCGCGGACGTGCGTAGCACCCAGCTGCGCCGGGTGGCGCATGCCGTGGAAGACGATGTAGCGCCTTATCCAGCCGAGGTACGTCTCCTCGGTCCGGTGGCTGTAGTGCATCGCGCGGTGCGCCGCGCGTACCGAGGCGAGGACCCTGTCCAGCATGGGGTCATCCGGGGTCTTCTCGGCAAGGTACATCACTCCGCTCGAGGTCGGATACGAAGATGGGACAGCGTGCAGCTGGCGATCCTGGAGGGTCATACTTGAATCCCCCTTCTCGGGAAACACAAAGGGGATCGTCACATCGTGACATCACTCACACTATATCGGTGGACGGGGAGTTTGTCAATAGAACCCGGCTCATGCTGACGCGTGATTCAGGAATGCGGAAGGACGGATCGGTATGTCCGAGGGGGAATGTCGAGAGGGCGCCGTGCCGGAGACGCATGTGCCGTGGGGTGGCGCAGGGTAGTGGGACGTGTCGAGGGGTACCACAGGGCAGGGTGGCGAGGCGTATCGCGAACTCGGGGCGGCCAAGGAGACGACGCGGGCGCGTCAGACCGATTGCCCGCTCTCGCGGATCTCGTCCTGCTCGTGCTCGATCTCGCGCATGAGGAAGAAGTTGAGGACAATCCTGATGCCGACGATCGCCGCCAGCTGGCCAAGATCTGTCCACGAAGGGGCGACCGCCGTCTTGAGAATGTCCGCGCCGATCAGAAACTCGAGCCCGAGCGAGAGCGCGTTGCCGAGCTGGATCCTGATCCGAAGCATCTCGTTGTGGGCGCAGCGCCGCGGGACGGCGCAGGTGAAGAAACGCGAGAGCGCCCGAAGCGCGCCGATGACGATGATGAGCACCGCAGCGGCCTCGGCGGCAAGTGCGACGTAGTAGGCCGCCGTCTTGACGAGTTCCTCCACGAATTACCCCTCCCTCGGAAGATGATGCAGAGAGCGCCGCCGCGCAAGTTCGGCCTGCACGTTCGGCTCAGCCGAGCGATCGGATGAGGTTCAGATCGAGGTCGCCCTTCGCTCCCCATCCACGCTTCCCGGGCGGGATCGCGGGACGGAACTCCTCGTACAGAGGATACGCTTCGTCGGCCAGTTCGGACGGTTCGAACGCCTTCGCGAGGGCGCGCATGGCGTCGCGAACGGCGGGAAGATCGTCACCGAACCTCTTCTCGAGGTAGGTCGTGACGGCGGTGGGATCGATCGGCTTGTCCCGCACGACCGCGCGCACCCCATCGGGCGTATCGATCACGGGGACGGGCCGCCCGCAGACCTCGATCCAGAACTCCTCCCCGAGGCCGCCCTTGGGACGCCTCTTCCCTCGGTCCCTGCCGGGCTTGTATATGCCCAGACGCCGGCCCTTCGCCTGAGCGTTCAGGCCGGCCACGGCCTTCCCGAGCGTGAGCGCCTCGGCTCGCTTGAATCCGAGCCGTTCGGCGACCACGGCAGCCCAGAGTGTCAGGACCGGCGCCCGGTTGATCGACACGGTCTGCTTCGCCATGTCTCTCCCCATCGAATCCCGCCCGCGCGGCGGGGCCCGCGCCGAGATCGTCTAGATCATCTTCCTCGCCGAGAGATTGAGCGAGTTCCTGGCCTCGTTCAGGCGACGCACCACCCCGTGCTTCGCCTCCGCCCAATCGTCGTCCGAGCGATGCTCGACCTCGCCCAGCTCGAGCTTGCAGCTCTTGAGCTCACCGGCGATGACGTCGAGCTGGTCGATGTCGACCTGGGACTTCGCCTTCCCCTTGAGCTCCTGCAACCTCGACGAACACTCATCGAGCTCTCTCACGAGCTCCTCGCGTCCCTCGATCTTCTCGCTCATCGTCCTGCTCCCTCCGGCTGGCCGGCCTCGGGGGTCTTCTGGAAGCAGCCGCTCTTCCTGCCCCCGAACCAGCTCAGTGTGGATTCCCGTCTCTCTCCTACCATATCTGATGCGGAATCCACACCCCCGGTTCCCGGGTCGCCGCCGGTCCAGAGGACTCCTCGGCCCATCCCGCGGCAGCCCGCGCGGGACACGCCGAGCTCCTACCGCTCTCCGAGAACCTGGATGTCGTCTCCCAGGACGTCCTGGATGTAGACCATCTGGACGATCACGATGACGACGACCGCGATGGGCGTCGCGAGAAGCACGCCGAGCGCC
>JALGVU010000433.1 GCA_025774545.1 bacterium | reverse complement strand
GGAGCGACGAGCTCGCGTGGCGCACCGCTCGCACCGCGGCGAGTATCCCGCTGTCACTGGAACTGGACGCTGCGTGCTGGACACCCGACATCGTTCTCCCGTCGTTGCGAAGGGACTCCCAGACTCGGCGGGGCGATCCCGATCGCCCCCCACTGACACGGGCCGGCTCGACAGCCCATCCCTGGAGGTGCCACCTCACCCTACAGCGTGGCACATGGCAGTACAAGTACGCGGCCGGACGCCGGATGTTGGTGGGTTTTCTTGTCGCATGTGTCTTCCCGGAGTGAGTGGTCATTCACGAATGCACTCGGCTGCGCTCGCCGCGATGGCGCTCGATGGGCGCGCCGCGAGGGCGAGCGTTCCCGCGCCTCCTCTGGAGCGCGCCCCCCTCCACCCCGCGAAACGAGAGGACCCCCGAGCGTCCGGCCGGGGGTCCTCTGCTCGATGCGTCAACTGCGAACTACTACCGGACAATGACGATCTTCGACGATCGCTCCTCGCCGTCGGCCTCGAGTCTGACGAAGTAGACGCCCGAGGCGACCGGCCGGCCCGCGTCGTCCGTTCCGTTCCACAGAAGCCGTTCACTTCCGTCAGCAAGCCTACCCTCGAAGAGCGTGGTGACCAGCCTCCCGGATGTGTTGTAGATTCTCGCCACGGCGTCCGCGCCCGAGGGTCCCGCGAACTCGATGAGTGACCTTCCAGTGGCGGGGCTCACAACAGAGAGCGTGAGAGTCGTCCGGCTCTCCCGTGCCGTGGGAGCTTCCTCACCGACCATCTGGTCGAGGGTGTATATCAACGTCTTCGAGAGCGCGAGGATCTCGCCGGCGACGTTGTTCGGCGACGTGTCCGGCGTGCACCAGCCCGCGAGGCTCCTCACGGTCTCGTTCATCCGCCCGAGCACATAGCTCGCGGTCTCGTGCTGCTCGGCGTCGTAGAACTCCCTCGCGCGCTCCACGAACCACCCGTACCGCATGAAGCCTCCGTCCGGACAGAAGTCCGGCCCGATGGGAATCGGTGCCGCGAGGAACCGGGTGAGTCGCTCGAACTTGTACGCGGCCACCTGCTCGAGCTCGCGCGTGTCCTCGACCAGCACGACCTCACTGAACCGGGAGATGATGCCCCGCGCGTCCTCGATCGATCCCTCGACCGTCACGTCGCGGAAGGTGTCGCCCGTGTCGTGCGCGAAGAACATCCGCGTTCCCTCGAGGAAGACGTCGACCTGGATCGCCCGGCTGTAGACGGTCTCGGAGCCGAGCTCGATGTACGTGAAGCCGCCCCTTTCGCTCGGTGGAGGATCGACGTAGTCAGGAAGGTAGCTCCCGCGCGGGCTCACACGCTGCGTGCTCGGGAGCGTCGTGGCGGTCGTGTAGCCTCCCTCGACGACCTCCTCGAAGACGATCACCACGTTCTCGATGGGGTTCGTGGGGACGTTCTCCCCGGGCGGTGACGGGATGTATCCCGCCGCGACGACCCTGCGCGGTGTCACGAGCTGGCCGACACCGAGAGGTGGAAGGATCGGGCTTCCGTCCGGGGCGAGCCGATGGACCACGTTCTCGTTATCGTCCGTGATGTACACCGTCCCGTCGGAACCGCACGAGATGTCGAGGAGGCCGGGACCGCTCAGATCGCCGAACGGGACGAGGTCACCCTCGTCGACGAGGAAAGCCCCCTCGTGGAAGCCGAGGACGAGGATGTCGCCGTCAGGAGTGATCGAGACACCTCGGGGATTCAGTCCCTCGAGGTTCGCCACGTCGGCGAGGCGCACGAAGCTCGAGGGGCCAGTCCGTTCGACCTCCGCCAGGAAGGGCGGCCGCCCCGAGAGCACCAGGACGTTGCCCGACCTCGGCCCGAAGGGGAAGACCTGCACGTCGCGCAGATCGTCGCTGTCCTCAAAAACCACCGCGGACTCCGCCGGTCCCGTCCCGTCCGGGAGATACTGAAGCTCCGGATCCCAATACGGGGCGCTCGTGTCGTCCTCCGCCGTCGTGCAGTGCCTCACCACGTAGACATCGTCGGTCCCGGCGTCGGGATAGACGCCCGACGGCGGATACGTCGAGACGGTGTCGTCGAGGACCTCCACGATCTGGTCGACGGGATCGAATCTCAGGATCGCTGAGTCCATCGCGAGCAGGAGCCTGGCTTCCGTGCCCAGCTCGACGTCCCGGACATGGCCGAGCGGCGCATGGGGGCTCACGACCGTCCCGACGGTGTCGCCCTGGCTGAATCTGTAGA
>JALGVU010000432.1 GCA_025774545.1 bacterium | reverse complement strand
GGGGACGTCGCACTGGCCGTTGGCCCCCCAGGCCACGATCGTCCCGTCGGACTTGAGGCCCAGAGAGTATCCTCCGCTCGCCACAGCGACGAAGTCCTCGTTCGGTGCGGGGACGTCGCCAGTGGCTCCCCAGTCCCCGCTCGTCCCGTCGGACCTGAGGCCCAAGCTGTGAACCACACCAGCGGCCACCGCGACGAAGTCCTCGTACGCGGGGACGTAGCACTGGCCGTAGTCATTCCATCCCCAGGCCACGATCGTCCCGTCGGACTTGAGACCCAGGCCATGATGAGCCAACGACGCGACCGCGACGAAGTCCGCGTTTGACGCGGGCAAGTCGCATTCGCCGTAGTCGTTTTGCCCCCAGGCGACGATGATCCCGTCGGACTTGAGGCCCACGCTATGACACCAGCCCGCCGCTATCGCTACGAAGTCAGCGTTCGGCGCGGGGACGTCGCACTGGCCATCGCCGTCGGTCCCCCAGGCCACGATCGTCCCGTCGGATTTGAGGCCCAAGCTGTGGAACCCACCAGCGGCCACCGCGACGAAGTCCGAGTTCGGCGTGGGGGGGGCGCATTGGCCACTCTCGTTGTCTCCCCAGGCCACGATCGTCCCGTTGGACTTGAGGCCCAGGCTGTGACGCCCGCCCCCCGCGACCGCAACGAGATCCTCGAGCGCCGAGGGTTCCAGAACGACCATGGAGCCCCATCCCACGATGGACCCGGTCGATTGGCCACTCGCGACTCCGGTCCCCGGGACCAGAGCGCCCAAGCACACGAGTCCGCAGACTGCTAGTAGCTGCTTCATGATGTCCCTCCCCTTTCCAGAGCAGGACAAGAGCGCTGATGACCTCACCTCACTGGAACACTCGGCTGACAGCTACGTTTCAGCCGCGAGCACTGAGGCTGGCGTGCTTCGGACGACCGGTCCCCCACGGGCCACCCGGCTCAGCGCAGCAACACCATCCTCTGGGTGGCCACCGCACCAT
Organism: bacterium; assembly: GCA_025774545.1. Lineage (GTDB taxonomy): Bacteria > Joyebacterota > Joyebacteria > Joyebacterales > Joyebacteraceae > JALGVU01. The sequence goes on along the minus strand of JALGVU010000432.1, from coordinate 1,250 downwards.
CAACCTCGAGCCGAACGAAGTACACCCCGGAAGCGACCCGCTCCCCGGAGCTGGCCGTCCCGTCCCAATCTGCCGTCACGAACCCCTGAGCTCCCGTCGCGGGCTCCAGCCGCCGGACGAGCCGACCGGCAACATCATGCACCGAGAGCCTGGCGGATCGCCAGCCCTCGGGAAGCGCGTAGCCGATACTCGCGTGCGCTGCGGCAGGATTGGGCGTAACGTATCGAATCCCGAAGGCCAGCGTTCCGGGCACAGTAATTGAGGGACGCATGTCGGTCGCGAGGACCTCTTCGCCAGAGGGGAGGAGTGCGCGCAGTTCGTACCAGAACGTCCCACCGGGCCACGCGGTCTCGTCGATGAAACTACCTACTGCGACATCGGGCAGCGGCTCCGACGTGATGCGGTCGTAGGGGCCGTCCGCGGAGATCGCACGGTAGATCACGAGGCCGCTGCTGCCGAAGCAGCTCGGGAGCGACCACCTGATCATCACATCGCCACCACCATCGATGAGCGTGGCGTAGAAGGCAGTCTCAACGGGCGTGGTACCGGGGCTCCTGATGGCCAGTGCAGAGCCGCCCGCCGCGACCGCAACGAAGTCCGCGTTAGGCTCGGGGACGCTGCACTGGCCAGACCAGTTGGCGCCCCAGGCCACGATCGTCCCGTCGGACCTGAGCCCCAGGCTGTAAGCCCCGCCTGCCGCGACCGCCACGAAGTCCGCGTTGGGAGGTGGGATGTCGCACGCACCATATGTGTTACTCCCCCACGCCACGATCGTCCCATCGGACCTGAGGCCCAGGCTGTGAGATCCGCCCGCCGAGACCGCCACGAAGTCCGCGTTCGGCGCGGGGACATTGCACTGCCCGGAGAAGTTGCCCCCCCAGGCCACGATCGTCCCGTCGGACTTGAGGCCCACGCTGTGCCAGTAGCCCCCCCCTGCCGCCACGAAGTCCGCGTTCGGCGCGGGGACATCACACTGGCCGTAGTCGTTAAACCCCCACGCCACGATCGTCCCGTCGGACTTGACGCCGAGACTGTGATCATAGCCCCCTGCGACCGCCACGAAGTCAGCATTCGGCGCGGGTACGTCACTCTGGCCGTAGTAGTCTCTTCCCCAGGCCACGGCCGTTCCGTCGGACTTGAGGCCCAGGCCGTGATTCCCGCCCGCCGCGGCGGCCACGAAGTCGGAGTTCGGCTCGGGCATGCCGCACTGGCCATACCCATTCTTCCCCCAGGCCGCGACCGTCCCGTCG
>JALGVU010000431.1 GCA_025774545.1 bacterium | reverse complement strand
ACCGCCCGCCGGCTGCGGGCCACCGCGTCGTGCGGCGCGCCGCCCCCGACAGGGTCCACCGATCGAGGAACCGGTAGCCGGCCTCGACGTCGATCGCGCGGTCGCGGCTGACGTTCTCACGGTCGATGACCGTTCCTCTTACCGCGAGTGAGAGAGCGTCCTTGAACCGGACCGCTCCCTCTACCCCGTGCTCGGTCGTGAGCGTGCCGTCCGTCAGGCGCGCGATCGAGAATCCCGCGTCGCGCCGCTTCCACCATCCTGCGATCGCCCCGTCGAACTCACCATCGGTCAACTGGCAAAGGTCGACGCGCGACTCGACGCTCACGGCCTCGCCGTCGATCTCTTCCTCGCCGGCCGAATTCATCCGGCCGAAGCTCAGGCCCCCGTCCTGCGAGGTGAAGGCACTCGAGAGTTGCCGCGCTTCGCTATTGGCGAACTCGCCCTTGAGATACGTGCCGGGGCCGTACTCGAACGTGACGTCGGCACCCGCGAGGCCGTAGTCCGAGCCGTCGCGGGTCTCGTGGACGTAGGTCCCACCGATCGTGAACCCGCCGGCGAGCTCCGCACTCGCCCGGCCGCCGTAGGTCGCGCGGTCGGGCTCGAACCCATCGGGCACGTACTCGTAGTCGATGAGCAGGTAGACGTCGTTCCCGTCGAGCGGCTCCTCCTTGATGATCGAGGGACCCGTCATGTCGGCGACCTGGGTGAGCGGCCTCGAGAGGATGACGCGACCCTGCATCTCGTCCATCTCGTAGTCGCGCCCGCGGACGAGCGTGACGCTCTCGACGACCCGCTCGCTGTCGCGACTCCGGACCTCGACCCAGAGCTTCTCGGAGCCCTGGACGATGTCGGTGTCCTTCAAGTAGTAGAGACTTCCACCGGTCGCCTCGAACTCGTTGTGCGAGAAGGCCGTCTGCGCCTCGGAGATGAACCCAGTGGCGTCGACACCCCGCAGACCGATCCGCTCCGAGCCGCCGGTGACGAGACGAACGCGGCCGCCGTAGAGGCTCCGGTTGTACTGCGAGAACTCGGTTCCAGTGAGCCCCGTGTTGTAGTTGCCCCACAGGACCTGCGACTCGTCCCAGTCGACCCGGACGTAGAACTTGCCCATGCTGTCCGTGTCGAGGATGGTCGTCGAGTCGTCCCCGTACACCGGGTAGTAGCGATCGGGATCGAGGCGCCTGAAGACGCTCCGCGGGTCCTTCTTGTGAAGGTCGTCGAAGAGCGTCCCGATTTCGTCCTCCTCGGTGTCGAGCTGGGCGGTGACCAAGTACTTGCCCTGGACCTTCCCCTTCAGGTAGAACGCCACGCGGCCGTCGACGAAGACCTCCTCGTCGAAGTGGTCGTCGACCGAGAGAGGCTCGACGCTGCCCGTGACGTTGTTCTGCCCGACGGTCACGTCGGCGATCCCTACGAGGAAGAAGCGGTCGTCGAACGCGCCGCCCGTTTCCTCACCGGCCGCACCCTCCGGGAGCGTCGCGCCGTTCTGGAACGCCGCGCCCTCGGGCAGGCGCACGCCGAAGTTCGCGCGGCTCCCGAGGCCCTGCGTCACGCGCATGACCCTCGGGTTCTCGGTCGTGAACGTCGAACCGTGCGGAAGCGACCGAGGATCGGCCTTGATCACGAACTCCCGGCCGCGGTCGAACCGCCCGCCGTCGACGTCAGCGATGTGGTAACGGCCGTCCGCGTCGGTCTGAACCACGATGCCGGCCGGGGTCGCCAGGAGGACGTCGGCGATCCCTTCCTCGTCGATCCCCCGGTTCTCGATCGTGATGACGAGCTCGTGGGCCATGATGGGGACCGGGTCGGGCTTGACGTAGACGTGCTGGTTCTCTCTCAGCTCCCTTTCGAACGGCTCGTCGTACCAGATCTGGACCTCGGCCCGGCGATTCGCCGCCATTCCCGGGGGCGTATCGTTGCTCGCGATGGGCTCGTCGGGACCCTTGCCCTCGTACGTGATGGCGTCGGCCGGGAGTCCAAGCGCGTTGGCCAGGAGCGCCCCGGCCATCTGCGCCCTCGAGTTCGCGAGGCCGTAGTTGTCGGCGTAGATCTCCTGAGCCCGCGCGCTCAGCCGCTGGTTGTCGGTGTGGCCGACGACGTGGAGCCGAACGTTGTCCTTGCTCTTGTAGCGTCCCATCGCCTCGCGGACCGCATCGACGTAGGCCTCGTCGATGTTGGACTTCCCCGATTCGAAGCGGATCGGATCGATCGCGTTCGTGACCCTCACGGTCTCGGTCTTCGT
>JALGVU010000129.1 GCA_025774545.1 bacterium | reverse complement strand
AGACGCGAGGTCGCCTACCGGAAGATCGTCCGGGACGGTTCGCGGAAGCGGTCCGCCGCGGAGGTTCCGGAAGGCGAGGTCCGGTCCGGCGAGGGGCAACCCGCGGAAGCCCGTCCCCCCGAGCTCGAGTCGGAGACGGTGGCCGTGACCCCGGGCGGGAACGACGCGCCCGCCGACTCGGCCCGCGAGAAGAAGGTCCCGGTCGACGGGTAGCGTCCGCCGACGGGTCGTCTCCGTCATCGGCCGGCGGGACCCGCCACGCGTTTCCCTCCCGATCTTCCCCCTCAAACCCCCTCCTGAGGCAATCCCGATTGCGCCCAAGCACCCCGCGTGCTATCCTATTCAATTCAGAGATCGAACCGCATTCGAGCACCTAGTCGACATATCGATTGGTTGTGAAAGGAGCATGAGATGCCTCACAGACAGGTCTACTTCTTTGGCGGAGGGCAGGCGGACGGGCGCGCCGAGATGAAGAACCTCCTCGGCGGCAAGGGTGCCAACCTCGCGCAGATGACGAATCTGGGCGTTCCCGTCCCGGCGGGTTTCACCATATCCACGAAGGTCTGCACGCACTACATGGAGTCGGGTGGCGCGTTTCCGGAAGCGCTCGAGGGCGAAGTCGGGGCCGCGATCGCGAAGGTCGAGCAGGCGATGGGAACGAAGTTCGGCGACGCCGAGAACCCTCTCCTCTTCTCCGTGCGTTCTGGCGCCCGCGTCTCGATGCCCGGGATGATGGACACGGTTCTGAACATCGGCCTGAACGAGAAGACCGTGGCCGGTCTTGTCGCGGAGACGCGCGACGAGCGCTTCGTCTACGACAGCTACCGGCGGCTGATTCAGATGTACGCCGAGGTCGTGATGGGTCTCGACATCGACGAGTTCCACGCGCTTCTCGATGCGCGGAAGAAGGAGAAGGGCGTCTACCACGACCTCGGTCTCGACGCCGACGATCTCAAGGAGCTCGTGAGACAGTTCAAGAGCAAGGTCCGTGAGCTGTCAGGGAAGAGCTTCCCCGACGACCCGCACGACCAGCTGTGGGGCGCCATCCGCGCGGTCTTCCAGTCGTGGAACATCCCGCGAGCGGTGAGCTATCGCAGGCTCAACGACATCGCCGATGACTGGGGAACGGCCGTCAACGTGCAGGCGATGGTCTTCGGTAACATGGGTGAGGGGAGCGCCACGGGCGTCGCCTTCACGCGCGACCCCGCCACGGGCGAGCGCGTCTTCTACGGCGAGTACCTGCCGAACGCCCAGGGCGAGGACGTCGTGTCGGGTGTCCGCACGCCTCATCCGATCAACATCGCGCAGAAGAACGAGGGCGACGACGAGTCCCTCGAGGAAGCGATGCCGAAGATCTACGGTGAGCTCGAAGCGATCCGCGAGAAACTCGAGCGCCACTACACCGACACGCAGGACATCGAGTTCACGATTCAGGGCGGCAAGCTCTGGATGCTCCAGACCCGCACCGGCAAGCGCACGGCGGAGGCCGCCGTCAGGATCGCGGTCGAGATGGAGCACGAGGGGCTGATCGACCGGAAGACCGCCGTGCTCCGCGTCGAGCCCGACCAGATCGAGCAGCTTCTTCACAAGCGCCTCGATCCCGCCGCCACGTACGAGCTTCTCGCGAAGGGGCTTCCGGCGTCCCCCGGTGCGGCCGTCGGCCGCGTCGTCTTCACGGCGGAGGACGCGGTGAGCTGGGCCGAGGACGCGGACAAGACGAAGCATCGCACAATCCTCGTCCGCGAGGAGACCTCGCCCGAGGACATCGACGGGATGAACGCGGCGCAGGGCTTCCTCACGGCGCGCGGTGGGATGACGTCGCACGCGGCCGTCGTGGCGCGGGGCATGGGCAAGTGCTGCATCGCCGGCGCCGGCGACCTCAAGATCGACTATCGCGCGCGCGCGTTTTCGGTCGGGAAGCGGACCGTGAAGGAGGGGGACTGGCTCACGCTGAACGGCTCGACGGGCGAGGTGATTCTCGGCCAAATCGGGACGGTCGACCCGGAGATGTCCGGGAACTTCGCGACTCTCATGGAGTGGGCCGACGAGTTCAGGCAGCTCGGAGTGCGCACGAACGCCGACAATCCGGAGGACTCGGCGCGTGCCAGGAGCTTCGGGGCCGAGGGGATTGGGCTCTGCCGAACTGAGCACATGTTCTTCGGCGAGGAGCGCATCAGGCACATTCGCGGCATGATCATGGCGACCGACGAGAAGGAGCGTCGCGCGGCGCTCGAGAAGCTGCTGCCGTTCCAGCGCGAGGACTTCGAGGGCATCCTCGATGCGATGAAGGGACTGCCGGTCACGATCAGGCTCCTCGATCCGCCGCTCCACGAGTTCGTTCCGCACTCGGACAAGGAGGTCGAGGAGCTGGCGAAGGAGCTCGGCAAGGACCCGCAGGCCATGAAGGAACGCGCGGCGAACCTCCGCGAGTCGAACCCGATGCTCGGGCACCGCGGCTGCCGGCTCGGCGTCACGTACCCTGAGGTCTACGAGATGCAGGCGCGCGCGATCTTCGAGGCGGCCTGCCGCCTCACGAAGCGCGGCGTCAACGTGAAGCCGGAGGTCATGATACCGCTCGTCGGCGAGCCGAAGGAGCTCAGCATCCTGCGCGAGCTGGTGGAGCGCGTGGCGAAGGAAGTGATAACCAGCGAGAAGGTGGCCGTCGACGTCAGGATCGGGACGATGATCGAGATCCCGCGGGCGGCGCTCGTGGCGGAGGAGATCGCCGAGCACGCGGACTTCTTCTCGTTCGGAACGAACGACCTCACGCAGATGACCTACGGATACAGCCGCGACGACGCGGGCGTTTTCCTCAAGGACTACATAAAGAAGGGCGTGCTCAGGAAGGATCCGTTCCAGTCGCTCGACCAGCGTGGGGTCGGCCAGCTCGTCAAGATGGCCGTCGAGAAGGGCCGGCTCGCGAAGCCGGACATCCACCTCGGCATCTGCGGCGAGCACGGAGGCGACCCGGAGTCGATCAACTTCTGCCACCACGCCGGCCTCGACTACGTCAGTTGCTCGCCGTACCGGGTGCCGGTGGCGAGGCTCGCCGCCGCGCATGCGGTTCTCAAGGCCAGGATGAAGGCGTTCCACTAGGAGGCGCGGCGCGACGGTGGGAGGGAGGCCTGCGCGACGGTCGGAGGAAGGCCGTCGCGACACGCACGGGCGGCCGACCGGATCCCCGCAGCCGCGTAGGCGGGACCGCATCACGAGACGGGAATCGCGTTCGCGCGGTTCCCGTCTTCCGCAACGGGGCCCGGTCGGACCGATGCGGGAACCGCCCCAGAATCTGGGCCTTAACGCTTGACGAGGCGGCGCCCAAACGCCTAGAATGCGGGTGTCAAGACCATCGAGGAGCGTGGGCCGTTCGGTGCCGTCTCGGGACCGAATCGTCGGAGAGGTGAGTCTCGTGCGAAGGGTCGCATTCATCGTCCTGATCGTCGTCTTCGTGATCTCTACGATCTACGGACTCAGGACGTATCACTTCGACGAGAACGTCCTGAACGGCGCGTTGATATGACTCACGTGCATCGGCGTCGGGTGACGCCGCTCAAGCGCGCCACGCGCTCTTCGACCGAACGTGATGGCGCGCGATTGCGCCACGGCGCTCTTCGATCGAACGTGATGCCGCGCGACATTGCCACGGCGCTCTTCGATCGAACGTGACGCCGCGCGATTGCGCCACCGCGCTTGAGCGACCTCGCGTGACGCCGTCCGACCGGTCGATCGCATCGCTGGGGTTTGTCGGTATCCCCGCCTCGAGGCGTCGGGCGGTGGACGGGAGTGAAGGCGGGAGAGTTCGTTGAACCGAAGGATCGCCCAGTTCATCTCGACCCTGGTCATGAACTCCTACTTCGCCGCCATCCCGGCCGCGCACTTCTACCAGGGGAACCTCAAGGGCATCTGCGTTCCGGGGCTGAACTGCTACGCCTGCCCTCTGGCCTGGGGATCCTGCCCCATCGGGGCGCTCCAGCACTACGTCGTCATCAGGCAGTTCCCGTTCTACGTCCTGGGTCTGATCGGTCTCGTCGGGGTCTTCATCGGGCGCTTCCCGTGTGGGTGGTTGTGTCCGTTCGGGTGGCTGCAGGACGTCCTCTACAAGCTCAAGCTCCCGAAGTTCTCGGCCCCGAACTGGCTCAGGCACCTGAAGTTCGTGTTCCTGATCGGCGTGTGCGTCGTCGTGGTGTGGCTCACGTCCGATACGTGGTTCTGCAAGATCTGCCCGGCGGGGACGCTCGAGGCGGGGCTCCCGTGGCTCGCGTGGCAGGCGCGCGGCTCCGAGGCCGCGGAGGGCATGATCTTCGCGGCGCCGTTCTTCTACATGAAGGTCCTCGTCCTCGCCGCCCTTCTACTCCTGATGGGCATGATGCGGCGCCCGTTCTGCCGGTTCGTGTGCCCGCTCGGCGCGCTCTACGGGCTCACGAACAAGATCAGTCTGCTCACGCTCGAGGTCGATCTCGACAGCTGCGCGATCGCGTTCGCCAAGGGCTCCGACTTCGAGAACTGCGCCTCGTGCAACTACTGCTCGGAGCACTGCCCCATGGACCTCAAGGTGCCCGAGGAGATCGGCAGCGTCGATTGCATCAGATGCATGAACTGCACGAGCTACGGTTCGGTCAAGTGGTCGATGCATCTCCGGCCGGTCGTGCATCCGGCCGATGAGCCCAAGCGCCTGCCGGAGGCGGCGTCGAACACCGCGAGCGATCCGTAGGTTGAGGAACATTGAAATCGGCTGCGCGGTCCCGGAAGGGGGACACATGGACACCGCCAGCGGAACTACGCAGGGGCTGAAGGAACGGCTCAGCCGCGCCTCGCGCCTCGTGATCCTCACGGGCGCGGGCGTATCGAGGGAGAGTGGGATCCCCACCTTCAGAGGGGAGGAGGGGCTCTGGGAGCAGTACAGCGCGGAGGACCTCGCGACGATGGAGGCCTTCGAGCGCGACCCTGAGCTCGTCTGGAGGTGGTACGACTACCGCCGGCAGATCATCGCCGAGGCGAGTCCGAATCCCGCGCACGAGGCCATCGCGCGGCTGGAGGGCCTGTTCGAGGACCTCGTTCTCGTCACGCAGAACGTCGATGGCCTGCACGAGCGGGCGGGCAGCGCCCATCCCACCGAGCTTCATGGGAACATCTGGAGAGCGCGGTGCACCAAGGAGCACACGGTCATCGAGCTTCTCGAGAACCCGCTGTCCAGCATTCCGCCCCGATGCGAGAAGTGCGGCTCCCTGCTTCGGCCGGACGTCGTCTGGTTCGGCGAGCCGTTGCCGATGGAGGCGTACGAGGCGTCTCACCAGGCCGCCTCGTCGTGCGACGCGATGCTCGTCGTCGGGACGTCGGCCGTCGTGCGGCCCGCCGCCTCGCTGCCGCTCGTCGCGAAGCACAACGGCGCGTTCGTGGTCGAGGTGAACACCGAGTTCACCCCGGTCTCGGCCCTCATCGACGCGACCCTTCTCGGGAAGGCTGGCGAGATCCTCCCTGATTTCGTCGACGGAGTGATCGAGCGCATCGAGGCCGAAGGGCGGCCCGTGGGCGCGAGGCGCGAGGTTCCCGAGGGTGCGAGATCTTGACCGGACGCTCGGCCTTTGCTAAGGTGCATGAAATCTCTGGATAGCCTTCGATGCTGCCCGGGACGCCTCCGGTCGTGTGGCCCGGCGTCCGGCGGGTAGCTGTATCGTACCGGCGCTACGACGAATGGGAGCCGCGGTGCGCGGCCTGTACCTGAGGACACACATGACACGAAGATGCTCATGCCTAGCAGTGCTCGCAGCGCTCCTCCTGATGACGGGCGTGGCGAGCTCCAGGACCTACAACACGCCGACGCAGAACGGCCGCATCCAGATCACGGATGAGGACTGGGACGCCGATGAGCTCGTCTTCGACGATCCGGCGGACGACTGCCGGTACGGCACCGACACGGATCTCGACGACCTCTACGTGACGTGGGACGCCGACAATCTCTACATCGGCTTCTCGACCGACGGGGGACCAGGCGAGTACGGAGACGGGTACGTGATCTTCCTGGACACCGACGCGCAGGCGGGGATCACCGGGGCGATCGACTTCACGAACGCGGACTTCTACGCCCGCCGTGTCCGGTTCCCCACGATGGGCGCCGACGTCGTGATCGGCGGCTGGGACAACGGGGAGGTCGTCGACTTCGGCGTCAAGCACTGCACCGATCCGACCGCCACTGTCCTCATCGAGGGCGTCACGTCTTCGTGGAACCCTGGATGGCGGGACGGTGAGCTCGGGATTCCGTGGGACGGCATCTACGGGCTCGGCGCGGGCGTCGTCCCGTCGGGCACGACGATCCGTGTCATCGCGGTCGTGGTCGGCGGCGACGGGTCGGGAGCCTACGACGCGATTCCGACCACGACGAGCGGCGTCGAGAGCAACCCCGGGACGCCGTGGGACGCCTACACCGACCTCGACCTCTTCATCGAGCTGCCGGTCGACGCCAACTTCGACGGGGCTCCCGACGAGGGGTACCCGCCGAGCGGCGCGATCTCAGGCGTGGTGACGCTCGACGATCCGGGCGACACGGAGACGGTCGCGACGGTGACGGCCTACGTGGGTGAGAACGCCGTGGCGAGCGCCGCGACCGCTCCCGGGGGCGGCGCCTACGTGATCGGGCGGCTGGCAGACGGGACCTACGACGTCCGGGCTGCCGCTGCGTCGTACCTTCCCGGCACGACCGTTGGTGTCGAGGTCATAGATGGAGGCGCCACCGAGAACGTCGACTTCACGCTCGAACTCGTGACCGGGAGGATCGAGGGCGACGTCGCGCTTGTCGGCGGACCCGCGACCGACGTGACGGTGACGATCCGCGACGTCGACACCGGTGATGCGGCCGGCGACGGACCGTTCGTCGTCGAGGGCGGGACGGGTCCCTTCTCGATCGGCACCGTGATCGACGGGACGTACGATGTCGAGGCTCAGGCCTTGGGCTTCGTCGAGGCCTCCGCTATCGCGACCGTCACGGACGGAGGCACGACCCAGGCGGGGGCGCTCGAGCTCCCGGTCGTGGTCGCGACGAAGTACTCGTTCGTCGATGAGAGCGGCGCCACGATCTTCGGCACGTCGACGACCGTGAGCCTTCCCGCCGACACGATCCACTATTTCGCTGAGGCGTGGGTCGAGCCGCGGGGCGACGGCGACCGCGTGGCCTACTGGGACGCGGCCGCGCAGGACGGCGTCTGGCTCACGGCGACCAGGCTCGATCCCGCGTACGACCCCCAGGGCCACGTCGTCTTCGCGGACGCGGACAGCACGGCCCATGTTCGATGACGCGCGCGCGAAGTTCTTGGTCTCGAACGACGTCGTCGAGGTCCTTCGCGTGCTCGCGTCCGGCGACGGCATCCAGGGGGTCCTCGAGGTCGGGATCGACGAGCTTGCGCCGACGAAGCTCACGCTTGCGACCGACACCGAGACGATCGAGGCAGGCACGGGCGCCGCTCGCATCACGGGCCAGCTCATCGACGCGAGCGGCAACAACGCCGAGTTCGGCGGCGTGCTGGCCGACATGATCGTGAGCGGCGTGATCGGCGAGTTCAGCGTCTCCTCGCCCGAGACCGATCCGAGCGGCCGGTTCGAGCTCGACTTCTCGGGAACGGCGGCCGGTGAGGCGGTCATCACCGCCGTTCTCGATCAGACATCGATCTACGCGAACCTCGAGGTCGACACCCTCGCGATCACGGTCGAGCCGGGCCCCGCCACCGACGTCGATCTGTCGGCGAATCCGGCAGGCCTCACGGCCGGGGGCACGTCGGTCCTCACGGGAAGCGTCGTCGACGCGTGGGGCAACCCGGTCGCGCTTCTCGGTCAGTCGATAACGCTCTCGGCCGAGCCGCCGGCGCTCGTGGTATCGCTCGACACGCCGATCGTCACGGACGCCGAGGGCGTGGCGAGCGGATCGATCGTCGTCGGATCGGACTACGGGATCCTCGAGATCACCGGCGACGCGGGTGGGCTCGACGTCTCGACCGTCTACCTTCCCATCGACGCGACGATCATCGCGACCGACGAACAGGCGCCCGAGGCCAACCCCGATCACAACAGCGATCCGGGTCTCGATCTCACGGTTCTGCGCGCGACGAACAACGACACGATGCTCGTGGTCGACGTCGACCTCGTTTCGTTCTGGGATGGGGCGCACGTTGCCCTCCTGATCGAAGGGAACGAGGACGCCCAGGGCGGGTTGTCCGATCCGTTCGAGTTCCCGATCACCTACGCACACGAGCTTCTTCCGGACTACGTCTTCACGTACAAGTACGCCGGGGAGGACTACGGCGACCTCAGGCGCTTCTTCGGAGGACAGTGGGAGCACTGGGACTTCCTTCTCAAAACGTGGCGGGTCGGGTGGGCGGAGGGCGTCGACGCTCAGGACTGGGGGTACGTTCTCAAGAGTGCCGAGGGGGTGAGGTTCCGGATTCCGATGGAGGTGCTGGGGGTCGACGTGGGCGACGAGGTGCGACTCGAGGCCTACGTGATGCAGGAGACCGGTGACGGGAAGTACACCGCGCTCGATTCGACGCCGGCGGACGCCACGCACGACATGCTCCCCGACGAGGGCGAGTGGTGGGAGACCGCCGCCACGCCTGTCGCCCTCTCGAACTACGCCATCCACGAGATCGTCGAGTTGGGCTTCGCGCCCATTCTCACCGAGGGCGAGGCCGATCCCACGACCGCGCGGCCCGGCGACCCGATCGTCTACACCGTGAGCGTGACCGACGCGGGAGGCGGGATCGGCGACGTGTTCGTCGACCTCTCCGAGCTCGGGGGTATCGCGCTCACGCGGATGCTCGACGACGGATTCGACGCGGACCAGGTGGCCGGCGACGGGTCCTACGCCGTGCGCGAAACGCTCGGCGCGGTCGCTACCGACGGCGACCACACCGTCGTCGTGACCGCGAAGGACGCGGCGAACGTGTGGGAGACGACGCTCGGCATCGGCAATCCCGTCCAGGGCCTCTACTACTTCTACCCGACGAGCTTCGTGTTCCTTCCGGGGTCGTTCGACATCACGGGCGTCGAGATCTTCGCGGACGGCGGGTGGCTGAACTTTCGCACCTACGTCGAGAACCTCGTGAACCACCAGGCGCCGGGCGCCGCCGACTGGGGCGCGCCGCAGCCGAACGAGCAGACGTGCGACGACCCCTTCCGCACAGACATGAACCTCCAGAAGATCGATATCTACATCGACGCCAAAGAGGGCGCCGGCGCCACGAGCGGATTCCCGAGCCGATACGTCGACATCGCCGCCGTCGACGCCTGGGACTACGCCCTCTCCGTCGAGGGCTGGGGCAAGTGGTTCGTGGTCTCGAACGACGACGAGTCCCAGGCGAGCTGGAGCCTCTACAAGGGCGACAGTGACATCGTCGTCTGCAACAACCACGACGAGAACTACATCGACGTGCGGATCCGCCGCGAGCTCTTCGGGGTCGACGGCGACGAGGACGGTGACGTCCGAGCGTGGGACCTGATCGTCTGCATCTCGTCGCACGACGGCGACTCGAACGATCAGAACTTGGGCGGCATCCGCTGGGTGAACGCGAACACGGCAGAGTGGCAGTCCGGGGGCGGGCGCGACAGCGAGAGCGGGCGGGATCGCGACGCGAACATCCTCGACGTTGCCGTGTCCGCGGGCGCCGGCCACGAGCCCGGCCGCCCGCAGGAG
>JALGVU010000430.1 GCA_025774545.1 bacterium | reverse complement strand
ACCCATGAACATCGTCGTCCTCATCAAGCAGGTCCCGGACACGACCGAGGTCAGGATCGACCCCGCGACGAACACCCTCGTCCGCGAGGGCGTGCCCTCGATCGTGAACCCGTTCGACACGTACGCGATCGAGGAGGCTCTTCTGATCCGGGAGGCCGCGGGCGAGGGGACCGTGACGGTCATGTCGATGGGGCCGCCCCAGGTCGAGTCGTCGCTCCGGGAGGCGCTCGCGCTCGGCGTCGACGAGGCGGTGCTCCTGTCGGACCGCGCGTTCGCGGGATCCGACACGTGGTCGACCTCGTACACGCTGGCCGCTGGAATCCGGAAGCTCGGGGTCCCCGACGTCGTACTCACCGGCAAGCAGGCGATCGACGGCGACACGGCCCAGGTCGGGCCGGGCGTCGCGCAGTTCCTCGACGTGCCCCAGGTCACCTGCGTCAAGAAGCTCGAGATCGCCGACGGGAAGGCGCGCGCGGAGAGGATGATGGAGGACGGACACGACGTCCTCTCGGTGCTCCTCCCGGCGGTCTTCACGGTCGTGAAGGACATCAACGAGCCCAGGCTTCCGTCCCTCAGGGGGAAGATGAAGGCGAAGAGGGCCGCGATCACCGTGTGGGGGAGGGACGACCTCGAGGTCGACGCCGCCGAGCTGGGGCTCGACGGCTCGCCGACGCGCGTGATCCGCGTCTTTGCGCCGGAGCCCCGCGCGGGCGGCACCATCATCGAGGGCGAGGTCGACGAGGTCGTCGACACGCTCGCGAGTGAGCTCGTCTCGATCCTCAAGGGAGAGGCATCGTCGGTCGAAGCGTGAGGGCGAGCGAGGCACGAGCGCGGTCGAGGCGTGAGGGCGACGGGATCCTGTCTCCCGGAGGCGTGAGCCCGGCGGGACCCGGTCCACGGGCGGCGCGCGGAGCGCCGGGATCCTCCCAGGGTCGTCGCACGAAGGCCGTCCGAAGAGGAGTGACGCGTTGAGCAGCATCGAGGTGATCCGCGACCGCTGCGTGGGCTGCGAGCTCTGCGTCCCGGCGTGTCTCTACGACGCGATCGAGATGCGGGACGGGATCGCCGTCATCAAGGACAACTGCACGCTCTGCGGCGCGTGCGTCGAGCCGTGCAAGTTCGACGCGATCATCCTGAGGCTTGACGCGCAGCGCGAGCCGCTCCCGCTCGACGACTACCACGGCGTCTGGGTGGTGGCCGAGCAGCGCGGCGGCGAGATGCACGGCGTCTCGTACGAGCTTCTCGGGAAGGGACGGGAGCTCGCCGACACGATCGAGACGAGCTTGAGCGCCGTGCTGATCGGCGCAGGCGTCGAGGGCCTCGCGCAGGACCTCATCGCGCACGGCGCCGACACGGTACACGTCGTCGACGATCCCACGCTCGCGCACTACCTCGACGAGCCGTACGCCGCCGTCGTCGCGTCGCTCATCGAGGAGCACAAACCCGAGATCGTGCTCACTGGCGCGACGTCGATCGGCCGCTCGCTCATCCCGCGCGTCGCCATCCGGGCGCGCACCGGCCTCACGGCCGACTGCACGGGGCTCGCGATCGACGACGAGGGACTCCTTCTGCAGACGCGCCCCGCCTTCGGCGGGAACATCATGGCGACGATCGTGTGCCCGAACCACCGTCCCCAAATGGCGACCGTCCGCCACAAGGTGATGAAGGCGCTTCCGCCCGACGCCTCACGGAAGGGCGAGATCGTGAAGGCGAAGGTCGGCTCCGATCTCCTCGCGTCGCGGTCCGAATTCGTCGAGTTCGTGAAGGACCTGACGCAGACCGTCAACATCGCGGAGGCCGACGTCATCGTCTCGGGCGGGCGCGGGCTCGGCGGCCCCGAGAACTTCAAGCTCGTCGAGGACCTCGCGAGCGTGATGGGTGGCGCCGTCGGCGCGTCGCGCGCCGCCGTCGACGCGGGGTGGATCCCGTACTCTCACCAGGTCGGACAGACCGGCAAGACCGTCCAGCCGAAGCTCTACGTCGCGTGCGGCATCTCGGGCGCGGTCCAGCACCTGGCCGGCATGCAGTCGTCCAAGGTGATCGTCGCGATCAACAAGGATCCCGACGCACCGATTCTGAAGACGGCGACCTTCGGCGTGGTCGGCGATCTCTTCGAAGTGCTTCCCGCGCTCACGAAGAGGCTCGAGAAGGAACTCGGGTAGCCGGCGAGGCCGCCCGAACCCTGCCGCTCCCAAACTCCCGTCCCATGCACGCTCCTCCAGCCAGGCTCCCGGCGGCTCGCGGAT
>JALGVU010000429.1 GCA_025774545.1 bacterium | reverse complement strand
AGAAGACCCGCACGACTTCGATCCCGCGCGCTTCGCAGTACGCGCGACAACGCTTGCGCTGGGTCGCTAGGCTGAGGTTCTCCGTCTGCTCCTTCGTTGATACGCGGACGTAGACGACGGCGCGCATTGCACGTGACTCCCTTGGCATGCTATTCCTCATCCCGCTCGCGGCGAGCGTTCAGCGTGACAGCGGTCGGGTTCTTAGCATCAGAGGTCGACATCGGTGTGGAAGGAGATCTCGCACTCGGCGGCGACGCGGCTGGCCTGGGATCGGAGACCGCGTTCCCCGCCGACGTCTTGATCACGTAGTCCTCGACGACGATCTCGGTAAGATCGTAAAAGTAGCGGCGGAGTTCCGCCACCTCGGAGTCTGTGAGGTTGGTGTTCTTGCCGAGAATCTGTCTGCAGCGGGTGATGGTAAACAAGAGAACCGCCCTGCCCAGGATGCACGTGCCTTGCGCTCCAGTTCATGGCGGTGGTCGATCACCCACCCCGTCTCCCTTGCTACGCCATCAACCTAACGGATCGGCCCAATGCGGTCAAGTCCGTTCTTCCGCCTTCCTCGCGGCGGAGGGGGGCGTGCCGGGGGAGCGGCGAACGTCCCTCCGCGGCGCAGGCGTGCGGTCGGCCACTGCACATTTGGGCAGTGGCGCGTCCTGAAAGGCCCCTCTCGCGTCCATACGTCGCCTCTGACGCACGATCTCATGCCTGGCGGGCTGGGGGGGGGGCAGAGGCGGCGGGGACGCTGAACCCTAAGGCGGAGGGCCTCACCAAGGCCGTCCGGACTTTGCTTCCCGACCTGGAAGGATGAGAAGTGCTATAATCGGAACGTATCCGCGAGGGGCCACGGAACAGGAGGACATCATGAAGGCGCAGCTACCGATTCTGTTCGCGGTGACGATCGCGCTCGCAAGCGCGGCGGCGGCGGACACCATCGTTGTTGACTGGGACGGCGGCGGCGACTACCTGACCATCCAGGCGGGGATAGACGCTGCTTCGGCCGGGGACACGGTGCTGGTCGAATGCGGGACGTACTACGAGCACGATATCGAGATGAAGTCCGGAGTCTGCCTGCAGAGCGAGACAGGCGAGGCGGAATGCGTGACGATTGATGCGCAGGGGCAGGGAGGCGTCATGTGGGCATCTCATCTCGATGAGGCGACCGAGGTCCGGGGCTTCACCATCACGGGAGCGAACACGGTCCAGGGGAGCTTCGGCTCAGGTCTCTTCTGCCAAATCTGCTCGTCGCTCTCGCTCACCAACCTCGTCTTCCTGGGGAACGCAACTTGGATGGAGGGTGGAGGCATACGAGCAACATCGTCGTCGCTCTCTCTGACGAACGTCGTCTTCCGTGGCAACAGCGCATCGGGAAACGGTGGCGGAGCACACCTAAGTTACGGGAGTGAGGCGAGTCTCGTCAACGTGGCATTCATCGACAACTCCGCCGGGGGATTTGGGGGTGGACTGTATCTGGAAGGTGGCCCTTGGGGCACTTGGGAGGGCGTCCGATTCGAAGGCAACTACGCCACTTATGGAGGAGGGGCACTCTACCTTGGTACGGCAATGGCAGCCATCACCGATGCCGTGTTCACTGACAACACGACCGCCGGACAAGGCGGCGCGGTGGTCGTGTTGTTTGGGGGGAGCCCTGTCTTCACTCGTTGCACTTTCAACGGGAACGCAGCGCAGGATGGGGGAGCGGTGTGGTTCGGCGAGGGCGGTGCTCCCACAATCATGGAATGCACGTTTGCAGGCGACGAGGCGACTGGTCACGGAGGTGAGATCTACGCCGCTTCGTGCGACCCATGGCTGGTCAACACGGTCGTCGCATTCTCTGCCGCCGCCGAGGGGATCTACGCGACGCAAGGTCATCCGTTCATGATGTGCTGCGACGTGTACGGGAACGCTGGCGGCGACTTCGGCGGGAGCGCCGTGCCCATGACTGGCCTTCTGGGGAACATCTCCGAGGATCCTCTCTTCTGCGATCTGGAAGATGGCGACCTCACGCTAGACGAGATGTCGCCGTGCGCCCCTGACAACAACGAATGCGGCGTGCTCATCGGTGCGTTGAGTGTTGCGTGCGGTGCCGTCGCCGTCGAGCCGACCAGCTGGGGCACGATCAAGGCGATGTTCCGCGTGCAGTAGCTGACGGTCGCAGGTGCGCGTGCCACGTGGGCGGCTAAGCTGGCTATGGCGATTGCAGTCGGCATGCTCCTTGTCGCGGGCCCGTCCGCCGCGACCGAGGTGTCCTGGTCCCCGGCCCACTACCTCGCACCGGACGGAATCGCGCCCGGCGCGGCGGCCTCCGACTTCGATGGCGACGGTGACTTCGACCTGTCGGCTCTCACGCTCGGACCCGTGTGGCACTACTGGAACGTGGGAACCCCTCAGGATCCCGCGTGGGAACTCGACCTCACGCAGTTCGAGGGGATTCCGTCGTGCAACGATCGCATGGGAAGCCTCGGAGACGTTGACGCCGACGGCGATGTGGACCTGGTCCTCGGCTGCTTCGACGGGCAACTCCGCTTCTGCTGGAACGTGGGCAGTCCGGGGAGCGCCGTA
>JALGVU010000128.1 GCA_025774545.1 bacterium | reverse complement strand
ACGTCGACCTCGACGGTGGGGTTCCCACGGGAATCGAGGATCTCGCGTGCCGTGATGTCAGTGATCGTAAGCATGCTCGCCTTTGTTGTTGAGGTAGTCATGAATCCCGCGAGGTGCGGGAATGCGTCTGGGCGACATGGTAGGCGTGCGGACGGCGGGGTGTCAAGCCAAAAGGGGTCCGGAAGCGCCTCTCTGCTGGGGGTTCCGGGCGCGGAGGGCTGGCGACGTTTCATCTTGACGACGCTTCAGCAATGTGGTATCATGACTGCGCTGGAAAACCAGACCGCGCTGGAAACACAGACCGGGGTTGGCGAGCTGGGGCGGCTGCGGGGGGTGAGGACGGGGAGCGGGAAGGGGACGTGATGCTGGCGGACAAGAACGGGCGCGACGAACTCAGACGCGAATTGACGGTGGTCGACCGCGACGCGCAGATACGCGCCCTCTCGAACCCGGAGCGCGTGCGCATCCTTGCGCTTCTGATCGAGCGCCCGGGTACGGCGAAGCAGGTGGCCGACTGGATGGGAGCGACACGGGGGCGCGTTCACTATCACATCAAGGAGCTCGAGAAGGCCGGGCTCGTCGAGATCACCACGAAGGTCGAGAGCGGCGGCGTGATGGAGAAGTACTACCGCGCCGTCGCGAGGAACTTCTACCTCGCGCGGGGCATCGGGGAGCACGAGGGACTTGCCGGCGACGTCAAGAAGATGATCTCGGCGAGCATGCTCGGGTGGAGACGCCGTGAGATCCTCGAGGTCGACCAGGCGGCGATCGCGCGCAAGGTCATCTGCGATTGCCTCGATACGAAGGAAGGCGACATCGTCGTGATCAAGGGGGCGCTCACGCAGCGCGACATCATCCAGCCACTCGACCGCGCCGTCGCGGCGGCGGGCGCGCACTGCCTCGTCCTCACGGGCGGGGGCCCCTTGAGCGACTTCATCCTGCGGTGGAAGGACGACATCGGATCGGTGATCGTGATCGAGGAGCCGCTCGAGTATCCCTGGGAGAACGGGAACGGAGGCGTCGAGTGGGACGTCGAGGAGAAGCGCGAGGCCTTCCTCCGGAGACTCGTCGAGAGCGGGACGAAGTTCCTCTACGCCGGGATCCCCGGCTATCCGCTCGAGGACCCGGTGAGCAGAGAGCTCATCGGCGCGGGGAAGCGTTTCATCTACCTGGGCTATCCGACGCCCGAGAAGGCGGAGATCATGGGGATCGACTTCCACGAACTCCACGACGCGTGCTGGGCCGCGCTCGACATCGACTACCACGACCTCGAGCGGCGGTGCGCGTCGCTGAAGTCGATCCTGGAGTCGGGACGCGAGATCCGGATCACCTCGGACGGCGGGACCGACCTCACCTTCGCGACGGAATCGCGCGAGGTCTACGTGGACGACGGCATCATCTCGGACTGGGAGGTCGAGCACGGCAGGGGCTGGGGTCACCTTCCGGCGGGGAAGGTGATCGTCGCGCCGGTCGCCGGGACTGCCGAGGGGGAAGTGCGCGGCGGGATGACGGACTACTTCGGCGTGAGGATCACGGGGATCGATCTCGAGCTTCGTCGCGGGGAGGTCGTGTCGGCGCGCGCGGCTGCGAACGACGAGCTCCTGCAGCTCGTGCTGTCGGAGGGGAAGGGAGACAGCATGAAGCTCGGTGGGTTCGAGATCGGGACGAATCCCCAGATCGCGAACCCGATCGGCTACGCCCTCTGGGACTCGAAGTCGTACGGCGACGCGACGCTCTGGATCGGCGACAACTCCCTCATCGGAGGGGAGAACGAGGCCAGCGTCTCGTGGGGGTTCATGGTCGTGCGGCCGACGATTGCGCTCGACGGCGAGACGATCGTCCAGAACAGACAGATGGCAGGGTGACACACGGAGCCGAGCGCGCTGACCGGGCGCCGGCTCCGCTTCGGACCGCCCCCCCCGTTCCCCCACGAAGGGAGGGAGAGGCATGACAACCGCAGCGCGGACCTTCTTGACCGTCGTCGTCTTCGCGAGTCTCTTCGCGCCGGGCACACTCGCACGCACGGCGCGGCAAGCCGCCGGCACGTCGCCGGCCGCGCGGCCGAGCGACACACTCTGGATCTTCGAGGCCGACTTCGAGGATCCCTGGGGCCAGGGCTGGACGACCGTCGACCTCTCGGGGACGCTCGGCGAGGAGAATCACTGGCACAAGGACACGATCCGCATCCGTCACTTCACCCACTTGGGCGACAGCACGTGGTGGTGCGGGAAGTACGACGCGACGTGGGCCCAGCCCCGTGGCTACGGGAACGACTGGGTTCAGTACCTGTGGCACGACTTTCCGCTCGCCTCTTGGAGCGGTCCAGGTGACGAGGTCACCTTCACCTTCGATCAGCGCTTCGCGATCGAACAGGAGTACGACTACGGCTACGTCGATCTCTCGACCGACGACGGCGAGACGTGGACGACGCTCCGGTTGTACTCGAACCCCGGCTTCCCCGGAACGCCCGGGGCATCGCAGGACTGGGACTCCGCGTTGTACGGACATCAATCTCTCGACATGAGCGCGTACGCGGGGAGCGACGTTAGGCTCCGCTTCCGTTTCGAATCGGAGGTTGCCTACTCGTCCCAGGATCAGCCCGATAACCCGCCGCTCCACTCCGTGAAGGACGGCGCCTGGCAGCTCGACAACTTCACGTGGCACGTGTGGGACTCGGTCGCTTGGACCGACGACTGCGAGTCCCCCGGCGACAACGGATGGGTGCACGACGACATCCCGTCGACGGGGCAGACGGGGATCGTCTGGCGGAGGAGCTTCGAGAACCCGGGCACGGACCGGTTCGGGCCCGGCTGGTACATGGCGGCGTACGACTCGCTGGCGGGCAGGATGGTCGACCGTCAGCGGGCGTGGCTTCTGAGTCCGCCGATCGACATCGAGGGCGTCGGGAACATCGTGGGCAAGTGGGAGGGTTGGATGCACCTGCCGCTCTGTTCCCACGACGAGGTCGCGCTGTGGGTGACCTCGGGCGAGACGCCCGCCGATCTCTTCCAGCACGGCGGCTTCGAACCGTGGCCGGCCTGGGGCCCGCATTGGGGTGGGCCGGCGGGGGTCCAGGTCGCGCAGGACTGGTCGGTCTACGCGGGGCAGAACTGGCTCGGACTGGAGTGGGCGCTCATGAACGGCGCGCCTGCCGAGGAACCGGAGTGTCACGAGAAGGGCTTCCTCCTCGGGCGGCAGCTCGTCGGCATCGTCGTCGCCAACACGGACACCGAGTGGGAGCACAGCCCGTGGGACCGGTTCTACGACACCGACGACCTGGGGGAGGCGCTCGCCGAAACCGCGCGCGTCCGCATCATCGATGACGACGGCATCGTGTCGGCGTTGCTCCTCGCCGCGAACCAGACCGGGATCTGGGAGGCCTACCCACTCCTCCGGCCCGGAGCGGGTTCGGACGAGTGGGTGGCAGCAGCACCCGTAGGACAGGTGGCCGTCGGAGCCGAGATTCTCTACTACTTCGAAGCGATCGACGGGACGGGGGAGACGACCACCTTCCCGAGCGACGCGCCCGACGAACCCCTCGAGTTCTCCGTGCTCCCGATCAACGGGAGCGTCGAGGATCCCTGCATCCTCCTCGTCGACAAACATGGGAGGAGTGTGCCAGGCGCCGACTGGCAGTATCGCCACACGAGTGAGTACTACTACCGCGAGGCGCTCGACATCCTCGGACACGTCTACGACGTCTTCGACGTTCGCGTGCCCGGTGGAACGCCGCCCTACTCCGACGGTCCCGAGACCGACTGCATGGAGTTCTATGACACCCAGATCTGGTTCACGGGCGACATCGAGTCGTACGCCCTGAACGTGACCGACCAGGCGAGGCTCGTGGGGTGGCTTTCGGATGCTGTGGACCGGACCGAGCGGAACCTCATGGTCACGGGCAACGATGTCAACGAGTGGCTGGGGGCGGGCGCGGACACGTCGTCATTCCTGAGCCTGTGGCTCGCCACGGGGTTGGTCTCCGGCGACCTCGGCGACGTGCAGGCGCGGCTCCGCGACGCGGCAGGTGGCTTCGACTTCATGACGCACGACGATGGCGAGTGCGCCCTTCACAGGGGGGACTACCTCGCACGGAACGACTTCGACGTCATCGTGCCGACCGAGGTCGTGGGCGCGGAGCTGATCGCGGAGTATGTGACGCCGGGAAGAGAAGTTCATCCGGCGGGCGTCGCCTACACGCACGGGACGATGGGCTACCAGACCGTGAACCTCGGGTACGGATTCGAGTTCATGATGGGCGAGCCGCTCGGTGGGAACTACGCCACCGGTCTTCACGATAGGCTCGATCTCATGGCGAACGTGATGGACTACTTCGGGAAGGCACCGGGCGGGCCGGGCACGACGGTGCCCACCGCAGCCGAGCTGGGGGACAGGCTCGCCCGCGCCTACCCGAACCCATTCGGGCCCGCGACTCGGGTCGCCTATCACGTCGCCGCGCCGGGACGCGTGACGATCCGCGTGCACGATCTCGCGGGACGTCTCGTTCGGACACTCGTGGACGAGGACGTCGGGGCCGGCGCGCACGAGGCTGTCTGGGACGGTTCGAACGACGCAGGCGCACGCGCCGCGAGCGGCGTCTACTTCCTGACGATGCAGTCGACCGGGGACGGCCTGACGGCGAAACGTAAGGTCGTGCTCATGCGGTGACGCGGAGCCGTCGGGCTTGGCGGCTCCAGAGAACTTGTTGAGAGTACTGCCCGAGCTCCTGCTCCGGCTGACGCGCAGCGCGGGATCCCCTCCCGCGCTGCGCTGGCACCCTTCCGGGGGTAAGCGAAGGGAGCACGTATCACTGGAGGCGGGAGGCGTTTCGAACGGCTGTTGTGGTGGCGGTCCAATGCGGTGCGCGCGCCGCGTCACCGATCGGGCTGTGCGCTGCTCGTCCTCCTCGCGGTTCTCGTCGCCGTGGCTCCGACCGCCGCCCTCGCGCGCGGTGCTGAGACGCGGCGCCCCGCCGCGAGCACCGGACGCGACCTGCCCCGCGCCCCCGCGGCCCGCACCGAGACCCTCTGGATCTTCGACGCCGACTTCGAGGATCTCACGGGCGACAACGCGCGCTGGCAGTCGCACGATCTGAGTGGCTTCCCGGCGCAGGAGAACTACTGGCACAAGGACACGATCCGCATCCGCCACTTCACGCACTTGGGCGAGAGCACGTGGTGGTGCGGGAGGTACGACCCGTGGTGGCGGCAGTCGCGCGGGTACGCCAACAACTGGATCCAGCACCTCGACCACACGTTCCCCATATCGGACTGGAGCGACGAGGGCGACTTCGTCACGTTCTCGTGGGACCAGCGCTTCGCGATGGAGAACGACTACGACTACGGCTACGTTGACTTCTCGCCGGACTACGGCGCGAGCTGGACGACGCTCGGCGTCTTCGCGAACAACGGGTTCGCCGGGCAGCCCGGCATGTCGAGCGATTGGGACCACAACATGCATGGGCACATCGTCACCGACCTGAGTCAGTTCGCCGGCCGCGACATCTGGGTGCGCTTTCGGTTCGAGTCAGACGAGGCCTACTCCTCGCAGGACGCGTACGACAACCCGCCGCACTCCGTGAAGGACGGCGCGTGGCAGCTCGACAACTTCTGCTGGACGGTGAACGGGGACACGGTCTGGTTCGACGACTGCGAGGCGGCAGGGAACAACGGCTGGGTCAGTTCCGACATCGGGGCGTCCGGCCAGACGGGCGTCGCGTTCGAGAGGGTGGACGACCCCTCGAGCCTCCTGGGATTCACCTGTGGCGCTGGCGACGGGCGGATGATGGCGGCCGTCGACCCCGTCTCCGGCCGGATGGTCGACGAGCAGCACTCGATGCTCATCAGTCCTCCGATCGACGTGTCGGGGCCCGATCGGATCGTGGCTCGGTGGGACCTGTGGTACGACATTCCGCGCGGATCGGGCGACCTTCTGGACTGGGGCCTTGCGCGGAGCGACACGGACGGCGCGCTCTCCCAGCATGCCTTCTTCCACCCCAGCCCCGTGTTGAGCTGGAACGACTGGTACCGGAGCGACATCGACCCAGGCACGTGGGTCAGCGTCACGCAGGACTGGAGTTCCTATCTGGGGAAGGACTGGCTCGCGGCGGCGTGGACCCTCAGGAACTACGACCCGATGCCGGCAGACGAGCACACCACGGGGGCGTTTCTCGAGCGGGTGCGGATCGGGATACCGGGGCACGATCCCTCGACGCGCTGGCTGTTCCCACGGCGGGAGTGGTACGAGGACTTGATGGGGGACGAGAGCCCCCCCTCCTACAACGACGACGCCGATCTGCTCGTGCTGGACGACGACGGCATCGCGATGGTCCGCTTCGTCGGATCGAACAACGGGGGAGCAACCTGGCAGTCGCACGAGCTCGATGACATAGGCTGGGAGGTCGGGCGGTGGCGCGACCACGAGTGGTGGCACTCGGACCTCTTCGGCCCGGCGACCGAGATCCTCTACTACTTCGAGGCGATCGACAGCCTCGGGAACGTCTCCACGCTGCCCGCGGACGCGCCCGAGCGCACCTTCGAGCACTCGATCCTCCCGATCCACGGGAGCCCGGACGATCCCGGGATTCTCGTCATCGACAAGCGCTGGATACGCGTCCCCGGCGACGATCGCAGCTTCCTCCACGCGGGCGACGACTACGTCACGGAGGCGCTCGACATCCTGGGCCACGAGCACGATGTCTACGACGGGCGCGACGTGCAGGGTGGGCCGGGCTCGGGGCCGAGCGACCCGGCGGCGTACTCGGACTACGACACGCAGATCTGGATCGTCGGCGACTGGTGCTCGTCGACCCTGACGGAGGACGATCAGACCGCGCTGATCGACTGGCTCGATGGCTCCACGCCGGAATCGCCCCGCTGCCTTCTGCTCACGGGGAGCGAGATCGGATACGACCTGATCGAGGGTGGGGGAGACGTCACGGGGTTCTTCACCGACTGGCTCGGCGCGACCTACGTCGACCGGCACGCCGGGACGTACGGCGTCTCGGACGATCCGGACACGATGATCCGCGTGCGCGATGCCGGCGCTGGGTTCATGACGCGCGACGACGGCGAGTGCTGGCTCCGGACGGCGTGTCCGAGGCTCCAGCTCCTCGACGTCGTGGACGCGTTGACCGCGGGAGGAGCCACGCGCGCCCTCGAGTACGTGAACGGCCTGGGCGAGGTCCGTCCCGCCGGGATCGCGAAGGCGGACAGCGAGACGGGGTACCGCATCGTCTACCTGCCGTTCGATCTTGCCCTCATGAACGACGGGTTGAACGGCGTGAACGGCCATTACGCGAACGCGATCGAGGATCGCGTCGATCTCGTCGCGAACATCATGGAGTTCTTCGGAAGGGCGCCGGGCGGGCCGGGGACAGGGGTGTCCGGGGGGATTTCCTTTGTCGACAGGCTCGTCCGCGCCTCTCCGAGTCCGTTCCGCGACCGCAC
>JALGVU010000017.1 GCA_025774545.1 bacterium | reverse complement strand
TCTTGAGGAGCTTCCGGAGGAGGAGCTTGTTCACGAGGCGGCCTCGGTCGTACCGCGCGGGCTCCGGCAGATTGAAGTAGTACTCGATGACGCCCGCGTCCTGGTACGGGTAGACTCCGGTCATCCCCGCGGCGCGCGCCGCGAGGTCGATCTTCTCGCGCTGGCTCCCGATCTCGAAGTGGCGCCCCCGAAGGAGCGCGCGGAGATCGACTGGATCGAGTCCTGCGTGGGCGCGCCGGAAGCGCCTCCACGCGCGCGACGTGTTCGTCGCGCCGTCGATGAGCTTCCGTGTCTCCGAGTGGCGCACGCGGAGGCCGGGCCAGTTGATCTCGACGGGATCGCGCAGGAGGTAGTTCACGGGCGAGCCGATCGGGACCGCCGGCTTCAGAGAATCGGCCCATCCCCATCGCCCCACCGTGAAGCGTGAGATGAGCCGGTCCTTCCCGCGCGGCAGGTACCCGAACGTGACGTCGTTCCCCGTACCTTCGAGGACGGCGCCACCCGACTCCCCGACCTCGGCCAGAAGAAGAACAACGGGTATCTGCGCCAGGTCACCGGCCGGCACCGGCGTGCGCTCGAAGAACCGCTCGAGAGCCCGGGGCGCACCAGCCGCCGCGGAGTCGAGCGACACGGTCCTGTGAACGAGGCCGAGCCGTCGGCAGAACGACTTCGCGTACTCGGCCTCGTCGTCGCCCGGGCTCGTGTACGTCACGCACGTGATGTCCTTCCGACCGCACTCGGCGAGCGCGATCGCGAGGGCGGCGGAGTCCTTCCCCGCGCTCAGGAGGAGCACGCCTCCCGAGTGCGGCGAGAGCGCGCGCTCGACGGAGTCGGCGAGGAGCGCGAGGAGCCTCGATGGGTCCGGCTCCTGATCCTCGCGCGACCGCGCCGCGAGGTAGGGGAAGTCGATCGAGAACTCGATCCGAAACGCCCGCCCGTCGCTCCGGGCGCGCGCGCGGTCGCCGATCGTGAGGGTGTGGACGTCCCGGAAGATCGTGTCGGGATAGGGCACCTGTCCGTCATGAAGGAAGTAGCTGAGCGCCTCGCGATCGATCGCGAGGCCGCCCCGGCCGTCCCGCACGGCGGTGAGGAGCTCGGACACGTCGTCCGAGATCAGAAGCTCACCCGGCGCGAGGCCGCAGTGGATCGCGGCGGCCCCGGTGTCGTCGCCGCGGAGAACGACGTCATCTCCGTCGCGCCGGACCCGCTCACCCCACGCGCTCGGGATCCGGGGCCCGCCTCGCGACTCAGCGAGGATCCTGAGCAGCATCGCCCCTCCCCGACCCCCGCGGGTCCGAGCCCGTGAGCTCATCGTACAGGTCCTCGAGGTCCCGTATCATTCGGTCCTCCGTGAACGACGCGTCGAACCCGCCGCTCGCCGCGCGAGCGAGCGCGGCCCGCGCGTCGCCGTCATCGATGAGCCGATCGAGCTTCTCGACCATCGCAGCGACGGCGCCCGGAGGAACCAGGTGGCCGTTCGTCCCATCGATCACCGCCTCCTCGATCCCGGCGGTGTCGTAGGCGACGACCGGCACGCCCGTCGCGAGCGCCTGCAGCACGACCCGCGGCAGTCCCTCCCAGAGCGACGTGAGGACGAAGAGATCGAACGCACAGAGCAGATCGGGCACGTCGTCGCGGAGCCCCAGAAGGAGCACGCGGTCCCGGACGCCCGCGCGCTCGATCGCGTCCGTGACGACGACGCGGAGCGGCCCGTCGCCAACGTAGACGAAGCGGAGGTCGGGGTGACGCTCCAGGAGCGACGCGGCGACCCGCACGAAGTCGAGCGGGTTCTTCTGCGACGAGAGGCGCCCGACGGAACCCACGACGATCGCGTCCGCCGGAATGCCGAGGCGTTCTCTCGCTTCCGCGCGCCGCGCCTGATCCGGGCGGAACCGCTCGAGAGGGATCCCGCTCCGAATGAGGCGATACGAATCGGGACGACCGATCGCCTCGGCGAGCCCCACGCTCGTGGTCCTGGTCGAGACGGAGATGAGCGGGCGGGTCCAGGGCTCCATGATCTTCTCGACCGTGACGTACGCCCTTCGGAGCGCGGGGTTCATGTAGTCGTGGAAGCCCCACCCGTGCGCGGTGTGGACGATGTTGGGGACGCCTGCGATCCTCGCGGCGAGGCGTCCGACGATGCCCGCCTTCGAGGAGTGCGTGTGGACGATGTCGAACCGCGCGCGCCTGAGCAGACGCACGAGCTGAAACGTCACCACGAGGTCGTTCCACGGGCTGATCTCGCGGACCAGCTTCGGGAGAACGCGCGCCGCGATCCCGCGCGCGCGAGCGTCCGCGAGCAGGGAGCCCTCGGAACCCGTCTGGGGTCCGAGCCAGAGGCGCGAGTCGTACCGTGCGGGATCGACGCGCTCCACCGACGCGATCGTGTTCTCCTGCGCGCCCCCGACGATGAGGCGCGTGATGAGATGGAGTACGCGGACCCGGCCGTCGGCGTGCCCCTCCCGGAGGCACGACCCGTAGAGACCGGCCATCGCCTCGTCGAACGCGCCCCCCTGTTTCGCGAGCTCGGCTCGGGCGGAGCGGACGCGCTCGAGGTACCAGTCCGAGCGGCGGGCGACGTCCTCGATCTTCCGCGCGAAGTCGGTGGGCGACGATGAGTCGACGAGGCAGCCGGTGAGCGCGGCGGGCAGACTGTCGGCGGCCCCGCCGGCGCGCCGCACGATCGGGACCCGGCCGCGGGCGATCGTCTCGAGCACGGTGTTCGGCCGCCCCTCTCCCGCCGACAGGAGCGGCACGACGTCGACGGCGTCGAGGGCCGAGGCGACGTCGTCGACGGCGCCCGCGAACTCGACCTGCCCTTCGATCCCGCGATCGGCGGCGAGCGCCTCGAGGGCGGCTCGCTCACTCCCCTCCCCGATGACGGTGAAGGAGAAGCGTCCCGGCGACGCGCGCTCGAGCTCGGCCGCGAGCTCGATGAACAGGTCGGCCCGCTTGACCGGCTCGAGGCGCCCGAGGTAGGCGACGGCGACCGGTCCCTCCGACGGGAACGGCCGCGGAGGATCTTGGCCGATCGGGATCATCGGTGGGTTCTGGATGACGGGCGGGAGCATCCCGCCGCGCCCGAGATACGATTTCGCGCGCGCGATCTCATCGCCCACCGCGTAGACGACGTCGGCGCCACGGAGCACGAAGCGCTCGAGAGCCCGGCCGGCGGCCGACAGCCGCGTGTCGACGCTCACCTTCGCCGCGATCCTCGGGACGCGCGCTCGGAACGCGACCCACGCGGCGACGTCCGCAGGCAGCGTGGCCGAGTGAACCAGGTCGGGCGCGAGGAGGGCGCAGTAGTCGGCGACGCGACGCCAGGTCGCGGGGCTCGTCCACCGGTCGAGCTCGAGCGCGTGCACCTTCACGCGATCAGCGAGGCGGCGGCCCAGGGCACCGGCGTGGCGGAGACAGAGGATCTCGAATCGGAAGCGCTCGGCGAGCGCGCCGGTCACGAGATACTCGATCCGCCGCTGCGCTCCGCCGTGGTCCATGTCGGGAATGACGAAGAGGACGGTGGGGCGATCACCGCCGCCTCGACTCGGGGAGTCGGCCGGAAGGTCGGCGAGCCGCGCCGGTGCGCCGCTCTGCCCGTCGTCGGCCTCCGACCATCGGAACGCCGTCAGGTTCTCGGCGAGGATGCGGTAGATCGCGCGCCTCCTTCTCGAGCGCTCTCGTCGGCCGCGGGGCCCGAAGCGCGCGTCGATCCCGTAGAGAAACGCCCGGAGGCGGAGCCGCCTGCGCCACAGCCTGCGAATCGTCTTCGCGGACTCCCCGCCCGGACGGCAGAAGTAGTGGAAGTCGGAGAGGACGCGCGCGGCGAAGGCGGGACCCTCGGCCCTTCTGGTCGAGGCGCCGCCCTCGTGAACGAAGCCGGCGCCCGTGACGAGTCCGACCTTCATGCCTCCCTCGATCGCGCGCCGGCACCACTCGACGTCCTCGCGATAGAGGAAGAAGTCGTCGTCCATCGCGCCGAGATCGCGCAGGGCGTCGCGGTGGAGCGCCATGACGCTGCCGGAGACGACCTCCGTCTCGACGACGCCCGCTTCCCCGGGTGCGTCGACGACGCCCCGTCCCTCGGGCACTGCGACGGCGCGCCGGGGCGGAAGGAAGAACGCCTCCCTCGTGATGTCGCGGGGTGCGGGAAGCGCGCGGAGGCAGTTCGGGCTGACGCGTCCCCGCGCGTCGACGACGAGGCCGCCCAGGAGCGTGAACTCGCGACGCTCGAGCGCCGCGTCGATCAGGGCCTCGAGCGCGCCGGGCTCGGGCCGGATGTCCGGATTCAGGACGACGATCGCGTCGCCCCTCGCCTCCACGAGCCCGCGGTTGACGCCCGCGGCGTAGCCCCGATTCTCCGGCTCCCTGGCGACACGGACGGAGGGCAGCTCACGCGCGATGGCCTCCGGGCTCCCGTCCCCGGACGCGTTGTCGACGACGACGATCTCGACGTCGCTCCCCGCGATCTGACCGGCGAGGAATCGCAGGTTCTCGACGACTCCGGAGCCGCCGTTGTGGTTCACGATGACGAGTGACGCTCTCATGTGCAATCCAGACTGCGGTAGACGGCCTCGTACTCCTCGAGTGTTCGCCGCATGTCCATCTCGTTCTCGCCGAAACGGAGGCACCGTCGCCTCGCCTCGCCCTCTCGGAAGTCGTCCGACGCGAGGTACTCGACCACGCGCGCCGCGGCCTCGTCGGCGTCGTCGGGGTCGACCAGGAGCCCCAGGCGCCTCTCGCGAATCCAGCCGCTGACGTCGCCGATCCCGTCGTTCGCCACGACCGGCAGACCGGCGGCGACGTACTCGCTGAACTTGACCGGGGCGCAGACCTCCCTGATCAGATGTCTCGCCTCGAACATGATCGCGAAGTCGGCCGACGTCAGAATCCCCGGGACGTCGGCCACGGGCGCCGTCACGAAGTCGACGCGATCGACGGGAACTCCTGCCTCCTCGGCGAGCGCGCGAGCGCGCGCCGTCGACGGGTAGGTCGCCACGACGAACCGCACGTCCGGCCGCGCGGCCATCACGCCACGCATGACACGCAGGGACTCGTCGAGCCGGTGCCAGGGCGCGCTCGACGCCACGTACGCGCCGACGACGGCGCCGTCCCACCCGCGGTCCGCTCTGCCGGCCGCGCGATCGCGCCCGGCGTCCCGGAAGCGCGCGAAGTCCACGCGGTCGGGAATGAGGGACACGCTCGCCGGATCGAGCAGGCACGCGAGGTCGCCCCGCGAGAGGAGGTGATCGCGGAACGGGCCCGAGAGGACGACCGTCGCGTCGGCGGCCGCGTAGAGCCTCCTCTCGAGCCACCGCGCGAACTTGAGCCTTCCCCTGCCCTCGCGGAGCGCGCCGGCGTAGATGTACTCGTCGACGAAGAGCCCGCGCGGGTCGAAG
Organism: bacterium; assembly: GCA_025774545.1. Lineage (GTDB taxonomy): Bacteria > Joyebacterota > Joyebacteria > Joyebacterales > Joyebacteraceae > JALGVU01. The sequence continues at coordinate 17,212 of JALGVU010000017.1, read as the reverse complement.
AGGAACCGAACGGGAGCGAGCGGACGGACCAGGAGCGCCATCAGACCGGGGACGTAGCTCCGCGTGTGGACGATGCGGACGCCCCGGAAGAGCGCGAGGACGAGGATCGCGATCGCCCCGAGAGGGATGTCGAGCCAGTTGCTCCCGAGAAGCGGGAGCGCGACGTGCTCGACGCCCGCCTCGCGGAGCCAGGCGCGCGTGGCGAGATACAGCTCGCGGTCGTCGCGCGTGCGGCGGCGCCACCTCGGCTCGAACGAGATGACCGCGAACCGCCTGGCGCCCGCGAGCGCGCGCACCTGGGCGAGCCCGTGCAGCCGCGGGATCGGCTCGGTCAGGCCCTTGTGAAAGACGAAGAGCGTCTTCCTGGGAGTGCTCACGATCCTCCTCGGGCGACGGCCGCCCCGTCTGACGATGCGGGACCGCCGGCCGCCCCGCCCTCGGCCTTCGTGGGGATCGCTCCGCGCGCCGTTCTCGCTCCGGCCGTGGCCTCGTACATCCCCTCGGCCATCGCGAGAAGCACCCACGCGAGGTAGTTCACGCTCGCGTCGGTCGAGGGCATGAACTGCGCCTGAACGTAGAATGCGGTCCCCCCGGCGAGGATGGCCGCGCGCGGCCACGGCGCGTCCGCGGGGCCGTCGCGAGATCTGAGCGCGTTCCGGAAGAAGAGGACGCAGATCGCGACGTAGAGCAGAATCCCCGGAATGCCCAGGGCGAGACCCCGCTGAAGGAAGTAGTTCTCGGCGACGAACGCGACGACGTACGAACGCACGAGCCGATACTCGCCCTCGAGCGAACTCCGGATGGCGCCCCATCCGACGCCCCGGATCGGGTGATCACGCAGGATGTCGAGCGACTGCTGGTACGTGATCAGGCGCGCGACGGCGCTCGAGGACTGCCCCCCGACGAGACGCTCGACGCGCGTGCCGAGGGTCGTCGGCACGAAGAAGACCAAGGAGATCGCGGCGGCGACCACGAGCAGGACAGCGCCGCGGCGGGCGGTCGCGAGGAACGCCGCGACGGCGGCGACGACCATCGCCAGGGCGCCGCCGATCGAGTACGTGAGCAGATTGCAGTAGACGGCTACCGAGCCTGCGGCGATGACGAACGCTCTCTTGACCGACCCCAGCGACGCGAAGAGGAGGCCCAAGGAGAGACCGACGACCATCGAGAGGTAGTGCGAGAAACGAAGCGGGTGCGGGAGCGTCGAGAAGATCCGGAGGTGCGGCTCGCCCGCGGGGCCGTACGCCGTGAGATGGAGCGACCACTCGGGAAGAGCCGCACCGTGCGGAAGCGAGGCCTGGTAGAGGCCGTAGAGCATCGACGGCACGACGCCGGCAACGACGGCCAGGATCGTCCGGCGCGCGTCGGGTCCCGACCGGATCAGGCGTCGCGCGATGTAGAAGAGCGCCACCTGGACCGCGATCACGTAGACCGAGACGAAACCCCAGAGGGGATGGAACGCTCGGTAGAGCCCGGCGAACGAGAGGAGAACGATCACGGCGGCGATCCGGAACGTCGAGCTTCGCTCCCAGAGGTCCCGGATCCCGCTCCGGTAGACCTCGTCTGCGAAGAGCGCGAGAATGAGGAGGTCGCCGATGAAGAGGTCGACCGACCCGACGAGCCTGATCGACATGATCTGTCGGAGAGGAAGGGTGGCAACGGCGAGGTACCAGAGCCCCCTCTTGAGGCCGAAGGTGCGGATCAGCGCGCAGGCGAGCGACGCGGTGACGATGGCGACGCTGACACCGAGCGGTGCGTACGCCGCGCCCAGGGCGACGACGACCAGAACGCCCGCGACGAGCGGCCACGGAGTGCCCAGGATCCGTCTCGTGAGCGAGACCCTCACGCGCGCACCTCCCCCTCGGGCCCGTTCCGCGACTCCCGCCACTTCCGCCACTCTGCCCGCGGTTCCGGGTCGACGGCGAGCCACACCAGGAGATACCCGGCGCTGACCGCGAGCGCGGCCGCGCCGACGGCGGGAAGACCGAACGGTTCCGGAAGCGCGCGCATGAGCGCGACGGCGGGTCCGATCATCACGACCGACGCGAGCAGTGGGCCGCGGAGCGCGTGCACGAAATCACCCACGGTGGCGTCGAGGGCGGTCCTGGCCGCGTGCCAGCTCGCTCCGAGCGCCACGGCCGCCGCCAACGCCATCGCGAGGCCCACGCCCCAGGTGCCCCAAGCCCTTGCGCCGAAGTAGATGCAGGCCAATGCGACCGCGAGCTGGAGCGCGTAGATCCGACGAAACGTCCCCGGCCTCCCGCATCCGACGAGGAGGTCCCCGACGAGCGCCGAGAGCGTTCGGAAGAGCGCGAAGAGGGCGAGCACCTGGAGCGGGCGGACCGACCCGAGCCAGCGGTCGCCGTAGGTGGCGACGAGGAAGGAGCGTCCGAAGACCACCATCACGAGCGCGTAGAGGAGGCTCGCGGCGGCCACGTAGGACGTCGCGCGGAAGAAGAGCGTCCGCCGCGTCGCCACGTCGTCCCGCGCCGACGTGTAGGACGGAAGCAGCACCGTGTTCAGGGCCCTCACGAAGAAGGTCGCCGGCAGGTTGGCGATCGAGAACGCGAACGCGTAGAGGCCGAGCTCGCGGGTGCCGAGGAGCCGGCTCAGGGTGAGCCGGTCGACGTTCCGGAACGCGAAGATGAGCGCGCTCCCGCCGAGCACGACCCACCCGAACGAGAGGTCCTCCCTCGCGAGCTCGGGGCTGAACCTGAGCCTCGGCCTCCACGGCGAGACGATCCAGTACCCGGTCGCCTCGGCGAAGACCGACGCGATCTCGGCCCAGAGGAGCGCCCAGACGCCCGCCCCGCGGAACGCCAGCACGAGCGCGACGACGAGGTAGGCGACCGAACCCGCGAGCGTCGGCGCGAGCCGCTTCTTGAACTCGAGCGCCTTCTCGAACAGGCGGGCCGGTATCAGCCTGAGCGCGCGCCCCAGGAGCAGGACCGATCCCACCCTGAAGAGCTCGGTCATGCCGTCCTCGGCGTAGAACCGCTCGACGGCGGGTGCGAGCACCCACGCGACGGCGACGGCCGCGGCGCCCAGGGCCATCGAGACGTAGAAGGCCGTGTCGGTCGCCTCCTCGATCCGCTCCTTGCGGTAGATGAGGGCGTGCCCGATTCCGAATCCCTGGAGGAGGACGATCCCGTCGATCACGACGTGGAGGGCGGCGAGGATACCGAAGTCACGCGGGGAGAGGATCCCGGCGAGGACCAGGAGGGTCACGTACCGGATGACCCTGACAAGAAACATGAGGCCCCCCACCCAGGCGACCCCATGCAGTACGGCTCGTTTCATCTAGGAATCGTGAGAGGTGAAACCTCGCCTCTCTCCCTTCGGTCCGCCCCAGGCCCTGATCCACCGGAGGAAGCCCAGGAGGGCGCGCGACTCCCTCGAATCGCCGGCGGCGCCGGTCAGACGGCCTCCCTCCGCTCGCTCGAGGAAGCCCTCCGCGAAGAAGGCCATCCCGACGGATCCGGCGAGAGCGAGGAGAACGGTGAGGATGCAGATGACGCTGCGTCTCGGCCGCGACTTCTTGAGAGGCGGAACGGCGGCGTCGAGCACCCTGACCGACTCGAGATCGCGCGCCTCCTGGATGCGCGCCTCCTCGAGCTGGCCGCTCAGGAACTCGTAGACCTTCTCCTGGACCATCACCTCGCGCGTGAGGTCGGCGAGCGTGAGCGCGAGCCCCGGGATCTCGGAGAGCGGGAGGAACGCCACCGAGTCGTTCTGCCCGTCCGCTCCCCCACCCCGTAGCTCGGCGAGCTGCCGCCCGATCTCCCGGAGGCGAGCCTCGTTCTGCCGCATCTGCACCTCGTCCGGCATCGAGAAGTCGTCCAGAATGCCCCTCTCGATCTCGAGCTGCGTCTGCTCCGACTCGAGCCGCGCGATCGCCTCGACGGTGACCCTCGTCTGTTCGGTGAGCTCGACCGCCCGGTGCTCCTGGCGGAACTCCTTGAGCTCGTTGGCCGCCTGCTCGAGTCTCCCGCGGTTCTCCCTGAGCATCCCCTCGATGAACTCCCTCGTTCGCTGCGCCTGCTCGACACTGGACGTCCGATTGTAGTTATCGAGGAACTCGACGAAGGCGTTCGCCATGTTCGCGGCGCGCTCCTTGTCGCGATCCTCCACCCAGACCTCGATCAGACCCTCGGACGTCGTGTTGACGCGAAGATGCTCCCCGAGATCCTCGACCGCGTGCTCACGCGTCTCGGAGTCGTAGACGCGCTTCAGATCGAAGCGGTCGACCACGCGCCCGCGCACGAGGCGGCTCTTCAGGATCCCGATCAAGAGATCGGTCGCCGGCGTCGTCGACAGGAGCCCGCCGGTGCCGAAGTCGAGCCCCATCTGGTTGAACATGTTGATGAAACTCCCCCGCGCCTCGCGCTCGGACGGAGGAAGGAAGGTCGCCGTCGCGCCGTACCAGTTCGGCATGAGGAGGCTCGCGACGACCGCGATCACGGCGGCGGCGCCGGTGACGCGGTAGACGAGCGGCCTCCAGGCGAAGATCAGATCGGGGATCGACCGGTGCTGTGTCATGACGCCTCGGCCTCCTCGTCGGGACGCGAAGGGAAGATCACTTCCTCTCGAGCAGGAGGTAGATGGTGAGGAGCGACGTGGCGAACCCCACGACCTCCTGCAGAGACTCCCACCAGTCGCCCTCGGGCGTCTCGGGCACCCAGACGGCGTCGCCGGGCTCGAGGACCCCGGCGAGCCTCGCCTTGCGGTGCTCACCGGTGCCGCTCTTGATCACCCTGGTGGAGTTCCGCTTCGCGGTCGACGTGTAGCCTCCCGCCTGCTCGACGTAGAACTCGTAGCGCTTGCCAGGCACGTGCGGGACCTTCCCCGGAGACGCGACCTGGCCGGCGACCTCGACGGTCACCTCGGCCCTGGGCACGACGATGACGTCGCCGTGCGCGAGGAGCACGTCCTGCGATTCGTCGCCCGCGAGGACGCTCTCGAAGTCGACCACGACGGCGCCGCTCCGCGCTCGGGATTTCGTCTTGAAGTACGCGTACTCGGTGTCGCTCATGTCGTTCGCGGCGACGGCCTTGAGCCGTTCGAACTCGGGGTCGATCTCTTCCTCCTCGGGAAGCCGCATGATCCTCGCGTCCTTGAGCGACGCCTCGGCCGTCGGTCCGCCGGCGCGCTCGAGCACGTCGGAGAGCCGGTCGGCGCCCTCGTCGATGCCGTAGTCCCCGGGGTAGACGACCTCGCCCTCGACGCCCACGCTTCTCACCACACGCCAGTGCGGATCGACGCGGACGACGACCTGGTCACCGTCCCTGAGACGGTGCGTGCGTCCCGCGGGGCTCGAGACGTCGAGGAGGAACGAACTCGTCGTCAAGTCATCGTCGAACCTGTGGATCTCGACCGTGTCCGCGAACGCGCCGCGCGCGAGGCCGCCCGCGACCTCGATGAGCGACTCCACCGTCTCCCCCGCCACGAACTCGTAGAGATCGGGCCGCGCGACACCGCCCGAGATACGCACGAACGACGTCGCGTGCGGCACGAAGATGACGTCGCCGTCGAGGATGGGCGGGTTCGCCGACACGTCGCTCGTGTTGGCGTAGCGGACGAGGTCGAGACGATCCGTCTCGCCGTCGCGCCGCCCGACCTCAATGTTGCGCAGGCTCGCGCCCTCGAGGAGGCCGCCGGCCTTCTCGACGAGCACGCTCGACGGGTCGAGCGCCGTCCCGACGTAGACGCCGGGGGACGCGACCTCGCCCAAAACGTTGACCTGGATCCTGCGGAGCTCGGTCAGGGAGACGCTCACCTCGACGTTCTTGTACCGCTCGGCCAGCCGCGCCCGCACGCCCCGCTTGACCGCCTCGAGCCGTTCTCCGGCCACCGGGATCGTGGCGATCCCGGGCAGGACCAGCTCGCCCTCGGGCGTGACGGTCTCCGTGAAACTGACGACGCTCTGCCCCCAGAGCGTCACCGAGAAGCGGTCCCCGGGACCGACGATGTACTCGTCCGGGTCGACCGGGCCGCGGAGCGCAGGTCCTCCGTAGGCGGGCGCGGGGCGCTCGGGCTCCGCGGGAACCTCGGACACGACGGGTTCGCCGGCACCCCGGGCGCCCGCAGGAGCGCCGTGGAGAACGAGGGTCAGGAGGACGGCCGCGAGGGCCGCTCGGACGATTGTCGGGGGATTGTTGATCATGGGAAGCTCGGACAGCGCCTTTCTCGCTCTGGGCCGCCCCGATTATCCGTCGCGGGGGCGTCAGCCGTCAAGAACGATCGGTCCGTCCCGTGCGAGGGGGCGGCCGACGCGATCGATCGGCGCGCCGCGCGGGCGTCTCACCCGCGGGCCGCAGGAGGAAGCTAGCCGTCCTTCGTCGTCCAGTCGTACGGAACGTCGTCGCCGTGCGGATCGACGCGGTACTCGTCCGGCTCGGCGTAGTTGTAGGGCTCGGTCGGGCAGTTGACGAGGAAACCGGGTCCGGCTCCGATCGCCTTCATCCCGTGGAGCACGCCGGGCGGAATCGTGATGAGGATCGGGTTCTGCTCGCCCATGAAAAACTCGTTGATCTCGCCGTGCGTCGGCGAGTCGGGACGCTCGTCGTAGAGCACCACCTTCATCATGCCCTTCACGATCGTGAAGAAGTCGGTCTGGACCTTGTGGTAGTGCCAGCCCTTGACGACGCCCGGATACGCCACGGAGAGATAGACCTGACCGAACTTCTGAAAGATGTCGTCGTCGGAACGGAGCATCTCCATCAGGAAGCCGCGATCGTCCGGGAGCAGCCGCAGGCTCTTGATCCGAACGCCGTCGATGAGCCGCTTGGCCTTGACCCCACGCGGCAGACGTCCTCCCGGTCCGCCGGCGGTCTCGCTGCCAGATGCCATCGTGTCCTCCCCGTGGGGCCGGCGCGCCTAGGTTCGCCCGCGGCCGACGCCGACGTGGCGGAAGCCGTGAGCCTCGACGTCGCGCGGCTCGTAGATGTTCCTGAGATCGACGATCACAGGCTCGGCCATGATCTCCCGCAGGCGATCGAAGTCGAGCTGTCGGAACTCGTTCCACTCCGTGATGATGACCAGGACGTGCGCTCCATCCGCGGCGTCGTAGCGGTCGTCGACGTACTCGATGCCCGGCATGATCTCGCGGGCGTTCGCGGCCGCCACCGGGTCGAACGCCCTGACGCGCGCTCCGCGCTCGAGGAGCCCCTCGACGAGCACGATCGAGGCCGCGTAGCGCATGTCGTCGGTGTTCGGCTTGAAGGAGAGACCGAGGAGTCCGATCGTCTTGCCCGACACGGAGCCTCCCGCGGCATCGACGACCTTGTCGACCATCCGGGCCTTCTGCTCCCGGTTCACGCGCACGGCCGCGTCCACGATCCTCGCCTCTGATCCCGCGGCCTCGGCGATGCGGACGAGCGCCTTCGTGTCCTTCGGGAAGCACGAGCCCCCGTACCCGGCGCCCGCGTGCAGGAACTTCGGTCCGATCCTGTTGTCGAGCCCCATCGCGTACGAGACCACCTGGACGTCCGCCCCGACCCGCTCGCACAGGTTCGCGATCTCGTTGATGAACGAGATCTTGGTCGCGAGAAACGCGTTCGACGCGTACTTGATGAGCTCCGCGGACTCCGGCGAGGTCTCGACGATCGGCGTGCGGTTCAGATAGAGAGGGGCGTAGATGCTCCTCAGGACCTCCATCGCCTTCTCGGTGTCCGCCCCCACGACGACGCGGTCGGGTCTCATGAAGTCCTCGACGGCGGACCCCTCGCGGAGGAACTCCGGATTGGAGACGGCGTCGAACTCGAAGGATCCCCGCTGGCTGTCCCTGATGATCTTGCTGACTCGGCGGGCCGTCCCGACGGGCACGGTGCTCTTCTGCACGATGACGCGATAGCCCGTCATGTGCTTGCCGATGTCTCGGGCGACGGCGTCGACCTGCGCGAGATCGACGGCCCCGCCCTCACCCTCGGGCGTCCCGACGGCGATGAAGATCACGTCGTTGTCCCGGATCGCCGCCCCGAGATCGGTGGTGAAGGAGAGCCTCCCCTCCTTCACGTTTCTCGTGACGACCTCCGACAGCCCCGGCTCGTAGAACGGGATCTCACCGAGCTTGAGCCTGTCGATCTTCTCCTGTATCTGATCGACGCAGGTGACCTCGTTGCCGAAGTCGGCGAGCCCCGCGCCGCCGACGAGTCCCACGTACCCGGTGCCTATCACCGCTATCTTGTGCATTGGGTCCCAGGCTCCCTCTCGTAGGCTTCGCTTCCGCCCGCTCTCCACCCCACCTCGAGCGGCGCGAGCCACTCGTTCTGCAGCGCGGGCACGACGTTGACGTCCGGCCTTCCGGACTGCTCGAGCACGGCGCGGGCCGTGGCGAGCGCAAGGTCGGGCGTGTTGTTCTCCCTCGATATGTGGGCGAGGATCAGGGTCGACATCGGACCGTCGGCCAGCCGCTCGAGCTCACGAGCGGCGAATCCGTTCGACAGATGTCCGACGTTACTCATGATCCGTCTCTTCAGGTGCCAGGGGTAGGTTCCGTCGATCAGCATCCGCTCGTCGTGGTTGAACTCGAGCACGACGCAGTCGGCGATCGCGAGGTGGTGGCGGACGCTCCCGCCGACGACGCCCAGATCGGTCGCGATCGCGACCCTGTGGCGCCCGTCGGACAGCGAGTACCCGATCGGCTCCGCGCAGTCGTGGCTCAAGGCGAACGGGAACACGGCGAGCTCCCCGATCTCGAACTCCTCACCCGCCTCGACGACGACTCTCTCGGGGCAGCGCCCCACGCGCCCCGCGCAGCGGTCGTGCGTGCCGGCGCTGGCGTAGACGGTGAGCCCCAGTCGCCGGGACACGGGGCCCAGGCCCTGTACGTGATCGGAGTGCTCGTGCGTGACGAGCACCCCCCGAAGCGTTTCGGCGTCGATTCCTGAGCCTTCCATCGCCTCGGCCGTGCGCTTGTACGAGATCCCCGCGTCGACCAGGACGCTCGTTCCTCCGGACGACACGACGAGGGAGTTCCCCGAACTGCCGCTCGCCAGCACCGCGATCCGCATCTCGCTCCCCTCGACCCCGTGCGTCCCGAGCAACGTGGAGGAGACGGGCGGCAGGGAGTCGGGCCGTTCCCGCAGACCTCCGTGGTTTGGCCCTGCACGGTATCACACCGCCGCTCGGCGGTCAAAAGGTTTCAGGGAGAGGACTTGCGTGCGGTGGGCGCGCTCACGACCACCCGTTCGACACCGCGGAGGGCTCAGGCGGGCGCCCGCTCAACACCGCAGAGGGCTTAGGCGGGCGCCCGCTGCCACCGATGTCTCCGTGCGCGTCGGCGGGGGCGGGTCATCGGCGCCGGCCCGCTGTGCGAGTCTCGCCGCTGCCATCGCGGCCAGGGCGGCCACCACCAGGAGCCACGCGACCCATCGCCCGATCATGTCGGATCCTCGCGGAGAGGCCCGGCCGGACGGCGCCCGCTCGCTCAGAGAGCCCGCGCCACGCCGGCCCCTCAAAGAACGGCCACCCGAAGCCCGCTGTCTTCGAGTGGCCCCCGCTCGCTCTGCCTTCGACTAGCCGGCCTGGCCCTTCCTCGTCGACGCGTCGATGTACTGCAGGATCAGCCGCTCGAAGCGGCTCGCGTAGATCAGATCGAACTTGTCCATCAGATCCGGGATGATCTCCTGCGCCTGGCGCCGGACCCGCTGCGCCAACACCGTCGCCTCCTGGCGATCGAGCCTCCCACCCATGATCTCCTCACAGGCGCTGTCCACGAGTTCCCTCAGTGAAGCGAGCTTCTGGTCCTCATCCGCCAAGAGCCGCTGCATCTCCGCATCGTCGATACGTTCGTCCATGTCGTGAGCCACTCCGTCGTGTCGTGTGGTCGTCCTGTGCCCTACCGGCATTCTAAGCCTGCCCGACGCGAAGGTCAAGGCGGAAGGCCCGCGGGGAAGCGGCCCCGCAAGCCGCTTGACACGGTCGCTCGGCCAAGCGTAGGCTCGGAGGAAACGACGGCGATGTCGATACTGAGGAGAAGCGCTCTTCGTGAAGTTCCTGGCGTTCGTGCTCGCCGTGCTCGCGGCGGTCGTCTTCCTGATCGGAACCGCAGCCAGACTGACTGGCGGACGGTTTCTCTGGGACACAGCGCCGGTCACGCTGTGGCGCTTCTCGATCGCGTGCCTCGCGTTCGCGATCTACCTTCATCTGTTCGCGAAAGACCAGGAGTAGCATCGCGCGTGACGCGCGCGAGCATCGACGCTCTGAAGAGAGCGCGGCCGACAACAGGAGGATGGTAGCGGAATGACGAGCACAATCCGGGAGAGGATACTGAGATTCACCGAGTCGGTGGAGGAGCTGCCGATCAACCTCGGACGCTGGCTGCTCTTCCTGGGCGCCATCATCGTGCTCAGACACTTCCTCGAGCAGGTGTCGGGACAGCACAAGACGCTCTACTTCCTCTCGTACTTCATCCACTACCCGCTCGCGTACGTCGCGCCGCTCCTCACTCTCTCGGTCATTCTCGCCTCTCTCTCTCGAGAACGGATCGAGCGCGTGACTCGCCTGATGCTCTTCGCCTGGCTCCTGACGCTCCTTCCGCCGCTCATCGATCTTCTCTTCACCCGAGGGGGCGGCAACCCGGAGCTCATCGGTTATCTGATCCCGAAGGGCGAGAGCCTAGGCCCTGCGTTCCTGAACCTGTTCAACCCGGCGTTCCGCGAGTTTCAGGGAACGACGGCCGGGATCAGGATCGAGGCGGCCCTCGGTTGCGTGCTCGCGGCCGTCTACGTACACCTGAAGACCAGGAACATCGGGCGGGCGATCGCTTCGTTCTTCATCGTCTACGTGGCGATGTTCTTCTTCTTCGCACTTCCGCCGATCGTGACGGCCGCGGCGAAGCTCTTCGACCCGAACACGTCGAACGTCTACCAGCTCTTCTTCGCGAAGGCGAGCGTGCACAGGGCGTTCGTGAACGCGACGCCGTTCGGCCTCTCCGACCTCTCCAACTCCCTCATCGACCTGCTCGTGATCGCTCCGATCCTCGCGCTCTGGTACCGGTTGTACGACCGGGAGAAGTTCGCGGTGGCGAGACGCTGCATCGACCCGGTGCAGGTGCCGTATCACCTCGTGATGACCTTCGCGGGCCTCGTGCTCGGCGCCCGACTCCTCCTGAACTCGACGGGCCTCCTCACGGTCTCGCATCCGTTCGACGCCATATCGATCGCGGGAATCCTCGCGGCGTCGTTCTTCGCCGCCGTCTCCGCGGTCGCCCTCCGGAATCTCCACGAGCCCTCCCGGGTCGACGCGCCGCCGAACGACACCGACACGCTCAGGACGATCGCCGTCACGTCGTTCGCCTTCGCCTCGCTCTTCGCTCTCTCGGTGAGCTACGTCGCGCTGACGCACGTCCTCTCCATCCTGGCGATCTACTATCTCTACTACGCGCCACCCTTCAGGTTCTCGCGGTTCACGCCTCTCGCCGGCTTCGCGATCGGAGGCGCGACCGTCTTCTCGATCCTCCTCGGGTACTCGGCCTACGCCGGCGGCGCCGCCGCGCTCTGGTTTCCGCGCTCGCTCCTGACCGTCGCCCTCCTCGTCCCCACGCTCGCGCTCACGGCACGAGACCTGTGGCAGGCGCCTGAGGGCCTTTCGAACCGCTTCCACCTGTCGCATCTCGCGGGCGAAGGTCAGGCGAGGATCGTCGCGGGCGTCGCCGTGTTCGTCGCGTCGATCGCTCCGGCGTTCGCGCTCAAGCTCCCGCTCCTGGCGATCCCGGGCGTCGTCGTCGGAGTCCTGGGGCTCCTCCTCCTGACGAGGCAGCGGCCCTCGGTCCTGCCGGGCGGCCTCGGCATCCTCGCGGCGTGCCTCCTCGTGGCCGCGTTCCTCATGAACGCGACCTCGGCCGACGTGCTGACGGAGGAGCTCTCCCGAACCGGGTTCGCGGAGGTCGAGCGGCAGTCGAGCAGCTTCGAGATGATCGACACGGACGCGGCTCCGGAGGTCCAGAGGCACCTACAGAAAGGGATCGACAGGTTCCGGCGCAACGATCTCGACGGCGCGCGCGAGTCGTTCCGCCTCGCGATCGAGGCGGATCCCGAGAACACCGCGGCCTACGTGAGCATCGGGAGCGTCTACCTCAGGCTGAACCGTCTCGAGGAAGCGCTGCGCGCGTTCCGGAGGGCGATCTCGCTCTCGCCCGACGACGCGAGGGCGCACGTGGGGCTCGGGCAGACGTACAAGCTCACGGGCGATCCCGACAACGCGATCCTCGAACTGGAGCGGGCGCTCGAGCTCGACCCCGAGAGCGCTGACGCGGCCTACTCGCTCTCCCTCGTGCACGCCGATCTCCGGAACGTCGAGGAGGAGCTCGAGGCGCTCGTCCTGACCATCTCGATCGACCCCCAGAACAGCCTCGCCCACTCGAGGCTCGCCGACATCCACCTCGCGAACGGCAGGTTCCGCGAAGCGCTCGCTTCACTCAAGGCCGTGCTCACCGGGAGGACGCCGGTCGAGCACGCGCACACGAGGCTCGCCGAGGCGTACTACGAGCTCGGCGATCTCGAGTCGGCCGAGGACGAGCTCCGGAAGCAGATCATCTTCAGGCCGAAGTCGCCGTCGGCCCACGCGAGCCTGGCGAGGCTTCTCTCGGAGCTGGGCAGGAAGAACGAGGCCAAGGCGGAGATCCTGAGGGCGTTGGAGCTGACCGAGAACGAGCGGCTGCTGGCCGTTTTCCAGCAGGAGCTCGACGCGCTCGAGGAGTAGGGGCGGCGGCCGGAGGAGTGGCAACCGCAGCTTGGTGAGGAGGGACCGCGGCTCGATGAATAGGGGCGCGGGACGAGCGGGGCCGTGCGGACTCAACGGCGTCGGGGCGACGTCAGTCCGAGCGGCCCTCGTCGTGTATCTTGACGTCGCACGGGACCGAGCTTGCGAGATCCTCGACGGCCGACCCCGCGAGGAGCCGCGACAACGTCGGGCGTGACCGCCTCACGACGAAGATCTCGTGCGCCGACTCGCTCTTCGCGATCTCGAGCGACCGCCCGAGGAACTCGCCCTCCGTGAACACCGTCCTGCAGGCGACCCCTCTACCCCTCGCGAGCTCTGCGATCCGGGCGAGCTCGGACCTCCCCTGTCGTTCCTGCTCCTGCCGCATGGCATCGAGGATCTGAGCGCTCGGCGCCTTCCCGAGAAGGCCGAGGTTCCTGAGACGCTCGCGCACCTCCTCGGAGATCGAGGTATCGAGAATGAAGACGACGATGAGTTCGCCCTTCTTTCCGTCGGCCGCCGCGACCGCGGCGTCGACGCACCTGGACGATATCCGGGACGGCGCGAGTATGAGCAGGATGCGCTTCACGGGACGCTCTCTCTCCTAGGGCAGCACGCCCAGTAGCGGCCAGTAGAACTTCGCAACAAGAATGAGCAGCACGAGCGCGATTCCCTTCAAGAGCGCGCCCGCGACGACGGCGTCCCTCAGACGGTAGTATCCCGCCGAGTAGGCGATGGCGTTCGGTGGCGTGCCCATCGGCAGCGCGAACGCCAGTCCGGCCGGCACGGCGACCGCGTAGACCACGGCGACGGGCGCGATGCCCGCCCCCTCCGCGATCCCGAAACAGACCGGGAGAAGAAGAGCGACGGCCGCGACGTTGCTGATCGCCTCCGTGAGAAGAGCGGCAACGACCGCGAAGACGACGATCACGCCGAAGGCGGGAAGTCCGGCGGCGCGGGCCATCGCGATGTCGGCGAGCCACTTCGCGCCGCCGGTCTGATGCAGGGCGGACGCGATCGCGATGGCGCCGCCGTACATCAGGATGACGCCCCAGTTGACGTACTCCTCGACGCTCTTCCAACTGATCAGATTGAAGACGAAGAGGACGACGGCGGCCAAGATCGACACGGTCGCAAGACCGATCTCGACCCCAGCCAGGACCCACGTCGCGATCGTCAGGATCGTGATGAGGCCGACGCCCTTCTCGCGGCGGCTCAGGGGACCTAGGGCCCTCGCCTTCTTGTCGAGGGCCGCCTTCGCGCTCGCGACGCTCTCGATGTCCATGGTGAAGAACCTCGTGAGGACGAAGTGCGCCACGAACATCATGACGATCGAGAAGGGCGCCACGGCGATCATCCAATCCAGAAACCCGATCGAGATGCCGTAGTGCTCGCCGAGGATTCCGAGCGCGAGCGGAGCGCGCGCGCCTCCGAGGAGGGTCGCCACGCCTCCGATGACGGTGCCCCACGCGAGGGCGAGAAAGAGGGCGGCCCCGTAGCGGCTCCTCTTCGGCGTGACGTCGAGCGCCCGCCCGATCTCGAGGACGATCGGGAAGAGCATGGCGGCAACGGCGTGTTCGGGCATCCAGAACGCGAGGAAGCCGCCCGAGAAAACGACGCCTGCGATGAGCGACCTGGGACTCCTGCCGAACTGGCGAATGAACGCGACGGCCAGCCGCGTGGAGAGGCCTGAATCCATGAGCGCCGCGGCAAGCATGAAGGCGCCCAGTATGAAGAAGACGACGGGGCTCCCGAAGAGCGAGAACGAGCGATCGGCCGGAAGCACCCTCAGGACCGGGAGCAGGACGATGGCCAGGAGGCTTGTGACGGCCAGGGGAAGCGCGTTCGTGACCCAGAGGATGAAGCAGAGCGCGAAGATGGCGATCGCGTTCTGCCCCGCCCGCGTGAGGCCCGCGGGCGTCGGCGCCAGGGCGATCAACGCGCACAGGATGAGCGCGATGACGATGCTCGGGATCTTGACTCGCCTCACCTGCCGCCTCCTCCGCGCGCGACGGCGGCCGGCGCGCGGGATCGGGAGCACGGCCGTCGCGGCGGCGTCCTCGGTGGGACATCGCTCGCGTTCGCGCAGGCCGCGTCGGACACTGCCGCTCGCGGCCTGGCGCATTCTTGCACCGGCGATTTCGGGGTGTCAAGGGGATTCGCGGAAGGTGAGCCCGCGGCGAAAGGGCGGCGCGGTGGACGCGGAGAACGAGACCCCCGCGGCGAGCCGCGGGGGTCCGTGGGATGATCCTCTTCGTTCAGCTCGTCAGCGGAGCCGCACCATCTTGCTCGCCGCCTCGTTCCCCTCGACCGTGAGCCGGACGAAGTAGACGCCCGCGGCGACCGGGACTCCGCGCTCGTCGGCGCCGTCCCACTCCATCTCGTAGGCGCCGGCCGCCTTCTCCTCCCCCACCACGAGCGTGCGGACGAGGCGCCCGGCCGCGTCGTATACCCTCAGGTCGACGGAAGCGTCGGCCGGCACGACGTAGGCGAGGCTCGTTCTTGGACTGAACGGGTTCGGGTAGTTCGCGACGGCGAGCTTCCTCGCCGGGATCTCGTCGTCGACGCCGGAGGACGTCGTCTCGACGAAGATACCCACGTCGTCGACGTACCATCCGTCGCGCTGGATCCACCCGTCCGACTCCAGGACGAAGCGGATCTTGAACGCGTCCGTGCCGACGTAGTCGTCGAGATCGACGATCTCCTCGGTCCAGTCGAGGCTCGCGCCGTCGTACGACGCGACCTCGGTCCAGCTCGACCCTCCGTTCACGCTGACCTCGACGAGGCAGTGGTCGTAGCTGGCCTCGGTGTCGTAGGAGTGCCAGAACGAGAGCGCCGCTCCCTCGGCCTGCGAGAGGTCGACCGCGCTCGAGAGCGCGATCACCGTGAAGGCGTTGTTGGGATAGTCGCCGCCCGGGCTGTCGGTCATCGAGGAAGACGGGCTGTGGGCGTTGCTCGACGTGAGCGCCCAGGAACCGGACCAGTTCGTCAGGCCCGCCTCGAGGTCGTCGAAGATGGGCGCGCTCGCGAGCAGGACGAAGTCCTCCGACGCGATCGTGTTGTCCTCGACCACGACGTCCTCACGCACGACGGTCAGATGCCGGAGTTTGCTCGCCCTGACGTCGCGGTTGCCCACCGGGACGAACGGGATCTCGTAGTAGCCCGTCCCGGGATCGGCCGTCGTCGAGTACCCGCTGAGATCGGTCAGCTCGACGGTCGCCGCGACGGGGTTCTGGTTCTCGTCCGTGACGTAGCCTGCGATCGTCCCCCTGGCCGGGGGCTCCATCGCGAAGTCCACGACGACGAAGGTGTCGAGGTTCGCCGAGACATTGTAGACCGTCTGCGTCGGGTACCCCTCGACGTTCGCGGTCACCGTGTACGTGCCCGACTCGACCATACGGTGGTAGTCACCGACGGCAGGGTCGGTGTAGACGTCCTTCCCGATCTCCGGGATGCTGATCGTGGCGTAGAGAGGGGCGCCGGTGTCTCCGTCGGTCACGACGCCGCGTATCCCGCGACCCGACATCCGCGCCTGATAGAGCATGGCGGGGATGTTGTCGTCGACGATGCCGTCGATCTGATAGGACGGCGGGTCCTTGATGGTCGAGACCTCGATCGTCGTGTCGATCTCGCCGCGGGTGTCGTAGCACCAGTCCTGGCAGCTCCCGTGGACGACGTACCAGTCGGCGCCGTTCGTGAGCATCGGCTCGTCGGGCGTCGGGTTGTAGGTGTAGTCCCAGAGGTAGTTGACGTAGACGGCGCCCGAGTGGAACGTGAGCGACGTCACGGGGTTCATGCCGACGTTGAAGTCGCGGAGCGCGCGGGTCTCCGGCGCCGAGAAGGCGGTGCCCGCGTTGCAGTTGTGCGGACACAGATAGTTCCGGTTGAGGTCGGTGCCCTGCCCGTTGTAGCGCGAGCCCGCGACGTGGCCGTCGGGGTTCAGCATCGGGATGAGCCAGATCTCGCGCTCGTTCACGAGCCACGTCACCTGAGGATCGGTCCCGTAGTTCTCGAGAAGGTACTCGGCCATGTAGTAGACCACCTCGACGCCGATCGTCTCGTCCCCGTGGTGTCCACCGATCCACTGGATCTCGGGCTCGGCCTCCTCCACGTCCGGGTTGTCAGTGATCTTGAGCGCCCAGACGTCGCGGTGCTGAATGCTCTGCCCGATCGAGACGACCTCGGTGATCGAGGGGTACGCCGCCGCCCACGCGGCGAGGTCGTTCGTGACCTCGGTGTAGCTGTGGTACTCGCCGCGGTCGGGAAGCCCGAGGGACGGAACGGCGTCACGCATGTTCTCGAGAATGGTCCTCGGACGGAAGCCGTTCGACCAGAGCAGGTCGATCTCGGTAGGGATCGCCGCGATCTCGGCGACGCCGTTCCGCACCGTCATGATGTCCATCCCGAGATCGTTGAGTGTGTGGATGTCGGCCCTCGAGTAGACGTCGACCTCCACGACCGCCGCATCGTCGCGCGGATACGCGAGCCCCGCCGCCGCCGTGAGGACCAC
>JALGVU010000016.1 GCA_025774545.1 bacterium | reverse complement strand
GATCAATGCCTCACTCGATATCCGGAACTCCTTGGCTACCTGGTAGACCCTCTTCTTGGGCACGCACAACCTCCATCGGTGGTATCGGTCGCGATCGTGTGACATCCGGTGGTTGCTTCTCTAGGTGTCCTCGCGCTCCTCGTCGGAATCGCCGGAGTCGTCGTCGGTCGCGCTGCTGTCGTCATCGGAGTCGTCCTCGGCGACCGCGTCGGCTTCCCCGTCCTCCGCCTGCCCATCGTCATCGGAGTCGTTCCCGACGACCGCGTCGGCTTCCCCATCCTCCGCCTGCCCATCGTCATCGGAGTCGTTCCCGACGACCGCGTCGGCTTCCCCGTCCTCCGCCTGCCCATCGTCATCGGAGTCGTCCCCGGCGACCGCGTCGGCCTCCTCGTCCTCCGCCTGCCCATCGTCATCGGAGTCGTCCTCGTCAGTCTCGCCGGCGTCTTCCTCGCCGGTGCCCTCGGCATCAACCTCGTCGGAGCCGCCGTCCTCCTCGACGTCCTCGTCCTCCGCCTCCTCATCCTCGCCACCCTCCGGCTCCTCGTCAGGCGCCGGCTCCTCCGCCTGTCCGAATCGCGCCGCCGCCTCGCGTCTCGCGGCATGCGCCATCGCCTCAGCGCGCGCCTGCTCCTCGATCTCCTTGAGGAGCTTCTGCTTCTCCTCCTCGAGCACCTCGAGCACCGCGGCGACCGCGATCGATATCTTCTCGGCGGTCTTCGCCCCGATCCCCTCGACCCTCAGAAGATCCTCGGTCGAGACGCCGTCCAGATCCTGCACGTGGCGATACCCACCGTACGCCAGGCTCTCCGCGAGCTTCGGACCGACGCCCGGCAGCTCGCCCACGGGCACGCGCTGCGACAGGTCGATCTCGAGCTCCCTCGAGTGCTCGGTCTCGCCCACGATGTCGATCTTCCAGCCGGTCAGCTTCGCCGCGAGCCTGGCGTTCTGGCCGCCCTTCCCGATGGCGAGCGACAGCTGATCGTTCGGCACGATGACCTTCACGGAGTGCTCGGTGTCGTGGGTGATCGTCTTCGAGACCTTCGCGGGATTGAGCGCCCGCGCGACCAGAACCGACGGGTCGACGTTCCACGGAACGATGTCGATCTTCTCTCCCGACAGCTCGCGGACGATCGTCTGGATCCTGGAGCCCTTCACACCGACACACGCGCCCACGGGGTCGACGCGCTCGTCGTGCGACACGACGGCGACCTTCGAACGCCCGCCGGCCTCCCTCGCGATCGCCATGATCTCGACGACCGAGTCGTAGATCTCGGGCACCTCCATGCGGAACAGCTTCTTCAGGAAGTTCGGGTGGGTCCTCGACAGGATGATCTGAGGTCCCTTCGTCGTTTTCTCGACCGAGAGGAGATACGCCCGCACCCGGTCGCCCTGACGATACCGCTCCCGGCGAATCTGCTCACGCGTCGGCAGGAGCGCCTCGGTCCGACCGAGGTTCACGACGATGCCGCCGCGCTCGATCTGCTGGACGTCCCCGGTGACGATCTCACCGATTCGATCCTGGAACTCCTCGTAGATCTGCTCGCGCTCGGCCTCGCGTACTCTCTGGACCACGATCTGCTTGGCGGCCTGGATCGCGTTGCGCCCGAACTCGTCGAGCGGAACCTCCACCCGGATCACGTCACCGATCTCGGCGTCGCGGTCGAGCTCCTTCGCCTCCTCGACGTCGATCTCGAGGATCGTGTCCCCGGGATCGTCGACGATCGACTTGTTGAGGAAGACAGCCAGCGTGTCGGTCTCGTCGTCGACCAGGACCTCGATGTCCGCCGCCGGTCCGTACTTCTTGCGGGCCGCCGACATGAGCCCGGCCTCGAGCGCCTCCACGAGGAGCACGCCGTCGAGCTGCTTCTCGCGGGCGATCCTCCTGAGCGCCTCCAGGACTCCCGTGTTCATGAACTTCCTCTCCTCGGTGGTTGTTCCGCGGCGCCGTCGGGGCGCCTTCGCGCTCGGCTCCGAACCGTCACGGTAGGAGCCTGGCCCGCGCGATGTTCTCGAACGGTATCGAGACCTCCTCGCCGTCAGCCGTCAGCCGGACGGTTCCCGCAGTGGCTCCGGCGATCTCGCCCACGAGCACGTTCCTGCCGTCGTGGGGAATCCGAAGCACGAGCCGCGCGATGCGTCCTGCGAAGTGAGCGTATTCCCTCTCCCTCTTGAGCGCGTGGTCGAGCCCCGCGGAGCTGACCTCCAGCACGTAGCCGCCCTCGTCGTCGAATTCCGCGTCGAGGAGGTCGGCGATCTCACGGCTCACCGCCGCGCAGTCGTCGTGCGAGATGCCCCGGGCGTGATCGATAGTGAAGCGGAACGTCCTCCGCCCGTGATCGAACGCCTCGTCGACGGCGACGAGCGTGTACCCCATTCCCGTCACGAGTCCCCTGCTGAGGTCGTAGAGCTGCTCGTCGACCTGATCCACTCGACCGTCCGTTTCAAGGGGTCCATACGGAGAAAGTGGGCGCCCAGCCCACTTCCCGATGACAAGGTAGCACGGGGTCCCAGGATGTGCAAGGGAAAACTTCGGGGCTTGGGAGCGAGCGGCGGTCGACGGAGGAACACCGCCCCGTGCCGGAGGCAGCGGTGTGGAGCTAGTAGACGAGTTCGACGAGCACGCGCCCCACCTCGGCGAGGCTCGCCGGCGAGCACTTGTCCGGCGTGTCCTCGATGGTGTGCCAGTAGCGATACTCCGCGTCGATGATGAGGACCGACGGGACTCTGGCTCGAATGAGGGGGACGTGGTCGTCGAACATCGCCTTCCCGAGGTCCCTGTGGAAGCTCTTGGACCCCGCCCGCTCGGCGGCGTCCCAGACACGGCGGACCTGGTCGGGGTTCGATGCGAACGAGTTCGGCTCCATCGGAATCGCGAGGTCGGCGTCGCCGATCATGTCGATCACGATGGCGTACGAGGGGAAGTAGTCCGACAGCCGGGCGGCGTAGTACGTCGAGCCCAGGCACCAATCGGCCAGGCCCCCACCGTCGCCGCCGTCCTCGCCGTCGAAGAAGACCATGTCGACGCCGATGGCGGGTTCCCGCTCGGCCATCATCTCCGCGAGCTCGAGCAGGACCGCGACCCCCGAAGCCCCGTCGTTCGCACCGAGGATCGGGGTCTCGCGATTGGCCGGATCGGGGTCCCGGTCGGCCACGGCCCGGGTGTCCCAGTGCGCCGCGAGAAGCACGCGCTCGCGCTTCGCCACTCCGAACGACGCGATCACGTTCGTCAGTTCGACCTCGCTTCCGGCGAACTGGGCCACGAACCGCTGCACCGCGACCTCGTCCGCGAGACCGGAGAGCGTGTCGACGAGCCAGTCGACCATCGCCTCGTGCGCCTCGCTCCCGGGCGGTCGCGGCCCGAAGCTGCACTGCCTCTCCAAGTGCTCGAACGCGCCCGGCCCATCGAACTCGGGGGTCCCGCAGCCGAGCAGCGCGACGAGAAGGCAGAGCTGGCAGGCGGCCGCGACGGCCCGGACGGATCGCGTGGAGGTTGCGTGCGTCATTAGAACTTGAACTCCGCCGTTAGGTGCATGCCGATCGTCCTGCGGGTCTGCTCGCGCTTCACGTCCCGCTTCTGGGAGAAGCTCACCTGCAGGCCGCCCGAGACGCTCCGCGAGAAGCTGTACGTCGCGTCCGCCGTCACCGAGAAGTCGCGCGACGACGCGCTCGGGTCGACCTGCACGAGGCTCGCCTCGTCCTGGGCCGTTCGGGTCTCCTTCGACGACGTACGAAGCGTGAGCGACGTGTCGAGGTTGCTCTGGAACTTCAGCTTCTGGCCAAAGAACGGGAGCTTGAGGCCATGCGGCGCTGAGAACCGGTAGTTCAGGGTCAGGCTCGTGGAGCTCGTGCGGTCCTCCGACACCGACCCCGCACCCGACAGACTGTGACTCTGTGACTTCCTCTTGTCCCACGAGAAGTTCGCCGTGAGCCCGTTCTTGAACTTCGTGTCGATTGAGACGATGGGATTGAAAGAGAGACCGTTCCCCCGCGAGGTGGGCTCATCCACCGGGCCGGAGTAGGAACGCTTGTACTCGAGCCCGCTCCGTGCCCTGACACTCGTGAAGACCCCGCTCAGGGGACCGATCTTCTCGATGCCGTTCCAGGACAGGGAACCCTTGCTCGTCTCGTTCATCGACTCGGTCTGACTCGAGAGATCGAGCGTGTCGCTCACCGTGTTCTTGTACCACCGCCCCGTGATCGAACGCTTGTAGCTCCCCTTGACGCGCAGGTTCCCGGTGAGCTTCATGCCGCTGTCGAGGCTGTAGCCGCGCTCTTCCGTCCTGTCGTCGGCCCCCTCCCCGCGATCGAGCCCCAGCTTGTAGGAAACGCCGGGCACCTCCTCGAGCGGAATCCGATTGTAGCGCGAGTTCCACTTGAGCGAGTATCTGCCCTCGATCGCATCCATGCTTCGGAGGAACGTCAGGACGGGACCGACGAAGTCGCCGAAGCTCGGGCCGCCGCCAACATCCTCCCGATCGACCTCGGTGTCCTCGTCGCCGCCCTCCCCGCTCTCGCCGTCGGCGATCCCGTCTTCGCCCGCGTCGGCATCGGGCGACGCCTCGTCACCGCCCGCGCGGGCCCCGGCACCTGCCGGGGGCTCCCGCCCCGCCTCTTCCTCGCCGCCGTCCTCACGGGACCGGCGCTCCTCGTCCCCGGTCGACCGCTCTCGCGACGGCGGCCAGTCTCCCGGGGGCGGGTCTTCCTCTCCGGCGCTTGAGCCGGGCGGCGCCCGTCGCTCCCGGGGGTCGGGCTTCGCGCTCGACTGAGGCTTCGCCGAGGGCTTCGCGCCCGACGGGGGCTTCGCCGAGCGCTTCGCGGGCGACGCGGGACCGAGGAGCTTCTTGAGATCGAAGCTCGCTCTCACGTCCTGGTTCGTGTTCGACCGGATGTTCCTGACGCCCGGCGGGTCGCCCACCCGTCTCACGTCCGGACCGTGGTTGTCGGTGAAGCTCGAGGAGAAGCTGTACTGCGGCGACAGCCACTTGCCGAACTTGGGACTGAAGTTGAGGCTGTTCGAGTAGCCTCTGTCGGTCTCGGTGCCGACGTTCAGTCCAGAGATCCGGATAGCCTGCGAGAGGTTGCGCTTCATCGTGACCGAGTGTGACGTACGCAGGTTATCGAGGAACTGGAAATCGATGTTGGCGTCCGCGTTGAGCTTCTTGTCGAACGTGTTCGTGCGCCTGGTCTGCTCGCCCGACGACGAGACATCGTAGCTCTCGTTCCTGACCAGGTGCGTGTCGGCGCTGAACCGGAGGCTCGTCGGCTTCAGGAAGAGCTGCCGGCCCCCGAAGACCCTGAAGCCCTTCTTCTCCGGGGAATACTTGTACGCCATCCTCGCCCGAATCGTGTTCGACGTGTCTGCCCGCGTCGGTGCCGTCTTCTTGTGATCGGAATACGAAGCACGAAGCGACACGCCGTCGAGCAGCAGATGCGTCCAGAAGGACGGTGACTGCCTCTTCCTCGAGAACGACGCAGCGATGCTGCGGTTGACGGTCTCGGTCTTCTCCTCCTCGCTCTCGTCCTTGTCGAGGACGATGTCGGATCCAGTCGAGAAACGCGGGCGCGTCGTCGATTTCTTCCAGGTGACGTTGACCGGCGTCGCGATGCCGAGGCCGCTCACGAAGCGATCTGCGTTCAGGGTGCCTGAGAAGTTGAACGACAGGTTGTCCTGCCCGGACCCCCGCGTCTGCTTGAGCGTGTGGAAATCGCCGTCGACGTGCCGGAGATCGAAGTCGACATCGAGGAGATCGGCGAACTTCGCTTCGATCGTGACCCTCTCGGCCCAACCGATCTCTTTGCGCACGTCGGTCAGGCGGATGTCATCGATCCACACCTCGCCCGTGAGATCGTCGCCGATCCCCTCCTCGTTCTCGTTCCGGACGCCAACGGTGAGTCTCCTGATCCTCGACAGCGACGGCCAGCCGACGCGTTTGAACGTCTCGCCGCTGATCTCGGTCGTGTCGCCCCAGACGGCGACGGTGTCCGCTTCGGCGTACGGATCGAGCTTGAGATCGGTGAACGACTTGAAGGGAATCGTGAGGCGATTGCGGGAGCCCCCGATCCTCTGGAGCCACCCCTCAGCGAGCTCGAGGCTGTACTCGTAGTAGTTCAACGAGTCGGCGCCGAGCCGCAGGAAGAAGACCGTGTTATCAACCAGGTTGTCGTCGCCGTGCACGTAGAACTGCAGGGACTGGTAGCTCGTGTAGTTTTCCTCGGAGAAGAAGAGCCTCCTGGCCGACACCGAGTGCGCGGGCTCCAGGTTTTCGTAGAAGAGGACGAGCGACTGCTCCCGCTTGGGGAGGTTCGTCTCCTCGTCGGTCCCCGGGTTGAAGGGGGTGTCGGCCGCGTAGTCGCTGTCCTCCTTCGTGTTCTTCGACCCGACGTGGAACGTCATGTCGCCGAGTTCGCCCTCGGGGACGATCGTCCCCTCGGCGTCGCGAATCGGCTCGGGCTCCCACTGGCTCCCGATGATGTCGACCGATCCGATCCCCAGCGGCTCGCTGCCCACTTCGAGGTCCTCGACCCAGATCCTCGCCGACTTGATGACCGTCCACCCGGTCATCGCGTTCACCGAGACAGCGTCGGCGAGCGGCACGCGATACAGCCTCCAGTTCGTCCGCTTGCTCGCGGGGATCGGCGGCAGGCTGTTGTCCTGCATCAGGTACTCCGACGTGTCCGCGAGGTCGATGACCAGCTCCCAGTACCGGTCGTCGGTGTCGAGATACCAGTTGCCGTTCAGGTCCTCGGTGTCGAAGCGCTCGTTGCCCTCCGTCCCGTTGATGGCGCCGTAGTCCGGATCGTCCTGCCCGAACGTGAACTTGTAGTCGTCGTTCCCGTCGTCCCCGGCAACGTTGTCAGCGTCCACGCCGTCCACGTTGTCGAGCCCCGTGTCCTCGTCGGCGTCGAAGCCGTTCCTGTCGACGTCCTCCGTGTCGAGCTCGCCGTTCGGGCCGAGGGCGGGATCGGTCGGGTAGTAATCCTCGCTGATCGTCCCCAGATCGATGTGGACCTTTCCTCGTCGCGTCCCCTCGTCGTTGACCCAGATCTCGAGAAACTGGTAATCGGAGTAGTCGTTCCCCGTCTTCGAGAGAAGCCGCATCAGCCCCGCCCACGACGCGGAACTCGTCGCGTCGTAGTCGATCTCGAGCACCCTGTGGGAATCGTCGCCCTCCTGCTGCGGCAGGTAGGGGAACAGGTCGCCCTCCTGCCACTTCCGGTCCGGGTTGTACCAGCCGATCGGCATGCGGTCGGCCGCATCGACGCCCGGCACATCGGGAACGCTCGACGGAATCCACGTCCGTCGGATCACACCGAGCATGCTGATGTTCTCCGTCCCCTCCATGTCGTCGATCGACACGAAGCCCTTCGTGTTGGGCTCCGGGATGCTCACGGCCGTCTCCGCAGCGATCTTGAACCTCGACTCCGCGTCGGTCGAGACAAAGGGGATCGCGTCGGCGATGCGCGTCATGAGCTCTGGCCTGAACTCCGCGGAGAAGTTGACGTCACCGACGACCGTGCGCGTCGGCTCCTCACCGAGCCTCGGCCTGTCATCCGGCGTGCCCTTGCTCTGGTACATCCACGTGCTACCGATGTTGATGTTGTCGCTCCAGTTGTAGACCCCGCGTGTCCCCAGGAGCGTCTTCTCCCCCGTTATGCCGAACGGCGTGTAGTCGAACTCGACGGTGACCTTCGCGTCGGGCTCCTTCGCCTCCTCGTTCAACAGGGTCAACTGGCCGGCCGGGTAGTAGATCGTGTAGTCGGCACCGCGCGTCATGCGGACACCGTTCAGACGAACCACCTCGCTGTTCTCGATGATGTTGATCTGGCCCAGGTAGAACGTCGTCTTCGCCCTGTTGTACCGCGCGACCATGTAGTAGGTGTCGTCGTTCGGCTCGAAGACCTCCCTCTCATAGACGGCGCAGTTCGGCTCCTCGAGCTCATCGGCGATGTAGATCGTGTCCGCGGGCACGGGGTAGAACCCACCCGAATCGAACTCGGGACAGAACGGGGTGAAGTGCGGGAAGATCAGGTAGCCCTTCTCGAAATCGATCCACGAGAGATCGACGATTCCGTCCGGCGTCGGGTCGCCGCCCAGGCCCTCGGTGTCGAGCCCGAGGATCCTGACGTACGGAATCCCGCCCTCCGTCTCGGGGTCCTCGCCCGAGGGGATCGACTTCCTCATGATCAGCCTGAAGCCCTCCTCGGGTATGTCATCGGCGCCGAGATCGTAGATGTGCTTGAGCTCGTGGCGGCGGGTGTTCAGCCACTCCTCGCCGACGTACGCGCCCTCCTTCTTGATCATCTTGAGGGTGAGCGGCGTCTGTTCGACCTGCCCGACGGAATACCCGTCGAAGCGCGTGTACGCGACCGCGAGCACGGTGCCCGTGGGGACCGGTCTCATGAACTCGATGACTCCCGACTCGTAGTCCATGAGGTAGTCCTCGAGTTCGACCAGCTGGTCGAAGTTCCCCTCCTGGCTCGTGCTCGTCGCGTCGCCGTCCTCGCTCCACAGGTAGGCCAGGCCGTCCTCCGCGCCGGTCTCGATGTCGTTCCCGCCGTTCTTGTCGTCGATGTAGACGTCGATCTCCTGAATCGCCCTGTCGCCGCGCCGGAGCGCAGGTCCGTCGACCGCGAAGAAGGTCCGCGCCTTGTAGTTGATGTCCTTGATGACGAGGGAGTCCGACTCGGAGGTTCCCGTGAAGCTCGCGCCCGATGTCTTCCCCTCCTCCTTGCTCGCGATCGTCACCACGTCGAGCTTCCCGATCTTCGCCGTCATCTTCGCGCCGAAGAGCCCCTCGTGGTGTCCGCTGTAACTGACGAACTCGGTGCCCGGCAGCGAGAGGTTGACCTCGCCGAGTTCGATCTTCTGGATGATCTCGTCCTCGTCGCCGTCGTAGTGGACGCGGATCTCGTTGGCCTTCCCAACCCCGAAGGTCTGGCCGCCGCTGCGGTGATCGACGTAGACGTGGATCTTGTCGCCGATCGTCCCCTCGAGATTGACGGTCAGCTGCTGCTCCATGTCGAGCTGTGGGAACCGCGACGGTCGTCCGGACTCCGACTCGAGCGCCTCGACCAGGTAGCTCGTCTGTCCCCCGAAGGTGATCCGTTCGCTCCCCTTCACCTTGAGGTTCGCCTCGGTTCCGAGCGGCATCGGGATGTCGATGTCGAGGAACCCGCCGGATGCCCTGTCCTGGTCCTTCCCGATGTCACGCGCGACATCGGCCGTCCACCGGCTCCGGTACGTCTCGGCTCCGGCAACGAGAACGTAATCCTCGAGCGGCGCCGAGTAGCTCACACGCCTGAAGTTCGTGCCTGCGGTCGTCACGACGGCGACCGTCTCGCGGTCGAGGTCGATCACGACCTCGCGTTTGAAGGGGAGCGTGGCGGCGATCTTCCCGGGGACGCTGAGCCCGGCCACGGCGAGTCCCCCGGCGGTCGGCCGCGCGGTCTCCCACGGACGGAGGTAGGGGGGCGGCTCGTGCCGCGGGAAGCCGACGCCGACCTCGCGGGGCGCGGTCAGGTCGATCGTCGGACCGCGATCGGAAACCGTGGAGTCGACACCGGCGGCGGCAAGCGTATCGGGCAGCGCGGCTCCCTCGAGGGAGTCCGAAAGCGCGGCTCCGGCCAGGGAATCGGAAAGCACGGCTCCCGGGAGGGAGTCCGAAAGCACGGCTCCCGCGAGGGAGTCGGAAAGCGCGGCTCCGGCCAGGGAATCGGGAAGCACGGCTCCAGCGAGGGAATCGGGCAGCACGGCTCCCGCGAGGGAGTCCGAAAGCACGGCTCCCGCGAGGGAGTCGGAAGGCGCGGCAAGGGAGTCGGAAACAGCCGCGAGGGAATCGGCAGCAACCGCGACCGAATCCGGTGCGCCGCCCGATTGGGGAACGGCGGGCGGACCGGTCGCGAGTGAGTCGGGCGCATCCGCGGGCGCCGTTGCGGTGGCAGTGGCCGCGGGGTCGTCCACGACACCCGCCGCGGGGACATCCACGGCGGCGGCCGCGGTGTCCGCGGTGTCCGCGGAGAGCGCCGGCGGATCGGGAGGAACAGCCTCCTGACCGGTCAGAACGCCCGGACCGAGGAACGCGCACGCGAGCGCGGCGAGGATGATCCCCCTCGCGAGCGTGACGACCCGTGCCGAGCGGTCCAAGCGCATTCCCGTGCTCCGTGTGTACGATGGGCGAGCGACGTCTCCCGTCACCGGGGATCCTCGTGGGCGGCCGCGCCGGAGCGGCCGCCGAGCGCGCTCGCGATCGGGCGGCGGTTCACGCTCGTGACGGTGACGACTCGCCGCGCCGCCGTTCCGCGGGCCGTCGTGGAGCGGGCGCGGTTGCTCGCACTCTACCAACGCCCCCCAACCCTGTCAACCCGCCCGACGGGCCGCCCGAACCGGCGCGCTCTCGCCGGCGCGCCTGCCGCCGGTCGAACGACAATGGTATTGCGACCCCGGCGGGTTTGGTAGTATATCTTGGGTTCGCTCCGCGTCCCGGGGCTCGCGCGGAATCGACTCGGGCCTCGTCCGTCTGCCGATGGCGTGGCAGCCGGCCGCCGGCCGTCTCCGGTGAATACGGGGACGCCGTTCCGCTTCTGAATCCACGAGGCCTCTCACACGCGGTGATCATGAGCACTCTGTCCCGATACGTCCTCAGAACCCACATCGCCCCGGGCATGGCGGGCCTCGCCCTCTTCTACTTCGTCCTCTCGATGGACTTCATCGTCGACTACCTGAATCTCTTCATCACGAAGGGCGTCCCCGGCGGAGCCGTGCTGGAGGCCTTTCTTCTGAGCCTCACGTGGATGACCCTCCTGGCTGTCCCGATGGCGGTGATGGTGGCCGTCCTGACGGCCTTCGGGCGGCTCTCCGGTGACAACGAGATCACCGCGGCGAAGTCGACGGGAATCAGCGTGTTCTCGCTGATCCTCCCCGTTCTCGTCGTCGCGGCCCTCGTGTCGGTCGGGCTCTTCCTGTTCGGGAACCACTTCCTTCCCTCGACGAATCACAGGTTGAAGACGCTCCTCGTCGACATCCACAAGATCAGGCCGCTGGCGACCATCGAGCCGGGAGTCTTGGCCGAGCTGCCCGGCGGCTACAGCATCATAGTTGACGGGCTGGACTCCCGAAGCTCCGAGATCTTCGACGTCAAGATCCACAGGGTCGAGGGCGGCAATCCGATCCAGACGATCGTCGCCCGGCGTGGCCACGTCTCGACCGCTCAGTCCGGGGGGTTCGTGCGGCTCGAGCTCTGGGACGGTGAGATTCATGAGCTCGATCCTGAGGATGCGACGAGGTATAACCGGCTGCTATTCGACCGGCACGTGATCAACCTGGCCCGAGGGGACTCGGAGCTCGTCAGGCGGGATCGAGTCAGGCGGGGCGACCGGGAGCTCTCCACCGGGGAGCTCAAGGAGCGCATGGTCGAGTACGAGACCGACCGCAGGGAGGCCGAGGAGAAGCTCGCGGGCGCGCTCGGGGACCAGCTCGGGGCGGTCCTCGACATGGCCGACCGCACGACGGAGCGGGCGGCTCCCGCCGCGATCCGATCCGCCCGTCGGTCATCCATCAGGAGCGCCGAGAGCCTCGAACGGTCGATCGCCAGCAGCCTCAGGCGCTTCAGGCGGCTCCAGGTCGAGTACCACAAGAAGTTCTCGATTCCCTTCTCGTGCGTCGTGTTCGTCCTGCTCGGGGCGCCGCTCGGCATCAGGAGCCGGCGCGGCGGCGTCGGCATCGGGGCCGGCACGGGGATCCTCTTCTTTCTGATCTACTACCTCTTCCTGATCGGAGGCGAGCAGCTCGGTGATCGCGGCATCGTGTCGCCGGCCTGGGCCATGTGGGCGCCCAACATCCTGTTCGGAAGCATCGGGCTCTTTCTCACGCTGGCCACCTGCCTCGAGTGGCGCGTGAGTCCCGTGGCCCGCGTGCTCGACTTCCTGCTGCGCGTACCGGCCTCGTCCGGGGAAGCGGAGAGCGACGCATGACGATCCTCGACGGCTACATCCTCCGCAGTACCCTGAAGCCTCTCGTGCTCGTCCTCGTCGCGTTCGTCGGCATCTTCATCCTGGTCGATCTCTTCGATCACGCGCACTCGTTCATCGATAACAACGTGGCCGTGGGCATCGTCCTCAGGTACTACCTCTACTACACGCCGCTCATCGTCGTCCTCACGGCCCCGGTCGCGATGCTCCTGGCCACGCTCCTGGCGATCGGGAGGCTCTCGCGGCTGAACGAACTCATGGCGATGAAGGGATCGGGCGTCAGCCTCTACCGCATCGTCGCGCCGATCCTTTGCCTCGCCGCTCTCCTGAGCGTCGGCATCCTCGCGATCGGCGAGACCGCGCTTCCACCTGCCACGAAGGCGCGGCTCGAGATCAAGGAATCGTACACCGGCAGGAGAGCCAGCCGGACGGTCAGGACCGACGTCATCTTCGTGAGGTCGGACGGCGGGATCGTGCTCGCGAGACGCTTCCACGTGAGGAAGGAGACGCTGGAGACCGTCACGATCGAGGAGTTCGATTCAGAGCTCCGTCCCACCACGCGGATCGACGCCGACACCGCCCGGTGGGAGGACGATCACTGGGTTCTCGAGAGCGGCCTGATCCGTCGGTTCACCCCCGACGGCGAGGAGGCGACACCCTTCGAGGAGTACGATCTCCTCAACCCCGAGCCGTCGCCCGCGGATCTCAGGAGCAGGAGGCTCGAGCCCGAGGAGATGGGCTACGCGGACCTCAGGGCGTACATCAGGAAGCTCTCAGCGAGCGGAAACGACCCGCGCGATCTGGCCGTCCAGCTCCAGCTCAAGGTCTCTTTCCCATTCGTGACGCTCATCATGACGCTGATCGGGGCGGCCCTCGCGGCCGGAGCGCGGAGGAGCGGGTTCGCGCTCGCCTTCACCGCCGCTCTCGCGATCTCGTTCGTCTACTACGGGGTCATCAACGTTGGAGACGTCCTCGGCAGCAACGGCATCCTGCCGCCCGTCCTCGCCGCCTGGATCGGGAACGTCGTC
The DNA here is from genome assembly GCA_025774545.1 of bacterium. Taxonomy (GTDB): domain Bacteria; phylum Joyebacterota; class Joyebacteria; order Joyebacterales; family Joyebacteraceae; genus JALGVU01. Next base: position 9,001 of record JALGVU010000016.1, on the reverse strand, counting down.
TTCGGCGGGCTCGGAGTTCTCCTCCTGACGAAGGTCCCCAAGTAGCACTCCCGTCCCCACGGAAAAGGGCGGGCCGACCCTCCGGTCGCCCCGCCCGTCGATCTGTCCGATCACCTGTCCGAGGGTCTCCCCCTCGTCGCTGCTCCACCCGCTGCCCTACGTTCCCATCTGCCAGGACGACAGGTACTCGCGCTGCTCGTCCGTGAGGGTGTCGATCGAGATTCCCTGCGCCTCGAGCTTGAGACGCGCGACCTTCTGGTCGATCTCCGGAGGCACGGGGTAGACGGCAGGAGCAAGCCTCTCGTCGAGCTTCGCGAGGTACTCGCCCACGAGCGCCTGGTTCGCGAAACTCATGTCCATCACCGCCGCCGGGTGACCCTCGGCCGCGGACAGGTTCACCAATCGCCCCTCCCCGAGCAGGTTGACCCGCTTGCCTCCCGGGAGCACGAACGTCTCGACCGACGTCCGCGGCTTGCGCACCTCGGTCGCCATCTCCCTCAGGGCCTCCTTGTCGATCTCCACGTCGAAGTGCCCGGAGTTCGCCACCAGGACGCCGTCCTTCATCGACTTGAAGTGGCGTCCCGTGATCACACGAATGTCGCCCGTGAGCGTGATGAAGATGTCGCCGAGCGGCGCGGCCTCGTCCATCCGCATGACGCGGAACCCGTCCATGGAGGCCTCGAGCCCCTTGAGCGGATCGACCTCGGTCACGATCACGTTCGCTCCGAGGCCTCGAGCCCTCTGCGCGACCCCTCGTCCGCACCAGCCGTAGCCGGCCACGACGAACGTGGACCCCGCGAGAAGCGAGTTCGTAGCCCGGATGATGCCGTCGATCGAACTCTGCCCGGTGCCGTAGCGGTTGTCGAACATGTGCTTCGTGTCCGCGTCGTTCACGGCGATCACCGGAACCTCGAGCACGCCGTCCTTCTGCATGGCGCGGAGGCGAATGACGCCGGTCGTCGTCTCCTCCATGCTGCCGACGAGTGTCGGGATGAGATCGCGCTTCTCCCGGTGGATCGTCGAGACCAGGTCCGCCCCGTCATCCAGCGTCACGGTGGGGCCGAGATCGAGAACCGCGCGGATGTGATCGTAGTACCGTTCGTTGTCCTCGCCACGCACCGCGAAGATCCACATCCCGTGGTCGATGGCCAGGTGCGCCGCGACGTCGTCCTGCGTCGAGAGCGGATTCGACGCGCAGAGAGCGACCTTCGCTCCTCCCGCCGCCAGGGCGATCAGCAGGTTCGCGGTCTCGGTCGTCACGTGCATGCACCCGCCGACGACCATGCCCTCGAGCGGCCTCTCGCGCTCGAACCGTTCCCGGATACTCCGAAGCACGGGCATGGTCTGGGCGGCCCATTCCGTCCGGTCCCGCCCCTGCGAGGCCAGCCCCGCGTTGGCGATGTCGTGCTGCATCTTCTCTCCTTGGCTCGTTGCGCGAGTGGACGTTTCCCGCATCGGGACTACCCTCCCTTGATGTCGTCGACCTTGTCGAGACGCTCCCACGAGAAGTCCGCCTCCTCGCGGCCGAAGTGACCGTAGCTTGCCGTCTGGCGGTAGATCGGACGTCTGAGGTCCAGCCGCTCGATGATGGCCCGCGGCCGCAGGTCGAAGTGCTTGCGGACGATCTCGACGAGCTCCTGGTCGCTGACGTCGCCCGTCCCCATGGAATCGACCATGATCGAGACCGGATCCGCGATGCCGATCGCGTAGGCGATCTGGATCTCGCAGCGCGTCGCGAGCCCGGCCGCCACGAGGTTCTTCGCGGCGTGCCGCGCCGCGTACGACCCCGACCGGTCGACCTTCGTCGGGTCCTTGCCGGAGAAGGCGCCACCGCCGTGACTGCCGACTCCTCCGTACGTGTCCACGATGATCTTCCGCCCCGTGAGCCCGCAGTCGGCGTGCGGGCCGCCCTTCACGAATCGCCCCGTCGGGTTGACGTGGAGCTTCAGGTCGCTCGATACCAGCTCATCCGGAACGACCGCCTCCACGACCTTCGTCCGGATGTCGTCTCGGAGCTGATCGATGCCGACGTCAGGGTCGTGCTGGGTCGAAACGACGACCGTATCGACGCGCACCGGGCGGCCGTCCTCGTACTCGACGGTGACCTGCGTCTTTCCGTCCGGACGGAGGTAGTCGAGGACCCGCTCCTTCCGGACGCTCGCGAGACGTCGCGCGAGGAGGTGCGCCAGGTGGATCGGCATGGGCATGTACTCCTCGGTCTCCGTCGTGGCGTAACCGAACATCATGCCCTGGTCGCCGGCGCCTCCCTCCTGCACCGCGTGCCCCCTGGCGTCGCCGCTCCAGATGTCGCTCGACTGCTCGCTGATCGCGGTCACGACCGCGCAGGTTTCCGAGTCGAACCCGTACCGCGCGTCGGTGTAGCCGATCTCATTGATCGTCTTCCTGATGACCGTCGGGATATCGACGTAGGCGTCGGTCGATATCTCGCCCGACACGAAAGCGAGGCCGGTCGTCACCATCGTCTCGCACGCGACCCGACCAGACGGGTCCTTGCTGAGCACGCCGTCCAGGATCGCGTCCGATATCTGATCGGCCACCTTGTCAGGGTGCCCCTCCGTCACCGATTCCGACGTGAAAAGATGCTTCTCCAACGTCTCCTCCATTCCTGCTGGACAGCCGAGAGTCTCGACGGTGGGTCGCGGGCGATCGCGTGCCGGGTCGTCCCCAGTGCCGCGAGCCGTCACCCGCCGATTTCGATCTCCGATGAATCTCCTACGTTCAACCTCCGGAAGTGCCCGTGAACCACGGCCCCCTCCCCGATCAGCGAGTTGTCGAGCAGGCTCTTCTCGACGTGCGCCTTCGCGTTCAGAATGCTGTTCCTGACGACGGAGTCTAGGATCGTGGCCCCCGCCGCGATCGACACGTGCGGACCTATCACGGAGCGCTCGATCGTGGCCGACGGATCGATCGACACCGGAGGCACGACGACCGACCCGGGGATGTCGCTCCCGTTGCCTCCCGATCGGTCGAGGAGGAAGCGATTGGTCTCGAGGAGCGTATCGGGTCGGCCGCAATCGTGCCAGCCCTCCACGCTGAAGGTCCCCATCACCTCCCCTCGCTCGAGCATGAGCTTGAGCGCGTCCGTGAGTTGGTACTCGCCCTTCGTCCTGACGTCGCCCTCAACGATGTCCGTGAGCGCCTCGTAGAGGAGCGGCGTGTTCACGATGTAGTAGAGCCCGACGATGGCCAGATTCGACGGTGGAACGTCCGGCTTCTCCACGAGGCTCTTGACCATCCCGCCCTCGACCTCCACGACTCCGAAGAGCTGCGGCTCGTCGACCTCCTTCACGCCGATCAGCGTGCGCTCACCACCGACGAGCGACGAGAAGTCGGCCGTGACGACCGTGTCGCCGAGGACGATGAGCGTCGGTCCGTTCTCGACGCACTCGCGCGTGAGGTAGATCGCGTGCCCCAGCCCGAGCCTCTCCTCCTGGTCGACGTAGCAGACGTTCAGATCGCGATACGCCTCGCCGACGTAGCTCTTCACCCGGCCTCCCATGTACCCGGTCACCAGCACGACGTCGCGGATGCCGAGCGGGATGATCTCATCGAGGATGTGTCCCAGAATCGGCTTCCCCGCGACCTGCACGAGGGCCTTGGGAATCGTGTGCGTGTGCGGCCTCAGCCGCGTACCTATTCCGGCGACGGGGATGATCGCCCTCATGCTCGTTCCTTCCGCACGTCCGTGCGACGGGCGCTCAGACCGACCCGAGCGCCTCCTTCAGCCTGTCGATCGGCACCACCGGCGTCGGGTCGACCCCGGCGAGAGCCGCCAGATAGAAGCTCACGAAATCCCCGATCTGGATCAGGGACACGAGCCTCTCGAGCCTCATGTCGCCGACGCTTCCGACCTCGCGCGTCTCGACGCCGGACGCCTCGAGCGCCTCCCGGGTGATGTCGATCCGACGCGCCACGCGGGGATGGTCCTCCACGTCCCGCAGGAAGATCACCCGCGCGAGACCGCCGAAGCCCTGCTCGACGCTCCACCCCACTATCTCATTGTGGTTCATCTCGGGCAACTCGTTCCTGTGTGCGACGACCTTCGCGTTTTCCGAGAGCTGGCCGCACCAGCGCGTCGCGACGACCGAAGTCCGCGGCGTCGTGCCGTAGATGACCGGGACTCGGTGATGCAACCAGTGCGCCAGATCCTTCGCGAGATTCGTCTTCGCGGGCTCCTGGGAGCCGAGCGCCGCCACGAGCCTCGCGGCGGTCGCCTTCGCCGACGCAAGTTCCAGGGCCTGATCGCGAATCAGCTCGAGTCGCCAGAGGACCACGAGGAGCGGCACGAGGCTGTAGGCCAGGGCCGCTCTGGGCGGAAGACCCGCGGGAACGCGGATGACGTCCTGGGAGGCCCGCTCGGCCAGGCGCTTGAGCTCTCCACCCGTCGTCGAGCATATCACACGCGCGCCCCGAGCGGTGGCCTCACGGTACGCGGCGAGGGTCTCCTCGGTGTTGCCGGAGTAACTGGAGGCGACGACGAGCGTGTCTCGGCCCACGAATTCCGGAAGAACGTAGCCCCGGACGACGCAGAACGGAACGCCGATGCGATCCGCCACGTACCCCGCCGCGAGCTCCCCGCCGATCGCCGACCCACCCATGCCGAGCACGACGACCGACGAGACCGGCCTGTCGAGCGAGGAGCAGGCGACCGCGCGTCCGATCCCCTCCGCCTCGTCGAGCTGATCGGGGAAGGCGACCAAGTGACGGAGCATCCCGTCCGGATCGTTCTCCTCGAGCGCGCGGATGTCGTCGAGCACGCTCACGTGATCATCTCCGTTGCGCTGATCTCCGGGAATCGCTTCGTGAAGATCGTCTCGAGGTACCGTCTCACCTCAGGTCCGGTCTTCATGCTCATGGCCCTCTGGACCACCTTCCGGGCGTAGCTGTAGCTCGACGCGCGCACGATGCTCTTGACCTCGGGGAGCATCAGCGGGCTCGTCGAGAGCTTGTTCAACCCGAAGCCTATCAGGAGGAGCACCGAGAGCGGGTCGCCGGCCATCTCGCCGCACAGGCCGACCCACTTGCGCTGTCGTTTCGCCGCGCGCACGGTCTCGCTGATGAGCTTGAGGATCGCCGGGTGGTACTGGTCGTAGAGGTAGGCCACCCTGTCGTTCCCCCGATCGACGGCGAGCGTGTACTGCACGAGGTCGTTCGAGCCGATGCTGAAGAAGTCGACCTCGGCGGCCAGGATCTCTGCGATCGCTACCGCCGCGGGCGTCTCCACCATGATCCCGACGTCGATGTCGGGCGCGAACTCGCGCCCCGTGACGGTCAGCTCCTGCCGCGCAGCCTCGAGCACCTGTTTGGCGTCCCACACTTCCTGGAGCGACGAGATCATCGGGAACATGATCTGTACGTTCCCGTGCACGCTCGCCCGGAGGATCGCCTTCAGCTGCTTGATGAAGAGGTCGGGATGAGAGAGGCTGTATCGTATCCCTCGCCATCCGAGGAACGGGTTGGCCTCGCGCTCGGCCGCGCCGTGCGGACCGAACTTGTCGCCACCGACGTCGAGCGTCCTGATCACGACCGGCGACGGCGCCATCGCCTTCACCACGTCGCGGTACGCCTCGTACTGCTCGTCCTCCGACGGCAGATCGTCGCGGGCGATGAACAGGTACTCGGTCCGGAAGAGCCCGATCCCCTCGGCCCCGTGAGAGAGCGCCGACGTGACCTCGTCGGGGATCTCGATGTTCGCGCCGAGCTCGAACTTCCGCCCGTCCTTCGTGACGGCCGGATAGTCCTTGTAGGTGAGAAGCTCCTGCTCGAACTCGGCGAGCTTGCGCTTGCGTTCGGCGTAGTAGTCGAGGATCGCAGAGTCGAATCGGTAGACGAGGAGCCCGACGGTGCCGTCGATGATGACCGTCTCGCCCTGCCGGATGATGTCGGTAGCGCCGTGCAGGCCGACGACCGCCGGGATCTCGAGCGACCGCGCCATGATCGCCGCGTGGGACGTTCTTCCACCGACCTCGGTCCCGAAGCCGACCACGCGCTCCCTGTGCATCGACGCGGTGTGCGTCGGCGCCAGCTCCTGGGCGAGCACGATGACGTCGTCCTCGAGGTTCTTGAGGCTGCGCGCCTTCCGTCCGAGCAGCCTCATGAGAAGGCGCCGTTCGATGTCCTTGATGTCGTAGACCCGCTCCCTCAGATACTCGTCGCGGGTCCTCTCCATCGCCTTCGTCACGTGCCCGATCGTCTCGGTCAGGGCGAAGGCGGCGTTGATCCCCTCCTCCCGGATCCGGCGGACGGTCCCCTCGACGACCGTCGAGTCCTCCAGGATCATCAGGTGCGCGTCGAAGATGCGCGCGTGCGTCTCGCCCAGCTCCTGCTCGAGCCCGCTCCGCAGCTTCAGAAGCTCGCGCCTCGTCTCGTCGATGGCCGTCGTGAAGTTCTCGATCTCCTCCTGCATTTCCTCGGGAGAGATCCTCTCCTGCTCGACGTGGGGGCGCTCCGTGTCGAGGATGAACGCCTTGCCGACGACCACGCCGGGCGAGGCCGGTATCCCCTCGATGATCTGCGCTTCCCCCACGTCGCGAAGGTCTATCACGCGAGGCCCGTCCCTTCTTCGATGTCGGTCTCGAGGAACGCGCTCAAGGCCTCGAGCGCCTCCGCCTCGTCCGGTCCATCGACGGCGATCAGGAGCGTGCTGCCGCACTCAGCGGCGAGCATCATCACGCCCATGATGCTCTTGCCGTCGATCGTCAGATCTTCCTTCGTGAGCTTGATGTCCACGTCGAACCTGCTTGCGAGCTTGACGAACTCCGCCGCCGGCCGCGCGTGCAGCCCCACCCTGTTCGCAATGACCACGTTACGCTCAGTCAAGCCATCCCCCATTGGGAACCGTGAGCATGAGGACGAGCGCCCCGATGGCTCCGATCGCGCCGACGACCGTCGACGGCACGCGAAGCCTCGCCGCGGCGTACGCCAGAACGAGGACCACGCCCGCGACGATCAGCCGCGACGGCTGGAACGACTCGCCTTCCCGCACCGCCAGGGCCAGGACGATCCCGGCCGCGAAGGCCGCCGCGGCGCGTACCGCCCGTACCGCCTTCGCGAGCCCGTCGCCCAGGACCTCCTTCGCCGAGGACGCTCCGCGCTCGAGTCCGGCGGCGATGCCCCGCACGCGGAGAACGAGCTGGGGCACGCAGTAGATCCCGACGAACACGAACGGCGCCCACGCGCGTCCGGAGAGCGCCAGGGCCACGCCCACGAATCCCGCGAGCGGTCGCACGGAGCCCCAGAGGAGCGCGTCGCCGGCCATGCCGAGCGGACCGGCCATCGCCCGCTTCATGTCCTCGACGCTTCGCTCGTCGCCCGCGAGCTCGGCTGCCCCCGCGGCCCCGAGCACGTACGACGCGAGCACCGGATTCGTGTTGAAGAACCCGAGGTGTCGCTTCAGGAACGCCCGGGCGCTCTTCTCGTCGGTCCCCTTGAGCCGGAGGAACGGCAGCATGGCGAAGCAGAAACCGACGTTCTGCATGCCGCGCGTGTTCCACACCGACTGCAGGAAGAACGAGCGCCACAGTATCCCATACCGCCCGCCCACCCCGAGCCGCCCACCCGCTCCGACGTCCGTCTTCGCGTTCTGCTGCACGCCGTTCCGCGCCATCGAGCCTCTCTCAGACAATTGCCAGCACAGCGACGCCGACGAGGAATCCCGCGGCCAGGAGGAACCACGTGAGCTTCCGTCTGCCGGCCGCCGCGACGGACGCGACCGCGACGGGAGCCGCCCAGAGGGCGGTCGCGTACTCGCCGCCCGGCCGCATCGACGCGAGGCCGCCAGCGAGGGGGAGCGCGGCGCCCAGCACGACGAGCGTCAGAAGGGCCCCGGTCGCGAACCTCGCGCCGAGTCCGAGCGCGACGGCGCCGCGGACGCCGGCGGCGCTCCCCTCATCCGCCCGACGCACGGCGAGGTCGGCCAGGCGGACGTTGAATCTGCGGAGGCGCATCGTCACGCGCTGCCCCAGCGCGCCGGCCGCGAGTCCGACCAGAACGCCCGACGCGACGCAGAGTCCCGTTCCGATCCCGCTCCGCGCGAGGAGTCCGGCGAGCCCGGCGCCCACGACCGCTCCGACGGCGGCGTCCGGGAAGGCGGCGGCGCCGACGGGCAGAGCCCCCATCCAGACGAGCTGGAGCGTCGCACCCACGATGAGACCCAGACCGACGTCGCCCGCCACGAGCCCCGCGAGCGCGCCCGCGGCGAGCGCCTGCGAGAGCATCGACTGGAACGCCGCGGTCGTGTCGATCGTGAGCGCCCCGCCGAGGACCGCGAGCGCCAGCACCAGGACGACGTCCGACATGTCCTACTCCTCCAGCGGCCGGAACCCGATGGTAACCGAGAATCCGCGCCGCTCCCCCGCGGCAAGCCTGAGGGGCCAGCACGTCGTCAGGGTCACTCCCTGGAAGACGCGCTCGAGCCCTCCCTCGGATTGCGACGCGGTCTCGAGCGGCTCGATCCAGAGGGCGCCGCGAGGCTCTCTCGACACCAGCACCGTTCCGCCCCGCAGACGGTCGGCGATCGAGATCCCGGCCGAGTCCTCGAAGGTCGCCGCGTTGCCGACGTTCTTCCTTCTGGAGCCCTCGTGCTCCATCGTCACGTAGTCGGTGTTCGGCGTGAGAAACGCCAGGTTCCACTCCGGAGCGAAGACCGCGCCGATCTCGTCGGCGGCCTCGATCTCGTAGTCGATCCGAACGGCACCGTCCGGCATGATCCAGACGCGCTTCTCGAGCGTCAGCCGCGCGGGCCCGTCGTTCAGTGCGAGCGTTCCCCGGCGCCACATCGCCACGCCGACGGCCTCGTCGGCCCGGCGGAGTTCGAAGTCGTACCGTCCCTCCGCGAAGTCGCCGAGATCGGTCGCGTTCGCCGCGTCCTCGCGTCGACGGCCCGATGCGAGGAAGCGATCGACGGCGGCCCGCCGCGGATGCCCGTCCGGCGCGGCGAACCGCTCGAGCCCGTCCTCCTTCGCGGTGACGGAGTCGTGGA
>JALGVU010000127.1 GCA_025774545.1 bacterium | reverse complement strand
CGGCGCGTCCAGAACGTCAGGCAAAGCCCGACGGACATCGCCGCGAATCCGGCGAAGAGGAGAGGCGTTCCCGGCTGGCTGGAGAACTCGAACCTGGTGAGCGCGTTCTCGTGGTCGGGCCGGTAGTCGAGCAGAAAGACCCGGCATGGAAGCTCGCGTTCGGGCTCGTGCCCCGGAAACGCTGCGAACGCCCACGTCTCGCCGACCGGCTCGCCTTCCTCGGCCACTTGCACCAGAACCGCCGGATTCTCGTGCCTGACGGAGGCCAGCTCGGCGGTTCCTCGTGCGATATCGTAGGTGAAGTGGGACATGAATTCCAGGATTTTCAGGGTGATGGCGGTTCCGGGCACCGGAGCGTCCTCGCCGGGGACGACCGCGATCTCCGCGAGACGCTCGTCGCCGTCAGGCGTCGTGACCACGACCCCGAGCATCGCCGAGGCGACCGAGGTCGCCGAAGGCATCATCTCGTACTGGTAGATCCCGAGCCCGCGATGAACGAGCGGGTGGTTGACCTCGATGCGGCGGGAGAAGATCTCGCGCCCCTCCTCGAGCACGGTCACGACCGACACGTACTCGCTGATCACGCCGTCGTCTGTGAACTCGGTGCGCGCCTCGTCGACGCGGAGCGAGAACCCGCCCTCCGGAACGTCCAGGACGTCCCCCGCCTCGAGGAAGTGCGACGCGGGATAGCGGAAGCCCGCGAGCGCCGTGATGAGTCCGCCGACGAGCACGACCACGATCGAGAGATGCGTGATGAGCGACCCGAGCTTCGCGAGCCGGGCCGTGCGGGCCGGCCGCACGAGCCTCGCGATCCTCACGAACGAACACGTGAGCAGGGAGAGTGCGAGCGCGCCGACGAAGAAGAGGAAGTACCAGGAACCGAAGACGTTCGTGAGGCCGGACGCGACGAGGAAGCCCCCGGCTGGTGCGCCGAACCGCTCGACGTAGGCCGCGCGTGGGAGGTTCTGGCCGATCATGGTCCCGGCCATCGAGAGGAGGGCGACGATCACGAGGAGCCAGATTGCCGTCGTCATGGAGGCGAGCCGGTCGCGCACCCCGCGAACGAAGATCACGAGCGCGATCGACGCCACGGCGGCCACGATCCAGATGATCATCGCGATTGTCATGCTCGCTCCCCCCAACGATCGCGGCGCCCCGCGTTCACGGGCCGCGCTCCGAGCTCGAAGTCTGCTCGCCCCGCCTCGCGACAGAAGATCACGTTCCCCGCCTTGCGACAGAAGTCTGCTCGCCCCGCCTCGCGACAGAAGATCACGTGCCTCGCCTCGCGCCGGAAGTCTGCTCGCCCCGCTTCGCGGCGAGCTTCTCGCGGAGCCAGTCGATCCACGTGTCCATACCCTCGCCCTGGAGGGCCGAGAGTCTCAGAATCTCACAGTTGGGATTCAGGACCGCGATCTCCTTCATCACCTTCTCGGTGTCGTAGATGAGATGCGGAAGGAGATCGGTCTTGTTGAGAATCGCCAGGCTCGCCTCGTGGAAGATCGACGGGTACTTCATCGGCTTGTCGTCGCCCTCGGTCGCGGAGAGGAGCACGAGCCGCACGTCCTCCCCGAGGTCGTAGGTCGACGGGCAGATGAGGTTGCCGACGTTCTCGATGAAGACGATGTCGGCGCTCTCGAGATCGAGCTCCCCGAGGACCTCGCGGATCATCTTGGCGCTCAGGTGGCAACCGCCCCCCGTGTTGATCTGGATTCCCCCCGCCCCGCGTGCCCTCACCCGGTCCATGTCGCGCTCCGTGCTGACGTCGCCCTCGATGACGAGCACGGCGAGCTCGCGGGCGATGCGATCGAGCGTCGCCTCGAGCAACGTCGTCTTGCCCGACCCGGGCGAGCTGATGATGTTGAGAACGAGAACGCCGGCGTCCGCGAACGTCTTCCGGTTCTCGATCGCGATCCGGTCGTTCTCGCTCAGGATCCTCTTCTCGATGCTCACCTTCGCCATGTGACCTCCTCCAGTTCTTCTTCGGAGCTTGGTTGCTGGGGACACCTTCCCTCCGGAGCTCGGGCACACGGCGCTTCGCGCCTGAACTCACCCGGAGACGTGGCGTCCCCAGCTTACACGACCGGCGCCCGGGCAGCCGCGCTTTCACTCGTCGATCTCGAGTTCCTTGATGTTCATCTCGAGGCCGCTCTCGATCTCGATGTCGATCGACTCGCAGCTCGGACACCCGAGCGCGATCTCCTCGTACTCGAAGCTCCGCCCGCACGAGCGACACCGCCCGACGAGCGGGATGTCCTTGATGACGAGCTCGGTTCCCGCGTACGGACCGTCGTGCGTGACGATCTCGAACGCATCCTTGAGAAGAACGGGCTCGATCGTCGCGCCCTTGCCGATCTCGAGGAAAATGCGCATGAGCTTCGCCCCCGGGTGCTTCTCCATCGTCGCGTCGACGATCCGGAGCATGCTCTGGCAGATGGAGAGCTCGTGCAAGGGTCCCTCTCCCGTTCCGGAGGACGACGCGCTAGCAGATTCTGGGAAGCTGCACGCCCTCGAGCATCACGATCGGGCGGATCCCGCCGACCAACGTGCGAAGGTAGACACCCGTCCGGCCGCCCACCTCCCCGATCACCGCCGCCTCCCGCCCGAGCGGGTGGGCGCGCATCGCCTCGACGATCGCTCCGGCCGCCCGCGCGGGCGCCACGACGATCGCCTTCCCCTCGTTCGCCATGTAGATCGGGTCGAACCCGAGGATCTCGCAGACGGCGCGGACCTTGCGATCGACGGGGATCGCGCGCTCGTCGATCGTGATCCCGACGTTCGACCTCGACGCTATCTCGTTCAGCGTCGTCCCCAGGCCCCCGCGCGTTGGGTCGCGCATCACGTGGACGTCGTCGCACGCGTCGAGCACGACCTCGACGAGTCCGTTCAGACAGGCGCAGTCACTCTCGATCACCTCGTCGAGCCTGAGCTCCTCGCGGGCGACCAGGATCGCCGTCTCGTGATCGCCGATCGTTCCCGAGATGATGATCGCGTCGCCGGCGGCGGCGCTTCCGCCGGAGACGGCGGTGCCATCCGGGATGAACCCGATGCCCGCGGTGTTGACGATGAGCCCGCCGATCCCGCCGCGCTCGACCACCTTCGTGTCCCCCGCGACGACCGACACGGCAGCGTCCTTAGCCGTCACTGCGACCGAGTCCAGCACGCGCTCGAGGTCGGCGAGTGCTAAGCCCTCTTCGACGACGAGGCCGAGCGTGAGATACGCGGGCCGCGCCCCCTTCATCGCGAGATCATTGACCGTCCCCGCGACGGCGAGCTTGCCGATGTCGCCGCCCGGGAAGAAGAGCGGCTGCACGACGTACGAGTCGGTCGTGAAGGCGAGGCGACCTCCGTCGAGGGCGTGTCCCGCGACGTCGGGCAGCTCCGCCGAGTCGTCGAGCGAGTCGAGCACGGGATTCGAGAGCCTGGCGACGATGAGCTCGCTGACGAGTTCGTGCATGAGCGCGCCGCCGCTCCCGTGTGCGAGTTTGATCTTCCCGTCGCGCTTCAACCTCGCCTCCGCTCTGACCGCGGCGGGCGACGAACCACGCCGCGCCTGTTCTGTCAGGATACCTGTCTGTCGTACTTGTAGAACGCCGCGCAGGCGCCCTCTGTCGAGACCATGCAGGGTCCCACGGGATCGCGGGGTGTGCAGCGCCCCGCGAAGAGCGAGCAGTCGGTCGGGAGCTTGAGACCGAGCATGATCTCCCCGCAGATGCATCCCGACACCGCCGCGGTTTCGGGAATCTCGATCGCCAGGCGCTCGCGCGCGTCGAACGATCGGTAGCGCTCGCTGAACTCGTAGCCGCTTCCCGCGATCGTCCCGATCTCGCGCCACTCCGCGTCGCACGGCTCGAAGACATCCGCGAGGAGTCTCTGCGCGGCCTCGTTCCCTTCGCGGGTGACGGCGCGCCGGTACTGGACCTCGACACTCGCGCGGGCGGTCCCCCTTCGAACGGCCTCGACCTGTTCGAGGAGCATGACGATCCCTGCGAGGATGTCGAGCGGCTCGAAGCCGACGACCACGCACGGCATGTTTCGCTCCCGCGCGACCGGCTCGTAGGCCTTCGACCCGATGATCGTACTGACGTGCCCCGGACAGATGAACCCGTCGAGCGCGCGTGTCGGGATGCTCGCCAGGAGGTCGAGGGCCGCAGGCACCGTCTTGAAGAACGGGAGCACCGAGAGATTCGGCGTCCCCCGCTGCTTCGCCTCGGCGACGGTCGCTGCGATCGTCGGTGACGTCGTCTCGAAGCCGACACCGACGAAGACGATCTCGCGATCGGGGTTCGCGGCCGCGATCTCGAGCGCCTCGAGGGGACCGTAGAGGATGCGGACGTCCGCGCCGTCCGCCTTCTCGCGTTCGAGCGACGACTCCGATCCTGGAACGCGCATCATGTCGCCGAAGGTCGTGAGAATGACGTCCGGCATGCGCGCCGCGGCGATCGAGCGGTCGATCTCGGCGAGAGGCGTCACGCAGACGGGGCAGCCGGGTCCCGAGAGGAGCTTGAGTCCGTCAGGCATCAGCGATCGCAGACCGAATCTCGAGATCGCGACGGTGTGAGTCCCGCAAACCTCCATGAGCGAGACGGGCTCCGTCGCGAGCGCGTGGATCCGCGCGACGAGCGCGCGCGCCTCGGGCTCGGAACGGAACGCGGCGGATTCGATGAGCGTGCTCATGGGCGCTTCTCGTCCTCGAGCGCCTGGGCGAGCTCCCGGAAGAGCTTGAGCGTCTCCTGCGCCTCCTGCTCGTCGAGGCGCTGGATCGCGAATCCCGCATGGATGAGGACGTAGTCGTCGACCGCCGCGTCGGGGACGAGCGTCAGGTTCGCCTCACGCGTGACGCCGCCGAAGTCTATCCTCGCGGTCGTGCCGTCGATCTCGATGATTCGTCCTGGTACTGCGAGGCACATTGTGCGTTCTCCTGATCTCCAGGCCTGGTCGGCCGTGGTGCCATCGCTCCGGAGCTCAGACACCCGCCGCTTCGCGGCTGAACTCGCCCGGAGCGATGGCACCACGGCCCCACGTTCTACCGCGGCCACGAGGCGCCGGCGCGCTAGCCGCCCGCCACGAGCGCCCGCGCGTTCGCGATCGCCGCCTGTCCGAGCGAGACGCCCCCGTCGTTCGTCGGCACCTCCTTATGAAGGAGGACCGTGAGGCCGTCGGCCTCGAGCGCGGCGACGAGCCACGTGAGAAGCGAGCGGTTCTGGAAGACGCCGCCCGAGAGCGCGACGCGCTCGATCCCCCGCTCCTCCGCGAGCCTTCCTGCGACCTCGCGGCAGAACTGGACGACCGTGCCGTGAAACGCCGCCGAGATCTCGGCTCGCGAGACTCCGCGGCGCACGTCGCTGACCACCGCGCGGATGGTCGCCGAGGGATCGACGATGATCCGTCCGTCGTCCTGCGCGATCTCGTACGGGTACGTCCGGGTCGGGTTCCCCCGTACGCGCGACTCGAGCTCGATCGCGGCCTGCGCCTCGTAGCTGATCTCGTGGCAGACGCCGGCGATCGACGACACCGCGTCGAAGAGCCGTCCGGCGCTCGACGTGTCGATGCTGTTCACGCCCTTCTCGATCTGCTGGACGACGAGATCGAGCTCGTCCTCCGGGATCTCCGCGAAGAGCTCGCGACCGATGCCCAGGAGATCCTCCTCTCCCGCCGCGTGGAGATGCGAGAGCGCGACGCGGTACGGATGCCGGATCGCCGCGTCGCCGCCGGGGAGCGGGACGTACTTGAGGTGCCCCGCCCGCTCGAAGTCGGTGAGGTCCGAGACCAGGAACTCGCAGCCCCAGATCGCTCCGTCGGTTCCGTACCCGGTCCCGTCGAGGGCGAGCCCGATCACGGGATCGCTGACGCCGTTCTCGATCGCGACCGACGCAACGTGCGCGTGATGGTGCTGCACGCCCACGAGCCAGACGTCGGCGTCGTGACGTTCCCCGAACGACTTCGCGTATCGCGTGGCCAGGTAGTCCGGGTGAAGGTCGTATGCAACGACGCTCGGTTCGACCCGGAACCAATCCATGAACTTCTCGATCATCTCCTCGTAGAACTCGAGCGTCGCCTGGTTCTCGAGATCCCCGACGTGCGGACTCACGAACGCCCAGCCGTCCCGGAGGAGCGTGAACGATCCCTTGAGCTCGGTTCCGCACGCCAGAACCTCGCGCGTCTCGATCCCGAGCTCGATCGGATACGGCGCGTACCCGCGCGATCTCCGCGACATCGCGACGCGATCGGCCTCGACGAAGACGATCGAGTCGTCGTTGCGGTTGACGATGTCGCGGTCGTGATCGAGGAACGTGCGCGTGATCCCGGTGAGGCGCGTGCGCGCCTCGTCGACGTCCGCCACGATCGGTTCGCCGGCCGCGTTCGCGCTCGTCATGATGAAGATCTCGAGGTCGTCGTCGAAGAGGAGATGATGCACGGGCGCATACGGCAGCACGACGCCGAGGTACGCGTTCCTCGGCGCGATGATGGCGGGAAGCTCGCGCGCAGGATCGGGCCGCTTCCTCAGAAGCACGATCGGACTCCACGGGCTCGTGAGCGCTTCCTCCTCGAGCGGATTCACCTGCGCGATCTCGCGCACGACGTCGAGATCCCGGCACATGATCGCGAACGGCTTCGCCGGACGGTTCTTCTTCTCCCTGAGCGCGCGCACGGTCGCGGGGAGCTCGGCTGCCGCCGCGATGTGGAAGCCGCCCAGACCCCGGACCCCCACGATGCCGCCCTCCTTGAGAAGCCACCGGACGGCGGCGGCCGGATCGGCGTCGATCGCCGAGACGATCTCAGCCGGCATCCGCACGTAGCTCCGGCCGAGCACGAGCTCGGCGCAGTACGATCGGGGATCGAGCGGCGTCACGAGCGAGAGTCTGGGTCCGCACTCGGGGCAGGCGTTCGGCTGCGCGTGGAACCGGCGATCGAGGGGGTCATCGTACTCGTGCTGGCAGCGCTCGCACATCGCGAACGACTTCATCGAGGTCTTCGGCCGGTCGTACGGCGTACCCTCGATGATCGAATAGCGCGGCCCGCAGTTCGTGCAGTTGATGAATGGATAGCGGTGCCGGCGATCGGCGGGATCGCGGAACTCGTGGACGCAGTCGCCACAGATCGCGACGTCCGGACAGATGAGCGTGCTCTCCTCGTCCTCCGCGCGGCTCCCGCGGATCTCGAAATCGCCGAAGCCCTGCGGCGAGACCTCCTCGCGCTCGATGCGCTCGATCCGCGCCAGCGGAGGGGTTTCCTCCTCGAGCGCTCGAACGAACGCCTCGACGTCTGCCAGAGCGGCCTCGGCCTCGATGATGACGCCGCGGCTCGAGTTCACGACCCAGCCCTTGACGCCGTGGCGGCGCGCGAGGCGGTAGACGAAGGGCCGCATGCCGACGCCCTGAACAACGCCCCGAATGATGAGCCTCGTAGCCATGAGAAGATCCGTCGCCATCCGCCTCCGAGGAGCCGCCCCGCGGGCGGCCTGAA
>JALGVU010000428.1 GCA_025774545.1 bacterium | reverse complement strand
CACGGGAAACGGAAGCGGGCCGGCGCGCGTGGCCGCGCCAACGTCGATCGGCGCGTCGGAGGCAACGAACACGTTGCCCCCGTAGTCGCCGGGCGTGCCCGCCGCGAACGTCTCCACGGAGTCGAAGACGGCGCGGAGGGTTTCCGCGATCGACATGGCCACGCGGGACTGGGGTCCCTCTCGGTACCCCACGTAGTTGAGGATGAGGATTCCCTCGGGCTCCATGGCGGCCCGGGCCGACTCGAACGCCTCCCGGGAGAGCAGGTGGACGGGGACCATCTCCCCCGCGAAGGCGTCGAGGATGACGTAGTCGTAGCGCTCGCTCGTCTCCTCGAGGAGCCGGCGGCCGTCCCCCACGTGGACCGCGTGGCCCGATGGGTCGAACCCGAAGTGCTCACGCGCCACCGCGATGATCTTGGGATCGATCTCCACGATGTCCGACGTCACCCCCCAGTTCGCCATCGCGTCGGGGATGACACCGGCGCCGAGCCCGATCACGAGAGCCCGAGATCCCTCCGGGCGGAGCCGGTAGGCGAGCGTCTCGATGACGTACGGGTACTCGAGGGCGCAGAGCCCGTTGCGCGTGTCGATCCCCGACTGCATGCCGCCGTCGACCAGAAGAAACCTGAGCGGGCCCCTGTCGACGATCCGGATCTCGCCGTAGAAGCTCGGCTCCTTGGCGACGAGGACCGTGTCCCCCAGCGCGCGCACGCCTTGGGAGCCCGGCGTGAGCACCACAATCGCGGCCAGGAGCACGGCCGTCACCGCGGACGGTCGGCCCCGCCGCAGGAGCGCGAGAAACACAAGCGACACGGCGACGAGCGCGATCGCAATCCCGAGCAGGATCGTCCGCACCTCGAACGTCGGGATGAGCAGGAACCCGGCGGCGAGCGTTCCTACGAAGCTGCCGGCGGTCGAGACCGAGTAGAGCTTCCCCGCCGTGCGGGCCAGTCTTCCGAGGCTCACTGTCGAGAGCTTGACGGCGAACGGAGAGACCATTCCCAGAAGGAGAAGCGGCGCGGTGAACAGGATGAAAGCGGACGAGAGCGATCCGCCGCGCAGACCGAGAGCGTCCGTGGCCTGAAGCACCGGACCGCGGGGCGGTGCGATGACGGCCGTAGCGCGGCCGGCCAGCGCGATGATGGCGTAGAGGAGCGCGGGCCTCGGCCGGCGGTCGGCCACGACCCCGCCGAGCCAGTAGCCGATGGCCAGCGCGACGAGCGTCACCGAGATGAGCGACGACCAGACGAAGAGACTGGACCCGTAGTACGGCGCGAGGACCCTGGCGCCGAGGAGCTCGAGCACCATGATCGCCGCGCCGGTGACGAAGACGGTCGGGTAGTAGTACGCCAGTGAGCCCGCCGCACGCTCCCCGACCGCGGCGTCGCGCGGCCGGTCCCCCGGACGCTCGTCCGCTGACCTTCTGCCGCGACGGGATCGCTTGGCCACTCTGGCTCCCTCCTTTCCGCGGGGAGTCGAGGCAGTCTGGGCGCCGTACCTGGTGGCGCCCGCCTCGATCTGCTGGTACCCCACGTGCGACACGTTTCGAACTCTATGCCTCGCTCCCGACGCCGAGGCGAGGGATCTGTTCAAAGCTGCTCAGGAGTTCTTGGGCGCGTCGTAGCCGCGCCACACGACCAGTCCTCCAAGAGCCACTTGGCTCAGCGCAGCAGCACGAGCCTCCGCGTCTGCTCGGAGGTTCCTGCCTCCATGCGCACGAAGTAGACGCCTGACGGGAGCGCCCGCCCCCGGTCGTCTGTCCCGCGCCACTCAGCCTCGTGCCGCCCGGCCCCGAAGCTCCGGTCGGCCGGCCGGGCCACCCGCCGCCCCGAGACGTCGTAGATCGTAAGACGCACCTTCTGCTCGCAGGGCAGCTCGAATGCGAGGACCGAGCGGCCGCGAGTGGGGTTGGGGCACGGCGCCAGCAGGATCGCGGCCAGCTCCGAGACAGGCTGCGGCACTCCCGAACCGTGGTCGTGCTCGATTCCCGTGTAGACTCTGACGAGGCCGTCCCCGTAGCCGATCAGGACGTCCGGGAAGTCATCCTCGTTCCACTCGCAAACGAAGGGTCGGGAACGCGACGTGCCGGGCAGATCTATCGTGACGCTGTCGGCCTCGACGAGGTAGTACCCCGAGAAGATCGGGGTTTCGTCCGTTCCGACGTTGCTGTAGAAGACGAGTTCTCCGTTCGTGTTGCCGGTCAGAACATCCTTCTTCCCATCGTGATCGAAGTCGAGTACATGCGGGCTCGAACGCACTGAC